>CASFMJ010000086.1 GCA_949295785.1 uncultured Bacillota bacterium | reverse complement strand
CTTCCCATGCAGCTTTTTCCCAGTAAAGACCGATTTCAGGATAGCCTTCTCTGTGGGCAACTCTTGCCATTGCAAGATACATACCTACTTCTGAGCATTCTCCTTCAAAGTTCGCTCTCAGTCCTTCGATGATTTCGGGGTCAACATCTTTGGCAACACCAACAACGTGCTGATCGGCCCATTCAACGTTTCCTTCATCCTGTTTTATAAATTTATCTGCGCCTACATGGCACACCGGACATTCAGCCGGAGCTTCAGGTCCTTCATGAACATATCCGCATACTGTGCAAACCCATTTCATAATTATGATCCTCCTGTGTTTTTCTGAATTTGTGACAATTATATATTACCACATTTTTTTTGTTTAATCACAAAAGAATAATGAATACATGGACAAAATGATAAAAAACCATTGCAATTACAGTGATGTAAGGGTATAATTTTTTTATATTTATTTTCTGAAAACAAGTTGATTGTGTGTCAACAAGGAGGGTGTGAAAATGAAAAAAATAATTTCTTTAATGCTGGTGCTTGTCATGGTATTTGCATTGTTTGCAGGCTGTGGCAGCAAAGACAAGGAGGGAGAAGGCGATTATGCCGGAACCATTAAGATCGGTGTGTTTGAACCTGCATCCGGAGATAACGGCGCCGGCGGAAAACAGGAGACACTGGGAGTCCAGTATGCCAATTCTGTTACTCCTGCTGTGGAAGTTGGCGGCGAAACATATAAAGTGGAGCTGGTTAACGTTGATAATGAATCTGATGCCGGTAAAGGCATAACTGCGGCAGAGACTCTGGTTTCACAGGGTGTTTCCCTTGTACTTGGTACATATGGTTCTGCTGTTGCCATAGCTGCAGGCCCTACATTTGATAAAGCAGGCGTTCCTGCTATCGGAATCACCTGCACAAATCCTCAGGTAACAGAAGCAGCAAATTATTTCAGAATCTGCTTCCTCGATCCTTTCCAGGGAACTGTACTTGCCAACTATGCTTACGATAACGGAATGAGAAAAGCTTACTGCCTTTCCAAAATGGGAGACGACTATTCAGTAGGTCTTGTAAACTATTTTGTCGAAGCTTTCAAAAAGCTTGGAGGAACAGTTGTAGAGGAACAGTTTGAACAGGGAAATTCAGACTTCTCAGCTTATGTTGCCAATGCAAAGAAAAACGGATGTGATGTATTCTTCTCACCTGTATCAACAGAAGCTGCAGCTCTTATCATCAATCAGGCCGATGCACAGAAACTGGGAATGCCTATTCTTGCAGGAGATACATGGGATTCCAACGTTATAACCGGAGCTGCAAAAGGAACAGATGTTGAAATCATAGTTACAACTTTCTATCAGGAAGGTGGAAATCCGGAGTTTGATGAAGGCATTAAAAAATGGATAGAAGAAGACAGCACAAATCTTGCCAATAACGGTGGAAATACAGATCTGGCAGCTGTTACAGCAATGGGATATGATGCATATTATGTCGCACTTGAAGCTATAAAAGCTGCAGGTTCATCAGATCCTGCCGATATTCTTGCAGCACTTCCATCTGTTACATACGAAGGTGTATGCGGAAAAGTAGTATTCCTTGAATCAGGCGATGCTGACAGAAGTGAAGCAGTTGTAAAGAAGTGCAATACTGAAACAGGCGTCTGGGAGTATGTGGCTACTCAGACTGTAGAAAAATAGTTGCTGTGCGATATTCCAAATCAGCAGGTTAAATAATATTTTAAATCTGAATCGTAAACGGAAAAGCGGGGGAACTGTTTCTCCCGCTTGTCATTGTATTGAGCCATTGCAAAAGCGGATTCCTTCCGTTACTGCAGGAAGTCGGCTTTTGCAATGGAAAGACGTCATAAATTCTGGAGGAATGAAAATGAATTTTATGGTAGAAAACCTGCCTTATTTGCTGGCCGGAATATCCGTAGGCGGTCAATACGCACTGATTGCCATAGGATATACCATGGTCTATGGTATCCTCAGGCTCATAAATTTTGCTCATGGGGATATGTTCATGGTGGCAGGACTTATGATGGTATATCTTGCTGCGGATCTTCCGCTTTATTTATCTGTACCGGTTGTAATAATTCTTACTGTATTTCTGGGTGTAATGATAGAAAAGGTTGCGTACAGACCTTTGAGAACCGCACCGAGAATGTCCATAATGATATCTGCCATAGGTGTCAGTTATCTTTTGCAGAACGCAGCTCTTTATGCTACAGGAGGGCTTACACAGACTTATCCTGATATTCCATGGCTGTCGCAGACAGTAGAGATATTCGGAGCCAATACTAAGATGGTCACTGTGATAACACCGGTGCTGACCCTGATACTGGTTATCGGACTTGTGATGCTCATAAAACATACCAAAATAGGTATGGCCATGAGGGCTGTATCAAGAGATTTTGAGACATCACAGCTCATGGGTATAGATATAAACAGAATAATTACTGTTACTTTTATTATAGGATCGTTCCTGGCAGCCATAGGATCAGTGCTCTATTTTACAAATTATACAGGTGTAATGCCCACATCCGGTGCTATGCCGGGACTTAAAGCCTTTGTAGCGGCAGTCTTCGGAGGCATAGGATCCATACCGGGAGCAGTTATAGGAGCTTTTGTAATCGGTATATGTGAGAACATAATCAAGGGTCTGGGGTGGACCACATTTTCCAATGCCTTTACATTTGTACTCCTGATAGTGATCCTTATGGTTAAGCCTACGGGACTTTTCGGAGAAAAGAATATTGATAAGGTGTAGGGAGGCGGATATTATGAACAGAGAAATCAGTAAAAAACAGAGAAATATTCTTACAGCTTCCGCGTGCCTTATAGTTTTATTATTGGTATACCTGGGCAATATGCTTATTCCTCCCACTTCAGGAATGAGCATGATGTTCACTGTCCTTGAAAAGGGAGCGATTTATGCACTGGTAGCAGTTTCAATGAATCTGCTTAACGGATTCACCGGACTATTTTCTCTGGGACAGGCAGGGTTCATGCTTATAGGTGCTTATACATATGCTGTACTGAGTATACCTGCTGCAAGCCGGGATTCTGTATATCAGTATTTTGACGGTGGACTTATTAAGTTCTCCATACCTGAGATTTTCAGTAATGCCCTTGGAAGCATGCTGGGTGAAACAGGCGCAGTTATAGGAGAGTATATAGGTATGCTGATTCCTATGATTCTTGCCGGTATACTGGCAGCAATAGTGGCTTTCCTCATAGGGATACCTGTACTGAGACTGAAAAGCGATTATCTTGCCATAGCCACTCTTGGTTTTGCAGAAATACTGCGTGCTTTTTTCCAGTGGAATGCTCTTGGGTCCATAACCAACGGATCCAATATTTTAAGAAGCTTTTCCACATATAGTACGCCGCTTTTCCCCGTTATAATATCAGGTATATGTATAGTTTTTATAATACTGCTGATAAATTCTTCCTATGGCAGGGCATTTAAAGCCATAAGAGATGATGAAATCGCGGCGGAGGCCATGGGAGTAAATCTTTTCCGTCACAAACAGTGGAGTTTTGTAATAAGCTCGTTTTTTGCAGGGATAGGAGGCGCACTGCTGGCAATGTTCCAGAATTCCATCGCATCTACCCCCTTTACATCAAATATGACATATGAACTGCTGCTAATTGTGGTAATAGGAGGCATAGGCTCGGTTACAGGTTCTATAATAGGCTCATTCCTGTTTGTGGCATGCTCTGAGTGGTGGCTCAGATTTCTGGATGCCGGTTCATTCCTGGGGATGGATTTTGCGTTCATGCGTCCCGGATTCAGAAAAGTTGTATTTGCCGTTATCATTATGCTGATAGTATTGTTCTACAGACAGGGAATAATGGGAACAAAGGAATTCAGCTGGAATGGTTTCATAGTATTTTTCAGGAATTTACCATTGAAGATAAAAAATTTAGGCAAAAAACACAAAAAAAACACAGACATAGAAAAGGAGGCACGTTAAAATGAAAAGAGAAAATGTGCTCCGTGTCTCTGATATAACCATGCAGTTCGGAGGCGTTGTTGCTGTTGACAATCTGAGCCTTGAAGTAAATAAAGGAGAGATTATCGGACTGATAGGACCTAATGGAGCAGGAAAGACAACTGCTTTCAACGTTATAACAGGAGTGTATGCTCCTACTAACGGAAGCGTGGCAATCAACGGAGAAACTGTGGTCGAAAATCATCCCCATGGAAAGATGAAGACCATGTATAAAGGTAAAAATGACGGGAAATACAAAGATGTGAAGATACTTTCTCCCGACAGGATAACAAAGCTGGGTGTTGCAAGAACATTCCAGAACATCAGACTTTTTAAAGGAATGTCCGTATTTGAAAATGTGCTGGTGGCTATGCACATGAATATGGAAGCCGGCATATTTTCGGCAGCGTTCCGAAGGAACAGAAAAGAGGAAGAGACCATGCATGAAGAAGCTATGAAGCTTCTCAGGATGTTTGATCTGGAAAAGAATAAAGATGATCTGGCCACATCCCTTCCTTACGGAAAACAGCGTCATCTGGAAATTGCAAGGGCACTGGCTACAAAACCAAAGCTGCTGCTGCTGGATGAACCTGCTGCAGGTATGAATCCACAGGAATCAGATGAACTGATGCATCTTGTTTCAAAGATAAGAGATGATTTTGATCTGTCCATTCTTATGATAGAGCATCATATGCAGGTCATAATGGGTGTCTGCGAGAGAATATATGTGCTGGATTACGGCGCTCTTATAGCTCACGGCTCTCCCAAGGAAATACAGTCTGATCCAAGAGTTATAGAAGCTTATCTGGGGGTGGGAGAATAATGCTGGAGATAAAAGGTCTGAATGTACATTACGGTGGTATACATGCCCTCAGAGGCATAGATATGGAGATACCGGACGGGCAGATAGTTTCTCTTATCGGAGCTAACGGTGCCGGTAAATCAACAACGCTTAAAGCAATAATGGGGCAGGTCAGCAAGACTTCCGGAGAAGTGATCTGGAATGGAAACGATATAACTGCGACTGTCACAAAAGAAATAGTAAAACAGGGGATAGCCTTATGCCCGGAAGGCAGAAAAGTGTTCCCCGATCTTACAGTTGAAGAGAATCTGATGATTGGAGCTTATCTGAGAAAAGATAAAGAAGAAATCAGAAAAGACAGGGACTGGGTATACGAGCTTTTTCCAAGAATGAAGGAACGCGAATGGCAGCTGGCAGGTACTCTTTCGGGCGGAGAGCAGCAGATGCTTGCGGTCGGCAGAGCTCTTATGACAAAGCCAAAACTTCTCATGCTTGATGAGCCTTCTTTGGGACTTGCGCCACTTGTAATCAGAGATATTTTTGCTATAATAAAACAGATAAAAGAAGCAGGTGTAAATGTGCTTCTGATAGAACAAAACGCTAAGGCAGCTCTCGAGATATCAGATATTGCCTATGTGATGGAGACCGGTTTCATAACAATGACCGGTGAGGGCAGGCAGCTGTTAAATGATGAGAGAGTTAAAAAAGCCTATTTGGGAGAATAAGCTGGAGAAATTTTATGAAAAAGAAATTCGGTATTGTAATTTGTATGCTGCTGACAGTCAGTCTTATAACAGGCTGCACCACATTCAACAATTTTAAAAATGCGTTTTTTACTGATAAAACGTCTGAAATTGCCGATGAGGAGAGCGGAGTTATCAAGATAGGCGTTTATGAACCACTGACGGGTGAATATAAAACTCAGGGTAACGAAGAGATAATGGGAATAGAACTTGCTCACCAACTGTACCCTGAAGTGGCAGGTAAAAAAGTGGAACTTGTATACGCAGACAATCAGTCGGAGATGAATGCTGCTGAAACTGCCATCCAGGAACTGGTGGCTCAGAAGCCGTCAGTTATTTTGGGAAGTTACGGTGAGACAGTAACTCTGGTGGCAGGTGATGCTGTAAAAGCAAATAATATACCTGCAATTTCCATAACCAGTACCAATCCTCTCATTACAATCAATAATGAATATTATTTCTGTGCTACATTTGCAGAGACAAAGCAGGGAGACGCCCTGGCAGATTTCATATATTCAGACCAGAATATTTCCTCTGCTGCCACTGTGAAACTTAAAGGAGATGACACAGCTACACCTATTATAAAAAGATTTTCCAACAGACTGAAGACTCTGACAGAGAATAATGACTGTATTGTCGGTGAGTTTGAGCTGGAAGCTGTATCAGGAGATTATTCTGCGGCAATTGAGGGAATAAAAGAATCAGGGGCTGAGTCAGTCTTTCTGGCAGTATCACCTAAAGTAGCGGAAGAATTTTTTAAACAGGCAGAAAAGGCCGGACTGACTGATATATTGTATGTAGGGACAAAAGCTTGGAGCGACACTGAATTCATAAGCTTTGTAGAATCACAGGAAAATCTTGATGTAGCATATGCAACAGATTTCAGTTCTGATGTGAAAGTTACAGAGATGTCAGAAAAATTCCTTAAAGCATATAAAGAAAAATATGGCGAAGATAAGGAGCCTTCAGATGCCACAGCAGTGGCCTTTGATGCCTATCTGATGGCACTTGAGGCTATACAGAACGCATATGAAACTACTATGTCTACAGATTCTGAGACAATAGTCGAAGAATACGATACTACCCCGGCAGCTAAAGGTGCTGCGGAGGAACTGGAACAGGCTCAGAAAACAGGTATCCCCAGCGGCAAATATATAAGACAGGCTCTGGCAGAACTTACAGATTTTGAAGGTGCATCCGGTGCCATAAGTTTTGGAGGCACCAACGAGGCAACAAAAAATATCATCGTTACTCACATCAAGAATGGCGGTGTCAGCGGCGGATTTGACACTATCATAGAAGACGGTTCCGAAGATAAAGACAGATAAAATAGAATAAAGGAGAGATAAAATGGAAGAAAAGATAAAAGACGCCATAGGCCAGATCAGGCCTTTCCTTCAGAGAGATGGAGGAGATATTGAATTTGTTGAACTTACTGCAGATAATGTGGTAAAAGTAAGACTTCAGGGTCACTGCGCAGGATGCCCGGGTGCACAGATGACCATAAAGGGAGTAGTGGAAAGAATAATAAAAGAAAGCTACCCTGAAATCAAAGGAGTAGAGGCAGTTTAATAATGAACTGGGAAGTTTTCCTTGAGAAAAACAGGGAAGATATGATTTCAGCCCTCCAGCAGGTTGTCAGAGTAAACAGCGAGGAGGGCGAAAGTTTTATAGGAGCCGATAATAAGGTGCACCCCTTCGGGCAGGGAGTGGGAGAAGCTCTTGAGACCACCCTGGAAATAGGACGGAGCCTGGGATTTGAAACAAAAAATGTGGATAACTACGGCGGCCACATAGACTTTCCCGGCACCGGTGAAAAGATAATGGCAGTGATAGGCCATCTTGATGTGGTGCCTGCAGGAAACGGATGGACATATCCGCCTTATGGAGGAGAAATCCATGACGGGAAGCTCTATGGCAGAGGAACCAGCGATAACAAAGGACCTGTGATTTCATGCCTTTATGCTATGAAGGCACTGAAAGATGCCGGATATGTGCCTTCGGCAACAATAAGGCTCATACTCGGGCTGGACGAAGAGACTGACTGGAAGGGCATGGAGTATTATTTCTCCAAAGAGAAACGCCCGGATTTGGGATTTACCCCTGATGCTGATTTTCCTCTTATAAACGGGGAAAAAGGCATGCTTATTTTCGAATTTGCAAAGAAATTCGGTAAAAACAGTGCAAACGGCCTTGAACTCAGATCTGTAAAGGGAGGCAATGCTCCAAACAGTGTGGCTGATGCCTGCCGTGCGGTTGTAAACAGCCCTGATACAGAAAAGTATGATGAGATAAGGAAACTGGCTGAAGCATTTAAAGAAGAAACAGGATACAAAATCAGCTGCAGAGGCATGGGCAAATCACTGGAGATAACATCTGCAGGCGTTTCTGCACACGGAGCCAAGCCTTGCGCAGGGCTCAATGCGATTTCAATCATGATGATGTTCCTTGGAAGACTTAATTTTGTCAATGAGGAACAAAATGATTTTATAGATTTCTATAATCGCTATATAGGTTTCTGCCTTGACGGTGAAAAACTGGGAATAAAACTCAGTGATGATAAATCGGGAGATCTGGTATTTAACGTCGGTATGGCTGAAATGGACAGAGAAGCAGGAAAATTTACCATAAACATCAGATATCCGGTAACTTTCAGTGAAGATAAGATATACGGCCAGATGGAACCGATACTTGAAAGATATGATATAGGGCTGGTCAAACTAAGCAGTAAAGATCCCCTTTACATGGAACCTGACAGCCTGATGGTAAGGACTCTTCTTGAAATATACAGAAAACACACCGGCGATAATGATTCTCAGCCTCTTGTAATAGGAGGAGGCACTTATGCAAGAGCAACTCCCGGTATAATGGCTTTCGGAGCTCTGTTCCCCGGCGATGAGGATGTGATGCATCAGAAAGACGAATATATTGATCTTGACAGACTTATGCTAATGACAAAAATATATGCCGAAGCTATTTACAAAATGTCGTCAGAAGACTATAATGGCTAATGTGAATATGCGATGTGTTTCAGGGCGAGGTGAGATTCCTCACCGGCGGTATAGTCCGCGAGCGCAGGAATAAAATACGTTTTTAGAAAAGAATTCTGCGCTGATCGGGTGAGATTCCCGGACCGACGGTATAGTCCGGATGGGAGAAACAAAGACTGATATAAGTTTTAAGACATTAGCAGTATGTGTTTTGCAGAGCCTTGATATTTGCATGTATCAAGGCTTTCCTTATGCCCTTCCTTACGAGTTGCTGCATATTCACCGTGATATATAAGAATCAGAAAGGAAGATATTATGAACAATAATAAGACAAAGAGCGCCAGACTGGCAAAGATGGCCATGCTGGTAGCCATATCCATAGTACTTGTCATGGTGATACATTTCCCGATCTTTCCAATGGTATCGTTTCTTGAATACGATCCGGCAGATATTCCGATCCTGATAGGAACCTTTGCATTCGGACCCGTGGCAGGTGTCGTGCTGACAGTTGTGACTTCACTGATACAGGGCTTCACTGTCAGTGCAGCCAGCGGTATGTACGGTATAATCATGCACATTCTTGCCACAGCAGCTCTTGTGATGACATCCGGAACAATATACAGGTATCACAAGACAAAGAAGGCGGCTGTAATAGGACTTTTGGCAGGTACCGCAGCTATGACTGCGGTAATGTTTGTAGCTAACATGTTTATCACACCGGCATTTACCGGATGGCCTCTTGATGCCGTGATGGAACTGATGCCGTTCATATTGCTTTTCAACGTGGTAAAAGCAGGTATAAACAGCATCGTAACATTTATTCTTTATAAGAGGATATCACCGTTTCTGCACAGATGAAAGGCGGCAAGTCATGATGCTGAGAAGAGAACTTAAAATGAAAGATGAGGAAGAAGTAAGAGCCTTTGGAATTGATCTTGGTAAAAGAGCCTCCGAAGGGCAGGTCATCGCGCTGGAAGGAGATCTGGGGACAGGAAAGACCACTCTTACAAAATATATAGCAGAAGGACTGGGAGTTACCGAAACGGTCAGCAGTCCGACATTTACAATAGTAAAAGAATATCACAGCGGAAGGCTGCCGCTTTATCATTTTGATGTCTACAGACTATGTGATCCCGAAGAATTGTTTGACATCGGAGCAGAAGAATATTTTGAAGGAAACGGACTGTGCGTGGTGGAATGGGCAGATATGGTGGCAGACCAGATCCCGGAGGACGCCTTGCATATAAGAATCCGGTACGGTGATAAAGAAGGAGAACGAATTTACAGATGTACATTTTAGCTGTTGAAACTACAGGTCCGCTGTGTTCCGTTGCAGTTCTTGATGACGACAGGATACTTGCGGAACTGCGTTCTTTGGAACAGAGAAATCATTTGAGAGACCTTATGCCGCTGATAAAGCAGCTGCTGGACAAATGCGGCATAAAAAAAGAACAAATTTCATATATAGCAGCTTCTAAAGGACCGGGTTCATTCACCGGCATACGTATAGGAGTGGCAACGGCAAGAGCTCTGGCACAGGCGCTGGAAATACCTGCTGTGGCAGTGCCCACCCTTGATGCTTTCTGCTATAAACCGGCAGCCGATAAAGAGAAAGTCACCTGCGGCATAATATATGCCAGAAGAGGACAGGTATACGGCATAGTGGACGGATTTATGGAAGGATGCGCATGCATGCTGGAAGATGTGCTGTCAGTAATATGTGACAAGGTACTGCCTCAGGGGCACAGAGTCTGTTTCTACGGAGACGGGGCAGACGCGTATAAGGATATTATAAGTAAGCGCCTGTCTCCTGAAGATTACTGTATTGCACCTGAAGAAGACAGATATCAGGATGCAGCGTCTGTAGGACTTCTGGCCCGTGAAATGATAAAGAATGGTCAGGCGCAAGAGGCAGGAAGACTGCTGCCGGATTATATGAGAAAAGCAGAGGCCCAGCAGAAACTGGAAGACGGGAGTCTTAAGATATGACAGAAGATATCCGTACCAAAGACCTCATTATCAGAAGGGCAGAGGAGAGAGACGTAGAGGAAATAGCCGAGCTGGAAAAGATATGTTTCAATGATCCATGGTCCATTGAATCGGTAAGATCTGATGTGCTGGAAAACAAATTATCTTTTTATATCGTTGCCGAGATTTCGGGGAATGTGGCCGGCTATATGGGCATATGGAACATCTTGGATGAGGGCCATATAACAAATGTGGCAGTTGACCCGCGTTTCAGGAGAAAACATATAGCATCGGCCATGATGGATGTCATGCTTGAAGTGACCGGATCTGCCGGTATAAAAAAGCATACACTTGAAGTTAGAACCGGCAATATTAAAGCCATAAAATTTTACGAAAAATACGGGTTTAAAGGAACCGCCATAAGACCCGGATATTACGAAGATAACGGCGAAGATGCGCTGATCATGTGGCGGGAATAGTTATTTGGCCATGAAAGGCGGCAGAAGGAATAAAAATGAAAGACGGAAAATTTTTGACGATGGCATTTGAATCCAGCTGCGACGAAACTGCTGTAGCGGTGGTGGCAGACGGAAGGCAGGTGCTGTCCAATATTATTTCATCACAGATAGATATATTTAAACATTACGGCGGAGTGGTGCCTGAGATTGCTGCCAGACACCATCTTGAAAACATAAATGAGGTAATGGAAAAAGCCCTTGAGCAGGCAGACGTAACTCTTAAGGATATTGATCTTATTGGAGTCACCTGCGGACCGGGTCTTGTGGGAGCGCTGCTTATAGGAATCGCAACAGCCAAAGCAGTGGCTTATGCTACGGATATACCTATTATAGGTGTCAATCATATAATGGGGCATATTTCGGCTGATTTTATCCAGCATCCTGATCTTGAGCCACCCTTTGCGGCTCTCATCGTAAGCGGAGGACATACCAATATAGCGGCAATGGAAAGCTACACAAAATGCCGTGTGATGGGAAGTACCAGAGATGATGCGGCAGGAGAAGCATACGATAAGGTGGCAAGAGTCCTTGGCCTTGGATATCCCGGGGGACCCAAGATAGACAAACTGGCAAAAGAGGGAGATCCGGATGCCATACATTTTAAAAGAATAATGCTTGAAAAAGACAGCTATGATTTCAGCTTCAGCGGTCTTAAGACAGCTGTGTTAAATTATGTGAACACACAGCAGCAGTCAGGAAAAGAAGTGAACAAAGCTGATGTGGCAGCAGGATTCCAGCAGGCTGTGGTTGATGTTATAGTTGAAAAAGCGGTTTCTGCCACCAAGAGCCTCGGGTATGACAAACTTGCATTGGCCGGAGGTGTAGCAGCAAATTCGGCATTAAGGGCGGCTCTTGAAGCTGCATGTAAGAAAAACGGAATAAGGCTTTATGTGCCATCCCCGCTGCTATGTACAGACAACGCGGCAATGATCGGGTGTGCCGCATATTACAGATATATGAATGAAAGAGAAAACGGGGACAGTTCTGATGCCGGCCTTGAAGGCCTGGCCATGGATGCATATGCAGGACTGCCTCTTTAGGAGAAGAACATGATAGTTTTATCTGCCAGCAATATTACAAAAGCATATGGAACTGACGTGATACTTCAGGATGTGAATTTTCATGTGAACAATGGTGACCGGATAGGACTGGTGGGAAGAAACGGAGCAGGCAAGACCACGCTGCTGAATATGATCACAGGTAACAGTCAGCCTGATGAAGGCCGGATTTTTATATCTTCGGACACAAAGATAGGATATCTGAAGCAGAGGGACAATTTTCTTCCTGACAGTACTGTTATGGAAGAAATACAGAAAACCTTTGACGGTGTAAAAAGACTTGAAGCAGAGATTGCAGATACTGCCGATCAGATAACCGCAGACCCCGGAAATGAAAATCTTATTAACAGGCTTGACCGGCTTCAGCAGGAATTTGAAAGAAGAGGCGGATATACTTACAGATCGGAAGCGGCCGGAATCCTTACTTCCATGGCTTTTGGCCCTGAAACATATGACAAGCCCATAAAGACTCTTTCAGGCGGTGAAAGAACCAGGCTTGCTCTGGCGGCTCTGCTGCTGGAAAAACCACAGCTTCTGATCCTGGATGAGCCCACCAACCATCTGGATATAGGAATGCTTAAATGGCTGGAACAATATCTGGCTTCATACAAGGGAAGCATGATTATAGTATCCCATGACAGATATTTTCTTAATAAAAGTGTAAACCGTATATTTGAGATTGAGCATCACAGGCTGAGAGTTTATGAGGGAAATTACGATCAGTTTGCCGAAAAAAAGAGACAGCTCAGAGAAGCTGAAATGAGGGCATACGAAAACCAGCAGCGTGAAATACGCAGGCAGGAAGATATTATACGGCACATGAAAGAACGCGGCACCGAGCACCTTGCAAAGAGAGCCAGATCCAGAGAAAAACGCCTTGATATGGTAGACAGACTTGAAAAACCCGAAACGTCTGAGGGAAGAATGAAGATACAGTTCACACAGGACTTTCAGTCCGGCAGTGATGTGATAATGACTGAAGAACTGAAAAAATCCTTTGCCCGGAAGAACGGAAGGCGCATACTGTTTGACCACGTGAATATGGATATAAAAAAAGGCGAAAAGATCTGTATAGTCGGCCGAAACGGTATCGGCAAGACGACACTGCTTAAACTTATAATGAGAGAACAGCTGCCTGATTCAGGCAGGATAAAGATAGGGCATAATGTGACCTTCGGGTATTATGATCAGGGACAGCTGCTGCTTAATCCGTCAAATACTGTCCTTGAAGAAATGAAAGAGACATATCGCCTTTATACAGATACCAGTATGAGAAGTCTTTTAGGAAGGTTTCTTTTTAAAGGTGATGATGTTTTTGTCAGGGTAGGAGATCTCAGCGGAGGCGAAAAGGCAAGACTTTCGCTGCTCAAGCTCATGCTGGGCGGCGCCAATACACTTCTTCTGGACGAACCAACCAATCACATGGATATAGAGTCCAAGGAAGTATTTGAAGATGCTCTTGCAGAATTTCCGGGAACAGCTGTGATCATTTCTCACGACAGATATTTCCTGCAGAAAATACCTGACAGAATTCTGGAACTGACTCCTGATGGAATAGTCGAGTATCTTGGAAAGTATGATTATTACATGGAGAAGAAAAGCAGCATCCAGTCGGGTAAAAGATATCTGGAGAATATGGCTCTGCAGGAACATCAGACAGAGGAAAAAGAACTTTCATCAGAAGAGCTTAGACGCAAAAAGAAAGCTGAAGAAGCCGCAGCCAGAAGAAAAGCACGGGACAGAGAAAAACTTGAGGAAGATATAGCAGAGCTGGAAAAGCAGATTGATGATCTTGAAAAGAAAATGTGTCTTCCGGAAAATCTTTCCGACTATGCATTGCTTGAGCAGCTGGCCGCACAGCTTGATGAAACCAAAAAAGAGTATGATAACAGGCTGGAAGAGTGGATGGCCATGGAGTAGTTTTTTGAAGAAATTTTCACAATGAATATGAAAAATATCCTTGCAAATAAGTGGAAAAGTAATTATAATAAACCATAGTTTAACGACAAGCAAACAGAACGGAGGCTTAATATGATTTTTGAGAAGATAAGAGACATCATTATAGAACAGTTACAGGTAGATGAATCAGAGGTTACAATGGATACCAATCTTATGAAAGACCTTTCTGCTGATTCACTGGATGCAGTAGAGATCATCATGGCTATAGAGGACGAGTACGGCATAGAGATTCCTGACGAAGAGGCTGAAAAGTTCCAGACTGTCAGAGATCTGGTAAAATATGTAGAGGATGTCAAATAGACTGTAAAAGACAAAAGACAAAGCCTAAGCCCGCGCCAAAAAACGCGGGTTTTGATTTCACAGTAATAAGCCGCGTGGGGCATTACCGGAGGCGTATAAATATAAGAAGAGGAGAGAAAAGGCAATGAAAGACAGACAGATTTCCAGGGCAGTAATAAAAAGATTGCCTAGATACAGAAGGTATCTTAAAGAACTTGAGAAAAAAGGTGTAGAGAAGATTTCCTCAAAGGATCTGAGCGTGCTTATAGGATATACAGCTTCTCAGATACGTCAGGACCTCAATAATTTCGGAGGATTCGGACAGCAGGGATACGGATATAGTGTGGAAAACCTCCACGATCAGATAGGCACCATTCTTGGTCTTGACAGAACATATAAAATGGTTGTTGTAGGCTACGGTCGTCTGGGCCAGGCCATAGCCAGCTATATATCCAATAACGAGCCCAACTTCCATATTGTGGGCATATTTGATGTAAAGCAGATAATACAGGATGTCCGGTTCAAAGATGCACAGATAATGACCTGCGGTTCTCTGCATGATTTTGTAAAGAAGGAAAATGTTGATATTGCTGTGATAACCGTTCCGGCAGAAAAAGCGCAGATTGTTGCAGATACGGTGACAGCAGCAGGCATCAAAGGTATATGGAACCTGACTGCAGTAGATCTGGAACTGCCTGAGACAGTGGCTGTGGAAAATGTCCATATGAGCGACAGTCTGCATGCTCTCGTATACTATATGGGTGACAGTGAAGAAGAAAAAAAATAAAGAAAAAAACGGCCACACAGGCCGTTTTTTGTTGGAATCATGCTAAGATATTAGCCTTCTACAGGTGCATCTACAGGGCAGGCGTCTGCACATGAACCGCAGTCGATACAAGCATCAGCATCGATTACATAGATGTTTTCACCTTCACTGATAGCCTCAACAGGGCACTCTGCTGCGCAAGCTCCGCAAGCGATACAAGCATCTGTGATTTTGTAAGCCATAATAAATTTCCTCCTGTTAAAAGATATATCTTCTATGGTACAATTATAGCAGAAGGTGCTATAATAGTAAAGTAAATTCTTAAAGGAGATTTTTATGGACGTTTATACGCTGGTGGGAAAAAGCGGTACAGGTAAAAGCTTTCATGCGATGGATCTGTGCAAAAAACTTAATATAGAATCCATAATAGACGATGGACTGTTCATATATAAAAACAGTGTGATTGCAGGTGTTTCCGCCAAGCGTCAGGAGACTAAGATAGGAGCAGTCAAGACTGCGCTGTTTCTCAATGATGATGTGAGAAAACAGGTGGCAGAGGCCATAAAGCGGGAGGCGCCATCCAGCATTCTGGTTCTTGGAACCAGTGATGATATGGTGGATAAGATAATAGAAAAACTCCAGCTGCCTCCAGTTGCGAGAAACAGCAGAAATCGCATACACATAGAAGATATAACAACAGAAGAAGAACGAAAAACTGCTCACAGGCAGCGCAACGATCTGGGCAAGCATGTCATACCGGCACCATCACTTCAGCTTAAGAGAACATTTGCGGGCTATTTTATGGACCCTCTCAGATTTTTCAGAGGAAAGGATCAGGGAGCTGCTTCAGAAAGAACCGTTGTAAGACCTGCATACAGTTATCTCGGAGAGTACTTTGTGGCGGAAAAAGTCATAGATGATATAGTTATGTGCCTGGCTCACAAGACACCTTCAATAGGCAGGGTCATAAATGTGATACAGACACCTAAGCCTGACAGCTACAGACTTAAGATAGCAGTAAAGATAAGAAAAGGATATCCCGTATGGCCATCGGCCCAGGATTTTCAGAAAGCAGTTGAACAGGCTGTGGAAAAAATGACCGCCTTCAGCGTGGCAGAGATAGAACTGGAGATAAGAGGGATAAATTAAAAAACAGGAGAATAAAATGCAGCAGATAATCAGCAATATAAAAGATTTTGACCTTGATCACATATTCGACTGCGGACAATGTTTCAGATGGGAGAGACAGGCTGACGGCAGTTACATAGGAACTGCCATGGGAAGGATAACCAGAATGAGCTGTGACGGCACAGAGCTTACTATAGATAACTGCAGCAGTGAGGATGTAAATAACATCTGGAAAAAATATCTCGATCTTGATACAGATTACGGAATAATAAAAGCAAGTCTGGCAGCAAATGACGATATGATAAAAAAAGCATCTGATTACGGGTATGGAATCCGGATACTTAAACAGGATTTCTGGGAAACAGTAGTATCATTTATCATATCTCAGAATAATAATATCCCCAGGATAAAAGGCTGCATAGAAAGTTTGTGCAGCTCCTTCGGTAAAAAAACAGGCGAATATGAAGGGAAAGAATATTATGATATACCTGAGCCTGAAGTCATGGCAAACCTTTCGCCGGAAGACCTTGCACCTGTCAGACTGGGATACAGAGCACCGTATCTCATAGAAACGGCGAAACAGATGATAAGGCAGGGCGGCCCGGAAGCTGTTAAAAGACGACTCCTTGATGAAAAGGACCCTATAGAAAAATTATGCGGATTCTGTGGCGTAGGACCTAAAGTCGCATCATGCATATCACTGTTCGGTCTTGGAAGAACAGATGCATTCCCCATAGATGTGTGGATGAGACGTGTAATGAACAGGCTTTACGATATAGATGAGAACGATATGAAAAGTATGAAAAAATATGCTGAAGATCATTTCGGAAAGTATGGCGGAATAGCTCAGCAATATCTGTTTTACTACATAAGAAGCCTTTGATGTTGTTTGTGTGAATTTTTTCCTGTACCCTATTGACAATGGCCGAAAGGTGAGTATAATAAAATATGTTAGCACTCAACAAAGACGAGTGCCAATCAGAAATGAAACATCGGATCCCAGCTGAATCAGTCAGGATCCTATTAAATGGTACAATTTTTTTACGGAGGTAAATATAATGATAGGAATCAGACCTTTAGGCGACAGAGTTGTCATTAAAAAAGTAGAGGCAGAAGAAAAGACCCAGGGAGGATTGATCCTCACCAGTTCGGCCAAAGAACAGCCTCAGGTAGCAGAAGTGGTAGCCGTAGGACCGGGAACAAAAGATGAACCTATGGAACTGAAAGAAGGCGACAAGGTGGTATTCTCAAAATACGGCGGAAGCGAAATCAAATATAAGGGTGAAGAATATACAATCATGCACCAGAGCGATATTCTGGCAGTTATAGAGTAATAAGGAAGGGGTAGAAGAAATGGCAAAGGAAATTTATTACGGAGAAGACGCAAGACGCAAACTTCAGTCAGGAGTAGATCAGCTTGCAGATACTGTTAAGATAACATTAGGACCTAAAGGCCGTAACGTTCTGATAAACAAGAGCTTCGGCTCACCGCTCATCACCAATGACGGTGTTACCATCGCAAAAGAGATTGAACTTGAAGATGCAGTTGAAAACATGGGAGCACAGATAGTAAAAGAGGTTGCTTCCAAGACTAACGATGTTGCCGGTGACGGAACTACAACAGCTACACTGCTGACTCAGATAATCATAAAAGAAGGTTTCAAGAATGTAGCTGCAGGAGCCAACCCCATGGAACTTAAAAAAGGTATCCAGGGAGCAGTTGATGTAGCAGTCGAGGAAATCGGAAAGATTGCAAAACCTGTAGAGACAAAAGAATCCATAGCACAGGTAGCAGCTGTTTCTGCAGGAGACGAAAAGATAGGCGATCTTATTGCTGAAGCAATGGAAAAAGTAGGAAAAGACGGCGTTATAACTGTGGAGGAATCCAAGAGCCTGGGAACTACACTGGAAGTAGTTGAAGGAATGCAGTTTGACAGAGGATATCTGTCAGCATACATGGTTTCCGATACTGAAAAGATGGAAGCAAATATCGAGAATCCTCTGATTCTCATAACCGACAAGAAAATAACCAACATCCAGGAACTGGTACCTATTCTTGAAAAGATAATGCAGCAGGGCCGCAAGCTCCTGATAATCGCAGAAGATGTAGAGGGAGATGCTCTTGCAAATCTGGTGGTTAACAAGCTGAGAGGCGTTATAGATGTTGTTGCTGTCAAAGCACCCGGATATGGCGAGAGAAGAAAAGCAATGCTTGAAGATATTGCAGTTCTCACAGGAGGTACAGTAATCGCCAGCGATCTGGGATATGAACTTAAAGAAGTCACTGTAGATATGCTTGGTAATGCTGCTACAGTAAAGGTTGATAAGGACAATACTGTTATCGTAGGCGGCGCCGGAGACAAAGACGAGGTCAAGGCAAGAATAAACAGCATCAAGGCTCAGATAGAAGAAACAACTTCTGAATTTGATAAGGAAAAGCTTCAGGAGAGACTGGCTAAACTTGCCGGAGGTGTTGCAGTGATCAAAGTGGGAGCAGCTACCGAAACTGAACTTAAAGAACGTAAACTGAGAATTGAGGACGCTCTCAACGCTACAAAAGCTGCTGTTGAGGAAGGTATTGTTGCAGGAGGCGGAGTAGCTCTTGTAAATACTATTCCTGCCGTAGCAGAATATGTTGGGACACTGACAGGTGATGCCAAGACAGGGGCTGCCATAATCACAAGAGCTCTTGAAGAGCCTGTACGTCAGATTGCAGAAAACGCCGGTATGGAAGGCAGCGTAGTAGTAGCCGAAGTAAAGAAGAGTGATGCCGGAGTCGGATTCAATGCCGCTACAGAAGAATATGTAGATATGATCGGCGCAGGCATAGTTGATCCTGCCAAGGTAACAAGATCTGCACTTCAGAATGCAGCATCAGCTTCAGCAATGCTTCTGACAACTGAAGCAGGTGTGGTTGATATCAAAGAACCTGCTCCTGCAATGCCTCCTATGGGCGGCCAGATGGGCGGAATGGGCGGAATGATGTAATCTCCACCGCAAAATTATATTTATAACATTTAATCACTTAAAGACTGTAACGGAATTTTGTTACAGTCTTTTTTCATTGGATTGAGTTGCATCAAGATATATAGGCTATAGAAACTGAAATTTGCAAATTATAGTGAATGGTGCGGAAAATTTTACGCTTTACTTCTTGACACTGTACTATTACACGTGGTACACTTGGAAGTGAAAAGGGAGGTAAGCTATGTTCAAGCTTGATCTGCGTAACAACAAATCAATATATGACCAGATAGTGGACAAGTTCAAAGAGCTTATCATGATGGAAGAGATGCCGACAGGTGAAAAAATGCCTTCGGTGCGAGAACTTTCGAAACAGCTTGGTGTAAATCCTAACACTATCCAGAAAGCTTACAGGGAACTGGAGCGTCAGGGCTATATCTACACGACGGCAGGAGTGGGGACCTTCGTCGCGGATAAAAAAGATATAGCACCGGATGCTGAAAGCCTGAAAAAAGCCAGAGAAGCCATAGGGGGGGCTTTCAAAGAGCTTTTGTTTCTCGGCTACAGCTTTGAAGAAGCGTATGATATCGCCATAGAAGTTATCGAAGAAAGGAAGAAAGACCTGTGATAAGAATAGAGAATCTCTGTAAAACATATGAAGGTGTGAAAGTGCTTGACAATTTCAGCCTGCTTGTACCAAAGGGTTCTGTATACGGACTCATGGGTCTTAATGGAGCAGGTAAAACTGCAGTTATAAGACATCTGACGGGATTTGTGCGTCAGGATTCAGGGATGGTCACTATTGACGGACAGACCATAATAGACAATGAGGAACTTAAATCAAGGGTACTTATAATACCTGACGATGTTTTCTTTTTCCGCGGATACACGCTTAATGATATGAGGGGGTATTATAAACGAATATACAAGCGGTGGGATGACTCGCGCTTCAATGAGATGACAGAAGAATTCGGCATAGACCTGAGGAGAAATCTTGGGAAATTCTCCCGGGGAACACGCAG
Organism: uncultured Bacillota bacterium; assembly: GCA_949295785.1. Taxonomy (GTDB): domain Bacteria; phylum Bacillota; class Clostridia; order Peptostreptococcales; family Anaerovoracaceae; genus Fimisoma. The sequence continues at coordinate 21,621 of CASFMJ010000086.1, read as the reverse complement.
GCAGGCGGCATTCTGCCTTGCTATGGCATGCTTGCCTGATTATCTGATTCTTGATGAGCCTATAGACGGGCTCGATCCCATCGTTAGGAGAAAACTCTGGCGTTATATAATGGGAGATGTGGCAGAAAGAGAAATGACGGTACTGATCTCTTCACATAATGCCAGAGAGATGGAAGATATGTGTGATTACATAGGCATAATTGCCGGAGGGAAAATGATATTTGAGGGAAACCTTCTGGATCTTGCACCCGTTTCCATAGAAGAACTTTTTATTGAGAAACTGGGAGGTGATGAAATTGAAAAATAGAAATTTTTTCAGCTTTTCATGGCCGCTGATAAGAGAATGTTTCAGAATATACTGGTGTATTCCGGCACTTTCATTTGTGCTATACTTTTTTGCCGGTATATTTCCTATACTTTCTAATCTGAAACGGATACCGGAACTGGAATACTATTTTGTTGAAGCAATGAGCAACCTGAAAATCGCATATATGCTGCTGCTGGTACTTGTACCTGTAATAGCAGCATCTCTTATGATGGGATTTATGCATAACAGATCAAAAGCACTGCTGCTTCATACTATGCCCTTATCAAAAGACAGGCTTTTTAACTCCTATTATGTAAGCGGCCTTACAATATGCCTTGTTCCGGTTGTCCTGATGGCAATACTTTACTGCTTCATAGCTCCCGGCACAGAAGTGATACAGTTTAAAGACATATGCGGCTGGTTTTTAGGCTCCGCAGCTGTTATCACCTTCTTTTACGGAGTGGCTGTCCTTGCCGGATCTCTGACAGGAACAGTATATATGAATCTTATAGTTACCGGAATACTTATGTTCATTGTGCCTCTGGTAATGTATATAATAAAGACATACTGCCAGCTGTTTATTGTGGGGTTTTATAAACTTCCTGATTCGCTGGTTGATTTCTGCATAAATACAAATCCGGTATTTTCACTCTTGTATTATCAAGAGCCACTGTCTGCAAAAATGTATGTCATATATTTTATAGCCGGTGTGCTGATTGCTATGGCATCTAAGGAAATATACCGGACCAGAAAACTGGAACTTATAGGAAGTTCCGTTCTGTCCGGATTCTTTGAAAAAGTCTGTACATATCTGGCAGCCTTTGTGGGTATGAGTGCGTTCGGGCTTCTTGCATGGAATTTTACACAGCAGCGGGTATTTATAATAATAGGAATGATACTTGGTTCTCTCTTTGCTCTGATAATAACCAAGATAGTCATGAACAGGACAATGAAGATATTCAACAGATCGCTGCTGCGTTCCATAATCATTTATGTATGCATAGCGGTTGTCTTTGTATCTATTACCATATTTGATGTTTTCGGCATAGAAAACAGAGTACCGGATACAGAAGAGATAGAGTCAGTGGAGATGCTCAATATAGTAGAAGGATACGATTATTCATCAAGAGTATACGGAGATGCCGGAAAAGAGTATGCAAACCTGAGACCTGAGCTTTCTTCTGAGGAGTCCATAGAGCTGGTACGCAGGCTGCACGAATATATAGTCGAAAATGAGATATTCGTAACAGATGGCGAAAATTTTGGCTCATCTAATCTGGAAACTCCTGTTACAGATGCAAGAGGTAAAGAAGAATATGTGTATAATGAACATATAAATATAAGATATAACCTTAAAAATGGAAGCAGACTTGAGCGTATATATAATATAGCAATAGATGATGAGGTTGCAGATATTCTTGATGCAATAACAACCTGCAGCGAATATACGGAAAAAAATAAAATAACTTCTTATATAGATACTGATAAAATAAGTTATATGACTATAACCCCTATGAGTATGTTATATTACGATGCCGCAGATAGCGAAAGCGCAATGGAAACTATTGTAATAGACGATAAAAAGAAAATACTCGATATACTCAACGCATGGGATGAAGATGTGGCTAAAGGCAGTTACAGAAACGGCAACAGATCAATAACTGCTTATACTGAACTGGCCATGGTGGACATATACTTTACCAAGACTAAAGATGAAACTGAGAGAAAAGGCAAAAAGAAGGCAGAAGATAAATATTCCGCCGGAGCTCAGACACCTTATGTAGAGTTTATGCTGACAGATATGGATGAGAATCTGCTGGCATGTCTCGTAGAACAGGGGTATTATACAGACTGGCATGAAACATATATTGACTGAAAAAGAAAACGTACGGCAGAAATATGATACTGTTATAGCAGGCGCAGGAGCAGCAGGGCTTTACTGCGCCTGTGCCCTTGATAAGAAAAAAGAAGGAGTACTCATTCTTGAGAAGACCAGAAGGCCGGGTACCAAACTTCTTATGTCCGGCAGCGGGCAGTGCAACATAACCCATGGCGGGTCCATAAAGGATTTTGTATTTCATTACGGGGATAACGGCAGCAGGATAAGGGGAATGATACAGAAATATAATAACCTGCATCTCCAGAGATTTTTTGAAGACAGAGGAGTAAGGCTCTACACCAGAGAAGACGGAAAGATGTTTCCTCAGTCCATGAAAGCCGCAGATATACTTAATACACTTCTGAACGGAGTAAAGAGAAAAGGTATTGAAATAATTCTTGGTGCTGAAGCAAGCCGAATAGATAAGATCCGTGAAAATGAAGCAGAAGACACAACAGAAAACAACTCTTACCGATATGCGGTATATACAGACAACCGGGTATTTCTGTGCAGAAACCTTGTGATTGCCACCGGAGGGTGCTCATACCCGTCTACCGGATCTGACGGAAAGATGCTGTCAGTATTATCGAGAGACCTGGATATAAAAATAGTGCATGCACGCCCTGCACTTGCACCTGTGTATGTTAATGACTATCCTTTCGGTGAACTTTCCGGCATAAGTTTTGAAAATATTCAGATGGAACTGAGAGACAGCATGGACAAGAGGATGAGAAAATTTCAGGGTGATATTCTATTTACTGAAAAAGGTTTTTCCGGCCCTGCCATACTGAATAATTCCAGGTACATGGAGACAGGTATGAAACTTTGCATAAATTTCTCGGGATTACCTTCTGCAAGCCATGGGGTCGGCATATTTAAGGCGGAATTTTCGGGAAGGAACATTCTTGCTCAGACATATCTAAGCGAAAAACTGGATTTTCCGAGAAGGTTTTCTTCAAAAGTGTGCCGGATACTTAAGATAGACGACAGAAAAGTATCCTCTTTATCAGGAAGTGAAATAAAAAAACTTGCAGATTTTATCACAGAAGCGCCGTTTATCATTAAAAAAACCGGGGACTTTTCTGAGGCCATGGCAACCTGTGGCGGAGTTGTCCTTGATGATGAGACGTCAAGAGGAAGATCCCACAGCCGCCATGAGGGACTTTATTTTGCCGGAGAAGTCCTTGATATAGACGGGGATACGGGAGGATACAATCTGCAGTTTGCATATTCTTCCGCAATGGCAGTGGCAGCTTCTATAAACAGCAGTGAAATCTAAGGAATAAAATATTGAGAACATTATATAAGATCTGCCGATACCTAAAAGCGTCGGCAGGCTTTTATATTGCAGGAAAGGAGAAGAAATGTCAGAAAAAGAAAAAAGCAATGCTCAGCAAGTGTCTGAGATTTTTAAGGATTTAGGAAGCACTTTCAGAAACGTTAGTTCTGAGTTTGCCCAAATGATGGAATCTATATCTGTAGGAATCGAGACTTTTAGCAGCATTAAAAAAAGTTGGATTTTAATAAAGAAAGCAGTTTGATAAAGGGAAATTTAAAACAGATGAAGGAATCTCTCATAAAAAAGAGTACTATCATAAATGAAAATATGCAAAAATGATTTATTACAATCGGTGAAAATGTCGAAAACCCTTTAAATTTTACACTATAATACAACACATAGCAAGCCGGCTTTTGACAGCATATATTATAAAATGAAAGGAGAATATCTATGTCAAAATTAATATATCTGAGTCCCTCAAACCATGGAGTAGGACAGAACAAATGCCTTCTGGAAGGATGTTATGAGGATAAGCATACCAGGCCTATTGCCGAAGTATGTGCATCAGTTTTGAAAGCACACGGTCTTGATGTAATAATAGGCCAGCCGTCACAGAACATGGCGGCACGATGTGAAGAGGCAGATAAAAAAGGAGCGGATCTCTATGTGCCTGTTCATACCAATGCATCCTCATCGGAATCCGCAAGGTACCTGCTGCTTATGTTCTATGAAGACAGCACGCCGTACAGAGAACTTTTCAATGCTGTGGCGCCGTCTCTCCAGGACATCTATCCCGGAGGAACAAAAGCCCTGTTCTTAAAGAGAACAGATCTTTATGAAATAAACACGCCATCAGCAAAAACCATATACTGTGAACTGGGTTTTCATACCAACGGCACTGATGTGAAGAATTTTATCCATGATCCTAAGAAGGTGGGCACTGCTCTGGCCAGAGGTATTCTGAAATATTTCTCTATACCTTTTGAAAATCAGAATACGCAGCCGGATAATAATGACGGAACAGGATCAGGCGCTAACAGCGGATCAGGGTCCGCCCAGAAGCCGCAGACCGGAAATATTGTGGCAGGAACAACAATCAGGCTCAGTGCAGCGCCTCTGTATGCATCTTCTACAGCAAAAGTTCCGTCAACTCATGTGACAGGGACCTATTATCTCTGGGACAATAAAGTGGTAAAAGGCCGCATAAGGATAACCAATGTAAAATCAAGAGTGGGAAAAGACGGGCAGGTCACCGGATGGATAGATAAAAAATATATCTGATAATATTAAAAGATTTATATGTGGGGGCATTATGCCCCCTGTTTTTTTGTGCAATTTCAGGAAGAAAACGCTGAAGATAAAGGTTTATACATATGTAATCCGGATTATGTTTTTTTAGAAATATTCCTTATTATGAGCCCTATTTGTGACACTATGATATTTTTGTTTTTAAAACACAGCATACAAGTATATTCAAGCAAAAATACTTGACAGTCTGCGCTGCATATGATAATATTACTGAGTGTCAAGTTAAAATACTTAACAGAGAGTTTAAAAGATTTGCAATATAAAGTAATCATCTAAAAGGAGAGAATATGGTAACAGATATAAATGATATCACCAGAGCCAGCCTTCTTTATGATTTTTACGGAGCGCTTCTTACCGAAAAACAGCGCAGTGTGATGGCTCTTTATCACGAGGAGAATCTGTCTCTGTCTGAGATAGCTGATGAATACGGCATATCCCGGCAGGCGGTTCACGATACTTTAAAAAAGGCAGAACAGGCCCTGGCTGATTATGAGAGCAAACTCAGGCTGGTAGACAAGCTGGCCCGCACTGAAGATGCTTTGACAAAACTGCGGAATGAACTTTCCCTTATAGAAAAAGGACAGACAATCAGCAGCAGTGCCAGAGAGCATATAAACCGGATGAAAGATATAATGAACAGTCTGGAAGACTGAGCATATCTGTACTTGAGCTACAGGACAAAATACTTTTAAATCCTTTTCGCCGTAAAAAATGCAGGGATAAAATAAAAGTTTAAGACCATGAGAGCAGAGCTTAATTATAGCTTTATGGAGGAAAAATGGCATTTGAATCATTATCCGAAAAACTTCAGAATACATTTAAAAAACTCAAAGGAAAAGGCGTTCTCACTGAGGCTGACATAAACGACGCCATGAGAGAAGTCAAGCTGGCTCTACTTGAGGCAGATGTAAACTTCAGGATAGTAAAAGAGTTTGTGGCATCTGTAAAAGAAAAATGCCTCGGAAGCGAAGTAATGGGGAGTCTGACTCCGGGGCAACAGGTCATAAAGATAGTCAACGAAGAACTTACAGACCTGATGGGCGGAGCAGGAAGCAAACTGACCTATTCCCCCAGCGGATTTACAGTGCTTCTGATGGTAGGTCTTCAGGGTACAGGTAAGACGACCACCTGCGGAAAGCTGGCGGCTTATCTGAAGAAAAACGGAAAGAAACCCATGCTCTGTGCATGTGACATATACAGGCCGGCTGCTATAGATCAGCTGGAAGTGGTGGGAGCGTCGGCAGATGTTCCCGTATATACGGAAAGAGATAATAAAAATGCCGAAGAAATAGCACTCAATGCCCGCAATGAAGCAGAAAGAAAGGGCAGAGACGTACTGATTGTGGATACGGCAGGACGGCTTCAGATAGACGAGGAGCTGATGGAGGAACTGGCTCGCATCAAAAAAGCTGTAAAGCCCCATGAGATACTTCTTGTGGTAGATGCCCTGACAGGTCAGGATGCCGTCAATGCAGCAGAAGGCTTTAATGACAAGCTGGGCATAGACGGAATCATAATGACCAAGCTGGACGGAGATTCCAGAGGCGGTGCGGCCCTTTCGGCAAAGAAAGTCACAGGAAAACCCATAAAATTTGTTGGTATGGGAGAAAAACTGGACGCACTGGAACCCTTCCATCCTGACAGGATGGCAGGCAGGATACTGGGCATGGGAGATATGCTTTCCCTCATAGAAAAAGCCCAGGAAAGTTATGATGATGAACAGGCTGCCAAGCTGGAGAAAAAGCTTCGCAAAAATGAATTCACTCTGGAAGACTATCTGGAACAGATGGCGCAGATGCAGAAGATGGGCGGTCTGGGCAAGATGCTGGAAATGATGCCGGGTCTCGGAGGGAAAAAAATCAGTGAAGACGAAATAGAAAAAGGGGAAAAAGAACTGAAACAGATGGAAGCCATAATATATTCCATGACTCCTGAAGAACGCCGTGATCCGAAGATACTCAACGCCAGCAGGCGCAGAAGGATAGCGGCAGGTTCCGGACAGCCCGTAAGCAAAATCAATAACCTGATAAAAAAGTATGAGGATACAAAAAAACTGATGAAGCAGTTTGCAAATCCCGGCTTTATGAAAAAGAATAAAAAATTTAAAGGATTGTTTTAAGGAGGAAGAAACAAAATGGTAAAGATCAGATTAAAGAGAATGGGAGCACATAAGAAGCCTTTTTACAGAATCGTAGTAGCTGACGTGAGAGCTCCAAGAGACGGAAGATTCATTGAAGAGCTGGGATATTACAACCCCATGACTGAGCCCAAGGAAATAAAAATCAACGAAGAACTGGCACAGAAATGGCTCTCAAACGGAGCACAGCCTACTGACACTGTAAAGGCTCTGTTCAAGAAGACCGGAATAATAAAATAGCAGGAAAGCGGTGAACTCTAATGACTAAATTGGTTGAAGCTATCGCAAAGTCACTTGTTGACAATCCCGATGGCGTTGAGGTGTCAGAAACAGAAGGCCGTCAGGGAACCGTCATACGCCTGAAAGTAGATCCCGGCGATATGGGAAAGGTGATCGGCAAGCAGGGCAGAATTGCAAAGGCTTTCCGTACTGTTGTCAATGCCGCAGCCACTAAGGAAAATAAAAAAGTGACAGTTGAAATAGTGAAAGAATAATTTTTAAATAAATAGGCACATATTTACCTCAGGTATTTATGTGCCTATATTGACATTGCGTGACAGGCCGATTCCTGTTGCAATCTCAGCAGTGTGGTGTAATCATTGCTGCGGTTTTGCAGCAAAATATCAAAAACACCATTGCCATATGAAAAAGATGAAAGATAATATGGAAAAAATACACATAGGAAAAATAGTAAACGCTGTTGCCCTTAAGGGGGAAGTGAAAATATATCACTATTGTGACAGCAATGAGAGATTTGAAGAACTCAGAAGACTCATAATAAGAAAAAACGGCAGAAAACCGGAAGAAACAGAACTGGAAATAGAAAACGTCAGGTACCGGAAGAATATGGTCATAGTCAAACTTAAAGGGATAGATGATCGTAACAAAGCAGAGTCACTTAAGGACTCAGACGTATTAATAACCGAAGAGGATCTGAAGGAACTCCCTTCTGATACTTTTTATATAAGAGATCTCATAGGGTGCGATGTATTTGTAAAGGAAAATCCAAGTGCCATAGGTACAATAAGTGATGTAATCCAAAACAGCGCCCAGGATATATACCAGGTAGATATGAAAGACGGGCAGCAGGCCCTGATACCTGCTGTAGGGCAGTTTATAATGTCAGTAGACATAGCCGGACGGGCAGTGATTATAAACCCTATTCCCGGCCTGATACCCGGTATGTGAAAATTAAGCAGACACATGCAAGAATATATAATCAGAGGATGAGCCGATGAAAATAGATATACTTACTCTGTTTCCCGAGATGTTTACAGCTGTTACCCAAAGCAGCATACTGGGAAAAGCAGGAGAAAAAGGTATAATAAATATAAATCTGATAAATATAAGAGATTACAGCAAAGATAAACACAATAAGGCTGATGACACACCCTTTGGAGGAGGACCCGGAATGGTCATGCTGGCCGACCCTATTTTCGGAGCGTTAGAGGCGGCAGAAGCCGGAAAAAAAAGGGTCATATACATGTCCCCAAGAGGCAGGGTTCTGGATCAGGAACTCATAACAGAGCTGACCGAAGAGGAAGAACTGGTGATACTGTGCGGCCATTACGAAGGAGTGGATCAGAGAGCAATAGATTACTGGAACATGGAAGAAATCTCCATAGGAGACTATATACTCACAGGAGGCGAGCTTCCGGCAATGGTACTTGTGGATGCGGTGGCGCGCTTTCTGCCTGATGTGCTGGGAAATGAACTTTCCACAAGTGATGAGTCCATATATTCGGGGCTTTTGGAGTGTGATCAGTATACCAAGCCGAGAAATTATAAAGATATGGAAGTTCCGGAAGTTCTTACCAGCGGAAACCACAAAATGATACATCTCTGGCAGTATGAAAATGCCCTTATACTGACCAGAAAACGCAGGCCGGACCTATGGAAAGCTTATCTTGAAAGAGAAAAAAATCTTACTAAAGATGAGAAAAAAATATTGGAAAAGGTTGTGGCAAAACCCTTTTAGTCCTGTTGTATTACACAATATTTTGTGATAGAATACTCTGAGAGGAAAAAATGAAAAAGACAAAGATAAATTTTACAGCCAGAAAAGGCGTGGCTCTGTTTGCTGTACTGTTTGTTATCCTTTATGCAATAATATATATAGTACCAAAAGTCACGGATATTTTTACCCAGACATATACTGCTGAATACGGGATTTTAGAGGTAAAAGAAGAAGCCCGGTGTGTTTTTGTAAGGAATGAAAATGTATATAAAGCTTCTGCCGGGGGAAAAGTTGAAAGAAAAGCCGAAAGCGGTGCTCTTGTGCGTAAGGGTACGGATATTGCCGCTATAGGTTCAGATACCGTGACCAATGCCCAAAGAGGCATAGTCAGTTACTGCTATGACGGATACGAAAGCAAAATAACCCCGGATGGAATAAGCAACCTTAAAAGCACGTTCATATCTGAGTATCGTGACGCAAAAGCCTCTGTGAAAGATGCAGCATCCGGCAGTGTCCAGTCAGGTGACGTTATCTTTAAGATCATAGACGAAAACTGGTATCTTGTCTACTGGACCGATGAAGAGGAGTCTTCCGGTATCAGCCAGGGGAGTACGGTGCAGGTTCAGCCCGATGAAAATACAGAGATTCAGATGACAGTGGAAAGCATAACCAAACAGGGTAAAGAAGTGCAGATCGTACTGTCATGTAACAGGACATATAAGGATTTTGACAGATACAGGATAAAAGACTGTGTCATCGTAGCATCCAGAAACAGCGGCATAATTCTTGAAACAGACAGTATTTCAGAAAAAGATGGTGTAAAAGGAGTATATGTTGTGGACAAGTTCGGCAATGAGAACTTTACTCCTGTAAATATTCTGTCCTCACAAGATGGTAAGACTGTAGTAGAAAAAAACTTTTTTTACGACAGTAAAGGCAACCGGGTAGAATCGGTAAGCTCATATGATGAAATACTTAAAGCCGGAAAATAAAGAAGACAAGAGGTGATAAAAATGTCTATCGGCGAAAATATAAAATATATACAGCAGCTTAAGGCACAAGCAGCAGAAAGATCAGGGCGCAGCGGTGATGATGTCCTGCTTGTGGCAGTCACAAAGCTTCATTCGGCAGAGGAGATAAATGAGGCCATAGACTGTGGTATCACTGATATAGGAGAAAACAAAGTACAGGAGATAATGGACAAATATGAGAAGGTAAAACCGGTACGCTGGCATCTCATAGGTCATCTTCAGACAAATAAGGTAAAATATATAATAGACAAGGTTTCCATGATACACTCTGTTGACTCACTTCATCTTGCAAAAGAAATAGATAAGAGAGCTGCTCAGCATGGCCTTGTTATGGATATACTCATTCAGGTCAATTCGGCCATGGAGGAGAGCAAATTCGGTATAACCACGGATCAGACAGGTGACATGATCCATGATATACTGCAGCAGTGCCCCAATGTAAGGATAAGGGGATTAATGTGCATAGCTCCTTTCGAGGATAATCCTGATGACGCAAGAGTGTATTTTGCTGAAGTGAAAAAGTTGTTTGACACATATAAGAATATAGAAAATCCCAACCTTGACTTTAAATATCTGTCAATGGGAATGTCCAACGATTTTGAAGTGGCTATCGAAGAAGGATCAAATCTTATCCGTGTAGGTACATCCATATTCGGTGCGAGAGATTATTCCAAAAAAATGGGTTAAAATACGAGGAGGAAAATATTGACATGGGAATTTCAGATACTTTCAAAAAGCTTGTAGGCATTGAAGAAGTAGAAGATGAATTTGATGAAGAAGAACTTGAGGCAGAAAAGGAGAGAATCTCACGAGAGACAATCCGCAAGCCTCAGACTGAATACAGGGCACCTAAAGCAATGGGCGATACGACAAAGGCAGTTCCTATTGAAAGAAGAATATCAGTGGCAGGCACCAGCGCTTTTAAACTGGTGGTCATAGAGCCTAAAAGCTTTGACGAGTGTCCCAAGCTGGTTGACAGCCTTAAAGGCAGAAGACCTGTGATAATAAATCTGGAGAAGATTGAGACTGAAACCGCAAAAAAAATCTTTGATTTTCTCAGCGGAGCTACATATGCTTTAAACGGCAATGTGCAGAAAGTGGCTAACAATATATTCATATTTGCGCCTGAAAGCGTGGATATTGCCGCCAATCAAGACGAAAGGGGATTTGATTTCGGGGGACATAAAAACCCCTGGAGATGAAAAAATAAGTAAATTATGAAGATAACGTTTATTTATGCCATATATATGTTCTGTAACATTTTAGTTACACTACTGGTAATAAGGGCTTTGATGAGCTGGTTTGTCAGGGATATGTACAGCCCTGTGGGAAAGATTTACGGAGCGCTGCTGAGGTTTACCGAACCCATTGTGCTTCCTTTCAGAAAGCTTTTGAGCCGTTTTAATACAGGCATGTTTGATTTTTCTGTGCTTCTTGCCATGCTGGTTATAGAAATAGCAGGCAATTTGCTGGTAAGACTGATAGTCATGTTTTTTTAAATCACATTTTGCATTTTGAAATCCGGGGAGGAAATGAGAAAACGATGATAACACCTGCTGATATAGAGTATAAAGAATTTACCAAGGCAGTAAGAGGATATAAGGAAGAAGAAGTGGATGCATTTCTTGACCTTATAATCATCGATATGGAAAATCTGTTAAGAGAAAATAAGAAGCTTAAAGCTGATCTTGAGAAGGTTCGGAATCAGATGAGCCAGCAGGCCAGCACGGAAACTTCAGTATATGAGACGTTAGAAGCAGCAAAGTCTCTTATGAACGATATAGCAGCCAGTGCTGAAAGAAGGGCGGAAACCCTTCTTAAAAACGCAGAAATGGAGGCATCGCTCATAAAAAAAGAGGCGCGGGAATCAGTGGCTAAGCTTACTGAAGAAGGAAACCGTCTTCGTTCTCAGGTAGATACTTTGAGGAGCAGATACAAAAGACTTCTGGAAGAAGAACTGGAACGCATCTCATATTTTGGCGACGACCTTTTCAGGGAGTTTGAAAATGAGTTTATGCCTGCATCAATGACATATGAGAGCATAACCGAAAAGTCATCATCAGAAGAAAAAAACATGAAAGAATCCAGACAGGATCTTTCAAAAACCATAGTCAATCTCAGATAATAAGGGGGATATCGGCTCGGTGGCCGTGTCAAAATGAAAAAGTTCAGGTATTTATTGGTAGCAGGGATTATAATTTCAGATCAGTTTTTAAAATATCTGATACGCGATGTAATGTACGTAGGTCAGACTGTTCCGGTGATAAAAGATTTGTTTCATATCACATATGTACAGAACAGAGGCGGTGCATTCAGCATACTGGCAGGACAGGGTATGGTTCTTGTGGTGATTCCCCTGGCAGCCATGGCGTTTGCCATATGGTACATGGAAAAGCATATGGACAGTCACTGGAGCCTTATACTTTCTTTATCCCTTATTCTGGGAGGCGGTACAGGGAATCTGATAGACAGACTTATCCTGGGATATGTTACAGACATGTTTGATTTCAGAATCTTTCCGGTTTTTAACATAGCAGACATATGTATATGCACAGGGGCAGGATTCCTTATACTGTATACCATGATATATTACGACAGAGATACGCGAAGGTCATCAGCCGGAGATCAGGCCTGAAAAGAAAAATAATACAGGTGTTTTACTATGGAAGAATCTCGTACATATACATTTACAGCAGATAAAGAAAATCAAAGCACTAGACTCGATTTAGTGCTTTCTTTGCAACTTGAGGAAGTTTCACGAAGTTATATTCAGAAACTCGTGGAACAGGGCAATGTCATGATAAATGGCAACGTGTGCCTGACAAAAAAATATAAAGTGTGTCAGGGTGACAGTATTTCAGTGACAATACCTCCTCCCAGACAGCTGGAAGCTGCAGGTGAGGATATACCTCTTGATATTGTATATGAGGATAAAGATCTTCTGGTGGTAAACAAACCACGGGGAATGGTGGTCCACCCTGCTGCAGGAAATGAAAGCGGAACCCTTGTAAATGCCTGCATATATCACTGTGGAGAAAGCCTTTCATCCATCAATGGTGTGATAAGACCCGGTATTGTTCACAGAATAGACAAAGATACCAGTGGACTGTTAGTGATAGCAAAGAATGACGAAACCCATGAGGGCCTTTCACATCAGCTGGCGAATCATGAAATGACAAGAAAATATGAGGCTCTTGTTTTTAATAATTTTACAGAAGACAGCGGCACGGTTTCACTGCCTCTTGGCAGAGATCCTAAGAATCGGCTGAGACAGGCGGTGACAGATGGTGGCAGACATGCGGTGACCCACTGGCAGGTGATGAAAAGATATGGCAGATATACTCTTATCGAGGCTCGACTTGAGACAGGAAGAACTCATCAGATACGTGTCCACATGGCATACATAAAACATCCACTGGTAGGCGATATGCTTTATGGACCGAAAAAACAGCCATTTGGCATATCAGGACAGCTTCTTCATGCAAAAGTGCTGGGCTTTGTGCACCCACGCACCGGAAAGTATATGGAATTTGAACGTCCGCGCCCGGAGGTATTTGAAGACGTTATAAGAAAACTTGATGGCGGTGGCTGATGCAGACTGCCGGCATAGTTCGCCTGTAATGGCCGATACTGATACCGCCGGATGTGAATATATTTGACACACATATTCTCATGGCAGCAGTCAGGCGGCCGGAAAGGAAAAAATATGGAAAAAGTCACTCTTGATGCGGGAACACTGCTTTGCCCGGTTCCGGCAGTAATGGTGTCGTGCGGCAGAGACACCGAAAAAAATATAATAACCATAGCATGGACGGGGATAATCAATTCGAAGCCTCCACTGACGTATATTTCAGTGCGCAAATCACGTTATTCTCATGATATCATATTAAAAGAAAGAGAATTTGTTATCAATCTCACCACTCGTCAGCTGGCTTTTGCCACAGACTGGTGCGGCGTAAAGTCCGGTGAGGACTTTGATAAATTTGATGAAATGGGACTTACTCCTGTGGATTGTCAGGAAGTGAAATGCCCTATGATAGGAGAATCGCCTGTAAATCTGGAATGTAAAGTCTTAGAGGTAAGGGAATACCCCAGTCACGATATGTTTGTAGCTGAAATAGTCAGAGTGCATGCGGATAAAAGCCTTATTGATGAAGACGGCCGGCTTGAACTTGATAAAGCGGGTCTCATAACATATATCCACGGAGAATATTTCGGAGTAAATAAAGCGCCAATTGGCAGATTTGGTTTCTCGGTAATGCGAAGAAAAACCAGAAAGCGCATAAACCGCGAAAAGCATCTTAAAAGGGCAGAGGCAAACAGAAGGGCCAAGGCTGCACGTTCACATAGAAAAAACAGATAATGGTAAATATAAAAATGAGAATATAATCTTTACGGAGATGCGCATTTCCATGGGAGATATTATTCAGACTGTGAAATCGGATTTTAAAGTTGCATATGATCGGGTTATGGCACCCGTGGTTTTAATATCCGTGTGAGTTTATTGGTCTGACTGCGGGAGCCATGGATATGCGCCATCATGGATAATGTGGATAGGGCTGATCCGAAATTTTTATTCTAAGGTTCAGATTTATATCAAGTCCGGCGCAACATTCAGCCTTTGCCGGACTTTTTTAATGACATCTAAGTGCAGTTTTTTATATATTCTATACAATCCTCACAAACATAACCGCATTTGAAGGTTATATTATTGTGGATTCTCCCGCACAATGAGCAGCGATACTGTCTCATATCTCATACCTCCTTTTGCTGTATATAATTCAGCTGCTTTTAGATGTGACTTAATAATAAATCCATATGAGTCTGAAATAAAGAAGAAATTATAAAATCCCGCAAAGTTGATACGCTGTTGCGGGATTTTGTCGTTTTACGGAATTTTATAATAAAATAATCATTTTTTTTCCGGAATTTCCGGATTTACCCAGACTGTTCTGTTGCTGGTGAAAATGACCATGCCGGGTTTTGCGCCTGCAGGCTTTTTTACATATTTTACGGGGACATAATCTACCGGTACGTTTTCTGAAGATCTGCCTTTGCTGTGATAGGCGGCTATAGATGCAGCAGCATATATTGCAGATTCGTTGAAGGGATCGTCCGGATCGGGATGCAGGGTGCCTGACAGTTTCAATATGACATGAGAGCCGGGAATATCCTTGGTGTGAAACCACAGATCTTTTGAAGATGCCGTCTTGAAGGTGAGAATGTCGTTTTCTTTATTGTTTTTCCCCACCAGCACCACAAAGCCGCCGGGAAGTATATATCTTATGGGTTCAGCTTTGATATTCTTTTCTTTGAACCCTCCCGGCACCTTTCTCTTTCTCAGATAGCCCGTATCCTCCAGTTCTCTTCTCAGGGCTTCTATTTCACCGGGAGCCTCGGCGTTTTCCACATATGAAAGCACCGATTCCAGGTATTTTATATCGGCTTCATTAGATTCTAACTGCAATTGTTTTTCTTTGACGGCAGTTTTGGCCTTGCCATATCTTTTAAAATATTGCTGGGCGTTTTTGGCCGGGGAGAAGCGGGGATCCAGAGGGATGGATATGGAAGAACCATCATAATAGTTGATAACAGTTACGTTTTTTTCACCGGGTCTGACCTGATGTATGTTTGCGGTCAGCAGTTCGCCGTAAAGTCGCAGGTTTTCAGAGTTTTCTGCTTTCAGCAGATCTTCTCTGAGTCTCTGTTCTTTCAGACGATGTTTATCAAGCTGAGCAGAAACAGATCTTGCCAGATCAGTTGCCTTCTGATAAAGTCTGCTGGAACTTCTTTTGTGGTCATAATAATATTCAAGGCACCGACTCAGAGTGTCAAAGGCCTTTTTCCCGCAGCTGCCTTCGTAATCTGAAAGAGGTGTTATGTGGTATTCTACCGGAAAACCTTTATCATCCATATAGACTACAGGGGATATAGAATCGTTTTCTATGCCGGATACCGTGTGACTGAGAAATTCAACCGGATTATCATGAAAACTCATTTCTTCAGCAAAAGCAGAAGATATTCCGCCTATGGCTCTTTGAAGAGATTTTGCATTATGTTGAGATTGATTATTCAGAAGGTGAGCCGGCTCTTGGGCAAAATCCATTGAAATCATATCCCTGAAAGGTATTTTATCCTGCCTGGGAGGATATTGATAAATAATACCGGGCAGCAGCTGCCTTACGCGATTGACATCTATAGATACATGTTTTATGGAATCGATTATCTTTCCTGTAGAAATATCCACAAGCACGATATTGCTGTGCTTTCCCATTATCTCAAATATTAGTTTCTTTGATACAGTAAATCCCAGTTCATTGAGAGTCTCCAGAGATATTTCGATTATTCTTTCGCTGCCATTCTGACTGATTCCGGTTATTCTGGCTCCCTGAACATGCTTTCTCAGAAGCATGCAGAACGGCAGGGGAGCGGGGGGATTGGGAAGAGAAGAGTCAATGAGATGGACTCTTGAAGCCGAAGGATTTACAGAAGCATAAAGCTTCAGATTGCCGTTTCTGGTGTGAATATTGAAAACCAGCTCGTCAGATTCAGGCTGGTAGATCTTATCTATTTTTCCCATGGTTATTTTTGATTTTAGCTCATGCACAACAGCCATGGTGATTATTCCGTCAAATGCCAATTTGCTGTCCTCTTTTCATAAGTATATAATTAAAGTATATTAGAAATCGTGTAAAAATTCAATATCCGGTTTAAACAGTAGTGGTTCATGCAATATGATTTCCGCAAATCATTGCCGGAGATGATCTTAAGCCATCTTTGCTTCCGGCGGCTTCTATCTTTATACAGCTGCAAAGTAAACCTGCAGAAACAACATGTAAATGTACTCCCTTGCAAACATTATTATGTTGATGTAAAATAATTCTGTTATCATAGATCAGAGAAAAGAGGGAAAAATCAGATGATAAAAAGCATGACAGGTTTTGGCCGTGGAGAGTACACCGATGGCAAGAGAAATATAACAGTGGAAATAAAATCCGTAAATCACCGGTATTCGGATATTTCAGTGAAAATGCCCAGAAGGTATGGCTTTGCAGAAGATAAGATTAAAAGCGCAGTTAAAGGAAGACTGAGAAGAGGAAAAGTCGATGTCTCCGTCATGGTTGAAAATATAACTGAGAATGATATAAATATCAGACTTAATGAGCCTATAGCACGTCAGTACTATGACAATCTGAAAACCCTGAAAAAGGATTTTGACGTGGAAGGAGACATATCTCTGTCCCTTCTGGCCACTATGCCTGATGTGATGAAAGCCATACCCGATGTTGAAGATGAAGAAGAAATAATAAAAGCCATTCTGATACCGGCTGAGGAAGCAGCTGTAAACCTTGAGAAAATGAGAAGTATCGAAGGGGAAAAGCTGGCAGAGGATCTTCTGAAAAAAGGTGAAAATATCAAAAAAATATTAGATAAGATAGAAGAAAGAGCACCTCTTGTAGTTAAAGATTACATGGAAAGACTGAAGATAAGAATAGCAGAGCTCCTTGACGGAAATGCAACTGTGCCGGAAGAAAGAATACTCACAGAAGCTGCCATTTTTGCCGACAAATGCGCAATAGACGAGGAAATAACCAGACTTAACAGTCATCTCCTGCAGCTTGCAAAAATAGTAAAAAGCGGGAATGAGGCAGAAGGTAAAAAACTTGATTTTCTTGTGCAGGAAATGAACAGGGAGGCCAACACCATAGGTTCCAAGGCCAATGATATAACCATAACAGGTTATATGCTTGAAATAAAAAGCGAGATAGAAAAAATAAGGGAGCAGGTGCAGAATATAGAATAACCCTTGAAATTGCAGGAATATTGTGATAAAATATTATCTCATAAATAGAACAAGATTTGAAGCAACAGGAGTTCATAATGCACTTAAAGGATAAAAACCCTGGGAAACTTTTCGTCCTGTCGGGACCATCAGGAGCGGGAAAAGGCACCATATGCAAAAGGCTCTTAGAAGAAATGGAGGATCTTTCCCTTTCGGTATCTATGACGACCCGAGCACCGAGAGAGGGAGAAACAGAAGGCGTAAGTTATTTCTTCACTGACAGGGAGACTTTTGAAAAACACATTCAAGGCGGCAATCTGCTTGAACATGCTCAGGTCTACGGCAACTATTACGGAACCCCAAAAGAGCCTGTTATACAGAAGCTTTCTGCCGGAACAGATGTGATTCTTGAAATAGACATGCAGGGTGCTCTTAAAGTGAAAGAAAACTATCCTGACGGTGTATTTATTTTCATATTACCGCCGTCAATGGCCGAACTGAGGAAACGTCTTACAGGTCGTGGAACCGAGACGGCAGAGGCGATAGAACTCAGACTGGGAGAAACTCTTAAGGAACTTTCGTATATAGACAAATACGATTACTGTGTGGTAAATGGTGTGCTGGAGGAAGCTGTGGCCAGAGTCAGAGCCATAGTTGTCGCTGAGCATTCAAAAGTGGCCTTTACCGCTGAAGAACTGATTGCAAGTTATAAGGAGGAAGAATAATGTTATATCCATCGATTAATGAAATAAGAAAGAAGGCGGACAGCAGATATACTATCGTAATCCTTGCCGCCAAAAGAGCCAGAGACATAATTGACGGTAAACCAATACTCACAGATGCTGATACTGACAAGCCGGTTTCCATAGCGGCTCATGAGATCGCAGAAGATCTTATAACTTACAGGAGAGAGGAACTGTAGAAAAGCCTCAAAAGAAGTTTCAGGAAGCTGTTGACTGTATAAAAAGCGCCTGCTTCCACTGGAATAAGCCAATGTACAGGGCGTTACATCAAATCTGTTTATACAGTTTTACAAAAATCATATAATGTATGCCTGAATCTTATACGACCCCTGAGAGCAGAAAGCTCCCGGGGTTTTTTAATGCTTTTATATAAGTGACAGTTAATGTTGCTGTAGTCTTGGCAAGGGTGAGTTTATGTCACATAAAGCCTGAAAAGGCGGAGAAAAGAGTGTATTTATATGTGAACAAGTCATAAATAGTCGAATCATTGGAGAAAGTGTCGCAAAAGACTGAAAAAACAATTACTTTGGCAGTGATATAATAGTCAGAAAATAAGTTGCTGTTTATAAATAAGAAAACATGAGGGGAAGGGGAGTATGGACAAATATATACCTGTAATAACAAGATCCTACAGCACAAAAGTAAAAGTGGATGATATTCTGTATCTGGAACAGAGACAACGCAGATTAGCCATTGTAACCAGCAAGGATACTTTTGTATACTATGAGCGAATTGAAAATGTTGAAAAACTGCTGGACGGCAGATTTTATCACACGTTGAAAAAACTTGTGGTAAATCTTGAATACATTTCAGCAATGAGAGACCAGAATGTGATATTTCAGGACGGAAGCGTTCTTATGCTGGGCAGAGAAAGTTATATAAGGACAAAACAGATGTATGTGGCTTATCTTAGAGATCTGTTGAAATAAAATGTAAAACACCGGTATCGGTGATATGAAGATTTATAGATTTAATAAAAGTAAAATAAACAGCAAAGAGTATAGTGATGCACTGGAAATTTTACTCTTAAATACAAAAAATACTTGCAATTTCAATGGTTTTATTGTATAGTATTAAGGCAGTGCGTTCAAGACGCAAAAAATAATCATAACTTACACACCGGCCTTTTAGTGGTTGCCGTGACTCCCTGAAATAAGGGTGCTGTGGTTCTGATATGTGTAGCTGATATATAACAGACGGATGCAAGCGGTATTTTGAAGCTCGGTGGAAGTGAAAAACCAGGAGGATTAAAAATGGCAGTAATTTCAATGAAACAGTTACTGGAAGCAGGTGTACATTTCGGACACCAGACAAGAAGATGGAACCCTAAGATGGCTCCTTACATCTTTACTGAAAGAAACGGTATATACATCATAGACCTTCAGAAAACAGTAAAGAAAATTGAAGAAGCATATGACTTCATGAGAAGCGTAGCTGAAACAGGCAAACCTATTCTGTTCGTAGGAACCAAAAAACAGGCACAGCAGGCTATCAAGGATGAAGCTGTGAGGTGCGGAGAATATTATGTAAGCGAAAGATGGCTGGGCGGCATGCTGACCAACCATAAGACTATAGCTCAGAGAATCAAAAGACTGGAAGATCTTTACACTATGGAAGAAGACGGTACTTTTGATAAGCTGGCTAAAAAAGAAGTGGTAAAGCTGAGACTGGAAATGTCAAAACTTGAAAAGTTCCTGGGCGGTATCAAAGATATGCCTGAAATGCCGGGAGCGCTTTTCGTAGTTGACCCCAAGAAAGAAAGAATTGCTGTTAAAGAAGCAAGAATTCTGGGCATCCCTGTAGTAGGCATCGTAGATACCAACTGTGATCCTGATGATGTGGATTATGTTATCCCTGCCAATGATGATGCAATAAGAGCCGTAAAGCTTATCGCAGGAAGAATGGCAGACGCCGTTATTGAAGCAAATCAGGGCGAAAGCTTTGACGAGGGAACTGAAGCCGAGGAAGCTCCTGCTGAAGAAGCTGAAGCAGAAGAGGCAGCAGAGACTGAAGCAGAAGAAACTGTTGAAGCTGAGTAACATAAAATCGGGAGGACAGGAAAAATGGCAGTAACAGCACAATTAGTTAAAGAATTAAGAGAAAGGACCGGCGCAGGCATGATGGACTGCAAAAAGGTTCTGGTTGAAACTGACGGTGATATAGAAAAGGCTATAGAGCTTCTTAGAGAAAAAGGCCTTGCAAAGGCTGCTAAGAAAGCCGGAAGAATAGCTGCAGAGGGTCTTGTTAAAGTTGCTTTCTCGGCTGATAACAAGAAAGCTGCTGTAGTGGAGGTAAATTCCGAGACAGACTTTGTAGCAAAGAATGAGGAATTTGTTCAGTTTGTTGAAAAACTGGCTGATATGGCTCTTGAGGCAGACAGTGATGATCTTGAAGCTTTCAAGGCTCTTCCTTATGAAGGCGAAGGAACTGTAGCTGATGCTCTCAGCAATAAGATCGCCAAGATCGGTGAAAACATGAATATAAGAAGATTCCACAAGATGGCTACTCCGGGAGTTGTTTATACCGGATATATCCACGGCGGCGGAAAGATCGGTGTTATCGTAGGAATGAAGACTGATGCCGCAGAGGATGAGATTGCCGTATGCGCCAAGGACGTTGCAATGCAGGTGGCTTCTATGAGTCCTAAATTTGTAGACGAAAGCCAGGTGGATCAGGCATGGCTGGAATCTGAAAAAGAAATTGCAAAACAGCAGCTTCTCAACGAAGGTAAGCCGGAGGCAATGCTTGAGAGAATAATTCCGGGTAAAGTAAAAGCTATTCTTAAAGAAGTATGCCTTGTGGATCAGAAGTTTGTAAAGAACGGAGATATGACTGTGGCTCAGTACGTTGAAAGCGTAGCAAAAGAAATCGGCAAACCTATGCAGGTTGTAGAAATGGTAAGATATGAAGTAGGCGAAGGTATCGAAAAGAAAGAAGAAAACTTTGCTGAAGAAGTTGCCGCTCAGCTGAAATAGTCAGAGCTGATTTATAATGCGCTGCAGTATGTCATTAAATTCCGGACAACGGAAGAGATATGCTGTGCAGATATTTATGAAATAACAGACAAAAACCCTGAGAAAACTTTGTTTGAGTGATCTCAGGGTTTTTTAGCTCTATGTCAAATGTTGGGGTGGAGCACAATCAAAATAAAGACAAGTGTCACGAGAGACGGAGAAATCCGTCTCTTTTGTCATTCT
>CASFMJ010000085.1 GCA_949295785.1 uncultured Bacillota bacterium | reverse complement strand
ATGCTATTGCCTGGAGCGAACTTCATAGGTCATCAGATTATCCGGTTTACTGGGACTGATGACCAACACATTTTGTCCTATAACCCGTAAAATAAAAGCAGGAGGCATATATTCAACCTCCTGTTTTTGTATACATCTTATTGTATTCGTCCCATATCATGCAAGAAGATACAGGTCATCCAGTCCCTGCATATCCATAAGTACCCATATGGCATCATTTACTTCCATTCTGGTGTTGAAATAACCGAAACTGAATCTCACAAGACCTTCTTTTTCTCTGCCAAAGGCCTTCATCAGACGCGGGGCATTAAAATCGCCGCATTTGACGGCTATACCGTTTTTCCGCAAAAAGTTTTTTACTTCTTCCGGCGAAAAGCCGTTGACACTTATAGCCACAGTGGGAATTCTTGTATTAGTACCGAAATCACCATAAACATTTACATTTTTCATCGACTTTACCGATTCAAAGAATCTCTTTGCAAGGCGATGCGGAAAGATGCTGATTCCATAGATTCCCTTCTCATTTATAAAATCCAGTGCTGCGCAGAGACCACCCAGTTTATCTTCTGAAGGAGTCTGTATTTCTTTAAGTCCCTCTTCACCAAGGTTAACGCCCTGACCCAGACAGACTCCGCCTGTCCCATATGGGCCCATGAGTTTCTTGTGTCCTGTAAAACAGAACGCATCTACCTGCATGTCTTCCAGATTTATCGGTGTTGCGCCGGCAGTCTGACATCCGTCAACAATAAGCTTCAGACGGTTTTTTCGGGCTACCGCCCCTACTCTCTCCATGTCAACTATATTTCCCGTTACATTGGAACCGTGAGTGCATACTATGGCTGTTGTCTTTGGTGTCACTGCCTCTTGTATCATATCATATCTCAAAGATCCGTAACTGTTTACGGGTATATATGTGATCTGTGTTCCTTCACTTTCCAGTTCTTTTAATATATCCAACACAGCGCCATATTCCATGTCTGTGGATATGACATGGTCTCCCGGCTTTACAAGTCCTTTTACAGCAGCTCTCAGAGCCTGAGTTCCTCCCCTTGTCAGCACTATTTCGCCCTTACATCCAAGAAGCCTGGCTATACGCTCCTTTGTTTCCTTTGGAGACGCAGGAGGAGCATTTTTCACAGTATCCGGCTTTACAGCTGTAGTTGCAGCATTATTTAAATAAGCCATGAGATCACCTCTTTACATCAACATGAACTGATTCCATCACAGCCAGAGCAGCTTCCTGAAGGTCAGGATCATTGCTTGCAACGCACGATGCATACACCGTTATAGGAACTTCAGGCATTGCAGCTTTTGTAACAGCAATATTTGATATCACGCATATATTGGTCACTACCCCGACAAATTCAACACTTTCATACTCATCCTTGCGTCTGTGAAGATATTCTCCAAGTTCATAGGAGCCGAAAGTAGGTTTAGAAAACACAAGGTCATTATTTTCTTTCAGTCCTGCTACTTTACCATATAGCTGCCAGCCGTCATCACCTTGGATACAATGCTCAACAGGGAGATGTTTTCCCTCTTGTGAATCCATATAATGACGGTCATGAGTATCCATGGTGAAAATGATCTGTCCTTCTTCACCCATATCTCTATAGGCTTTTATTCTTTCAGAAATAGGTTCTTCAAGGGCTATCGCTTCTTCAAAACCGAGGGATCCTGTGACAAAATCGTTTTGATAATCAACGACGATAAGCAATTTTTTCATTTTATCCTCCTTTGCTTTATGGCTGATCTGACCTTATGGCTCATTTATATATCATACGAGTATTGCTTTAGTTTTCAGCCAGTCTACCCAGTCTGCATAATATTTTGCATATACATGGGTATTATCGCTGGTACATTCTGCTTTCAGATTACCCTTTTCATCATCAAATATGACATTTACATCTATATAGAATATCCTGCGGTTATCTATGAATTGAATTATACTTTTATTAAAGTTATCAATATTTGTATTGTTCACCACATCATCATTATCAGATCGTCCCGCTGCCACATGAAGATTGGCCTGTAAAAATATGACAGAATCCGGTTCCTTGTCGTGTATATAGCTGACCAGTTCTCCATACTTTTTTATTGTGCTTTCACGATTATATCCTATCTCATTTATTCCCAGCATCAGGTATATCTTGCCATACTGTTTTGATGACAGAAGTTTTTCAAGTGTCACATCACCTATTCCGTCAACATTGATCACCTTATCGTTTACATTATACACACTCATGCCGGTACTGGTAAAGAAATCAGCCTGTGGGATCTGTCCGTATTCTTTTATTCCCAGTGTCCTGGAATCACCTATGAATAGTGCATCGTTAAAATAGCTGTCATCCACTTTGGTGAAGGGCACTGCCTCAGGATCAAGTTCTCTGGATTCGGAAGCATCCTTTTGCGGCGCATCATCCTCCTGTTTATCGGGAATTTCTTCAGTTACCGGTGGTTCGCTGATCTGTTCCTCCTTCGGTTTTTTATCAAGTATGAGAACTTTGAATGTAAGTATAGTAAAAAGTATCAGACATGCAATTATCATTAAAACAGAAAACGAATATTTCAGAAAGTTTCTCATTTTTTCCCTTTTGCCCCTTAAAATCTAAAATATAAAAACGGATCGTTCAGACCTAAATAGATCAGATATACCGATGCCCAGAAAATAATAAAAAGTATTATTGTGCCTGCAACTTTTTTCCTGATATGCTCAAAAAGCCTTCGCGGTACAGAAGTACACATGACAAAGCATACTGCAAGAAGCACGCCGTACATGTCCAGATATTTTGCAAAATCTCCGTCATAAACAGTATCGCTCATTCTTCCCGTAAAGTCAAACAATCTTTGAGTATATACGACAAGCTGATCTATATCTGTTATGGCAAATATCATCCATGACAGCGGTATCAGAAAAAGCATATAAAGATGACCCAGAGGTTTTATCCTGTCCATTATCTTTTTCAGCCATGTTTTTTCTATAGCTATGATTGCAAAAAGGAACAGTCCCCATATGATAAAATTCCATCCGGCGCCATGCCAGAAACCTGTCAGAAGCCATACCACCAGAAGATTGAAATATAGTCTTGACATGGAGACTCTGTTTCCTCCCAGCGGTATATACACATAATCTCTGAACCAGCTTCCCAGCGTCATATGCCATCTTCTCCAGAACTCTGTCATGGTAAGTGACTCATAAGGATGTTCAAAATTTACAGGCAGAGTAAATCCCATCATTCTGCCCAGTCCCACGGCCATCATGGAGTATCCGTAAAAATCGAAATAAAGCTGAAAACTGTAGGCAAAAATCCCCATCCATGCAACAGGCGAGGAAATACTTTCAAATCCCACCGTCTGTATATCACTCCAGCAGCTTCCTATCCTGTTTGCCAGCAATACTTTGAGTCCAAGACCCAAGGCAAAGTATCTAAGCCCGTCATCAAATACTGCCAAAGATAATTTTCTTTTTTTCAGTTCATACGACAGATTTCCGTATCTTGTTATGGGACCCATGGTAAGTTTTGGAAACATGGTCAGATAGGCTCCAAAATCTGCAAAGGATTTTTCAGCCTTTACATCATCTCGATAAATATCTACAAGGTACGATATGCTCTGGAAAGTGTAAAAACTTATTCCCAGGGGCAATAACAGGTTCCACGGCTCAATAAGCTTCTCACCGCCTATTTTCTCTGCCAGGAAATTGATATTCTCAAATATGAAATCAGAATATTTGAAAACACAAAGCCACAAAAGATTATACACGATGCCTGCAGTCAATACAGCCTTTGCGCCCTTCATATCTATGCGCTGAACCCTTTTTCCGATATTTTTCCCCAGTATAAAGTTTACTATTACAGATAAAAGCAACAGTGCTATATACTGTGGCTTGTCCATGGTTCCCACAGCATAAAATGCCACACTTGCAGCAAATATCCATAAATTACGCCATTTTTTAGGCAACAGATAATATATTATGAAAAAAATAGGTAAAAAAATAAAGATAAACTGCAGACTGCTGAAGGACATATATGTTAAACGCTCCTGTTAATATTTTGAATAGAAATTGTTTTTTAATTGTACCATAAAAAGCGATGGTTATGTAGATAATTTTTTTGTTTTTTGTGATAAATATATGAAAATAAGCCACCTCATAAAGAGCCGGCTCATTTGTTATCTTATAATACACATTTTAAATTTTTTTATTCAATATTCTCGTCTTCTATCATTCTATATCCTACACCAAGTTCGGTAAAGATATATTCCGGTTCACCGGGGCTTTTTTCCAGTTTACGTCTGATATTAGCCATGTTTACCCTTAATATCCTGTTATTATCATCGGCATATGGACCCCATACCTGTTCAATAAGTGATGAATAAGTTATCACCTTTCCTGAATTCTGTGCCAGCATACTTACAATTTTATATTCAACACGTGTAAGATGTATTTCTTTGCCGTCAACCATTACAAGGCGTTTATCAAAATCTATGGTAAGGCCTTTAGCCGAATAAGGTCTGTTGCTGTTTATATGATCTCCCATTATCTTGTTGCTGTGCCTCATGGCAGTTCTGATCCTTGCCATCAGTTCATCAGTACCGAAAGGTTTTGTTATATAATCGTCAGCGCCGGCATCCAGCGCTGCCACTTTTTCCTTTTCCTGTGCTCTGGCAGAAATAACTATTATGGGAAGGCTTGACCATTCTCTGGTCTGCTTTATTATATCTATTCCATCCATGTCAGGAAGTCCCAGATCAAGTAATACAAGATCCGGCAGTGATGAAGTCAGTATAGTAAGACCTTCTTTGCCGCTTCCTGCAGACATTACCTTACAATCACTTGAGACCAGTGTTTTAGCCATAAAATCGCATATGCTCTTTTCATCTTCAATTATCAGAACAGATAGCTTTTGTACCATAATATTTATTCCTCCGTTTCTTTTGGCAGACTAAAGTAAAACTCACTTCCGTCGCCATGATTTCTTGCATTTATCTTTCCCCCATGGGCATTTATTATAGTTTTACATATGGAAAGTCCTATACCCATACCCTTATATCCGTCCGCAGAAGTATCTCGGTCTCTTCTGTAACCTACACCGTCAAATATTGTTTCGATTTTTTCCTGACTTATCCCAACTCCATAATCTCTGACACAGAAGCTTACACTTGACGGCTCATCAGTTACTGTCAGTTCCAGAGGTTTTGTACTGCTGGCATGAACCTGTGCATTCTGCAGTATATTGGTTATTACCTGATCAATCAGAAGGGGATCCATCATGGCCATTACTACATCATCAGGAAG
The DNA here is from genome assembly GCA_949295785.1 of uncultured Bacillota bacterium. GTDB lineage: Bacteria > Bacillota > Clostridia > Peptostreptococcales > Anaerovoracaceae > Fimisoma. The sequence goes on along the minus strand of CASFMJ010000085.1, from coordinate 3,047 downwards.
CCTGATCTTTATCTGCGCCTGCGGATACTGTTTTTTAAATCTTGTTACAGCTGATGCGACAACTTCATCCACAGACTCCATTGATTTGTTTACTTTTGCTGTATCTCCGTTTATTCTGGTCACAGATAAAAGATTCTCCACCATACTCAGCAGCCATTCTGCATCTTCATTAATATTCTCTACTATATCATGTTTATCCGCATCTGACAGTTCTTTTTCCATTTTCAGATATGAACTGCTGTTACCTATTATCCCTGTCAGTGGTGTTCTGAGGTCATGGGATATGGCCCTGAGAAGATTGGCTCGCATCTTTTCCTTCTGTATTTCCATAAGTTCTTTCTCCTGCTTTGCCAGAATGCGGGATTGTTCTTTCATACTTGAAGTCATGGCTGAAGTAATTATATATATTACAAACATGGCCGCAAATGTTATGGGATATCCCTCAAGAGACAAATTAAGGGTGAAATACGGATATGTGAAAAAATAGTTCACACACATAACTGACAGAAGAGAAAAAAGAAATCCCCATACATATCCGTTGGTATATCTGGCTACAACTATTATACCAACTATATAAAACATCGTTATATTCACATCAGGGTTTGCCAGTATACCGTTAAACATAAAAGCAAGAGCAGTTATTCCTGTTATGGCGAACAGAAAAGTAAGTGCATCACGTTGCAATGTTCTTGCCGAATTATCTTTTTCTGAATATGAATCAGGCATATTGGCATTTTTTATATTAGTTTTCACTGAGATTCCTCCTGTCTATATGATATCTTCAATTACTGTTAAATTGCCGTTAAGATTTTCTATATAAAATACTGTGAGTTTTTCTTCATTACTCATATATTTTATAATAGACCGGCGCAGTTTTTCAAGGTAATTTCACAACACGTCATATCATTTCATATTATGTAATTATAAACAACAATGAAAGGAGTATTTATTTTGATAAAAAATCCCTATATAGGAATGCCCCTTGAAATATTCATGCGTGAAGCAGATAAAAATATTGCCGTTTCATCAGCTGCTTCTACAGTAAACCGCGGATACCATGAGTGTGAAGGCACGGAATGTCCTTGCGCAGACGGTGATATGCCCACAGAGGGGCATAATTTCGACCATATGAAACTGGGCGATCTGCCTTTAGCCATGTCATATGTCCCCTGGCAGAAATGGGGACAGTATTACACTCTTGAAGAGGGTCTTACCGCCGGTACTATTTTCCCCGATCTTAATCTGCCTTTCAGGGGAGGTATGAGAAGATGAACAGAGAAGAACTCATGCGTAAAATACAGGAAACAGGCTTTGCCCTATACGATTTAAATCTTTTTCTTGATACTCATCCGGACAATCAGATGGCGCTGGATTACTTTTCAGATGTGCAGAAACATCATACTGAACTGAATGCCGAATATGAGATGCTTTATGGTCCTCTCACGGCTTTCGATACTGATACCGCACAGGGCTGGACCTGGATAAAATCACCATGGCCCTGGGAATTGGAGGACTGATATATGTGGAATTATGAAAGACGTTTGGAATATCCCATCAAGATAAAAAATCCCAATCCGGCTCTTGCTAAATTTATCATTTCACAGTATGGAGGTCCCCATGGTGAGATAGGTGCCTCCCTGCGCTATCTTTCACAGCGCTGTTCAATGCCTTACAGAGAAGTTGCCGGCATACTCAACGATATAGGCACAGAAGAGCTGGCTCATCTGGAAATGGTATGCACCATTGTCCATCAGCTGACTCGAAACATGACTATTGAGGAAATAAAAGCCGCGGGTATGGAAACTTACTTTGTAGATCATACTGCAAGCGTATATCCTCAGGCCGCATCAGGTGTTCCCTTTGATGCATCAGGGCTTGCGGTCACCGGTGATCCAATAGCCGATATATCTGAAGATATGGCAGCAGAACAGAAAGCAAGACTCACTTATGACAATATTCTCAGAATGGCAGATGATCCTGATGTTATTGACCCTATACGATTCCTGCGTGAACGCGAAATAGTACATTATCAGCGTTTCGGCGAAGGCCTCAGGATTATTCAGGATAATCTGGACAGCAAAAATTTCTACGCCATAAATCCGGCTTTTGACAGATAAGGGATCCTTATTTCTTGTTTTAGCCATAAAGCATAAATAATGACTGCCGGCACATTCGGCAGTCATTGTTCTTTTTCCGTTTTTTTGTTTAACAGTCAAATTGTATTATTTCTTTATCAGATTTTATTATTTGAAATATTTATTATACTCTCTAAAGACAGAATTTCTTTTCTTATTGTTGGGGCGTTCATAAAGGTCAGTGTATTTATCCAAAACAGATAAATACAGCAGTCCTTTATTTACATATAATTCATATTTGCCTTTTAAAAAAGGGAATTCTCTGACCTCGTATTTTGCATCCTCATTGTTTCTGATTACCACCTCTCCAAAATATACAGACATCAGGCTTTCAAAGGTTTTACGGGAAAACCCGATTTTTTCAAAGCCTTTACTTTCATACAGATTAAAATATATTTTCTCAATATTTTTCAGGCTTTCCACAGAATAGTCACAAACAAAAAAATGGTATTTCCCGCACGCCTTTTCAAGCTCAGCAAGTAATTTATCTTTATACGATAAAAAATATTTCTCAGCTTTTTCTTTGCTCTTAAAACTCTTCAGATCCTTTCCGTAATTTAATGCTGCATTGAATCCCAGTCTTGACATTTCTCCTCTACTCTTTCATATAAATTCTAAGCAGCTGAAATATGACCTGAAATCTGTCTTTTTTTCAGCTATACATCATGTCTGTAATATAAACAAGCGGAGCACATATAATCAATATCGTCATAAATTCAGCCATTATCACCTTTATCTTTTTCATTTTCCTTACCTCCTGATATATGAGTTTCCCTTTTGTTCCCATATATTAGCATACTCACTGTCCCATATTCAGGACTTTGCGTTGACACGCCCCCTGTCAAGTAGACATTTTTTGTGGACACCTGTTATGCAGCATAAGCATAACGGACTTCCATCGGGGTTTGTCCT
>CASFMJ010000084.1 GCA_949295785.1 uncultured Bacillota bacterium | reverse complement strand
TGGATGCCCCCTGTTAAATACAGGGAAGCATCCATGTGTTAGCCGTGATCATAAATCAATGTGTCCAGGATTCTGGGTACATATCACTTGTATCCGGTTTTTTTATTTATGATATTTTGTTAAACCTGTTTTTTCCCCATAAATTGGAGAGCACGGTCTGCCATGACTTCCATAGGATCGATATAGAAATCTGAAAGATTTTCATCCGCTTTTATGACAGAAAGCTCTGTACAGGCCAGAAGTGCTTTTTTACAACCCATATTTTTCAGTTTATTATCTATTATTGCCCATTTTTTCATATCTGCAGGTTTTCCTGCTTTTACACAATCATATATCTGATACATTACCAGTTCCTGACCCTCTTTATCAAGAACACATGGAACGACGTTTTGATCTTCCAGTGCTTTCTGATAAAGCCCCGTTTTTATTGTGCCGTCTGTAGCCAGTATACCTACTTTTTCTTTTTCAGCTGTTTTTGCTGCTTCGGCAGCGGTTTCACGTATCATATGTATGAAGGGCACATTTATCCTGTCTGATATCATGTCTACAAAATAATGGGCAGTGTTGCATGTCACACCGATTGCAAGACAGCCAAGAGTTTCAAGTGTATGAGCATCTTCATACATGTATCTGCAGATTTCTTCAATTTTTTCTTTGTCGCCTGAGAGTATGGCAGCAGTGCGATCGGGCATTGTAGAATGTCCTAATATTATAGTATTCAGATGATCCTGATCACATTTGGCCGAAGTTTTCTCTATGAGCATTTTGTAGAAAAGCTGGGTGGCCATAGGACCCATACCGCCTATTATACCGAATATATTTTTCATTTTTTTCTCCTTTCAAGTAAATTATCAGCACCGTTTACATATTCACAATATCCTTCAACTGGGCATACGTCGCATTTAGGCTTTCTGGCATCACAACACTGTCTGCCATGGAATATAAGACTGTGATGAGTCCTGGACCATCGCTCTTCAGGTATTCTTTTCATAAGTGACAGCTCTGTTTTAAGCACATCTTTCTCATGGGTCAGACCTATTCTGTTTGATACTCTGAAAACATGCGTATCAACAGCTATACGCTGATGGCCGAATCCGACAGAAAGAACTACGTTAGCAGATTTTCTTCCCACACCCGGAAGAGAGACCAGAGAATCATAGTCATCGGGAACCTGGCCGCTGAATTTATCTACGAGAACCCTGGAAAGGCCGACAATGTTTTTAGCTTTAGTTCTGTACATGCCTATTCGTCTTATGTATTGTGACACATCATCAGGGTCTGCATCTGCCAGTTCGTATGGAGAAGGATATTTATCAAACAGTGCAGGTGTGACGAGGTTAACAGCTTTGTCAGTAGTCTGAGCGGAAAGCACCACGGAGACTAGAAGCTGAAAAACGTTTATATGATCCAAAGCACACTTAGCTTCAGGATATGAAGATTCAAGAATATCAAGTATTTTTTTTATATCTTCGTCTTTTACCATGAATTTACCTCCTTTGTAATTTTACCACAGCATTTTGGATTAAACGAATACTTTCAGAGTGATATAAGTTTTGCAAAATGTATATTTACATACAAACTGTTTATATAATACACATTATGTTATAAAACTAAAGCCCGGCTGGAATTTAGCCGGGCAAAATTTTTGCTTCTATTTTCTCTTGCCGAAAAGAGCAAGAAGTCTGAGGAAAATATTGATAAAATCCAGATAAAGCTGCATTGCACCATAAATATAGAGTTTTCTGTCGCTTTCAAGAGCCATCATGCTGTACTGTTTGAGCCTGTTCATATCGTATGCAGTTATGCCGAAAAAGAGAAACAGAACAGCACAGTCAATGAATGTTTCCATAAAAGAATTTTTTTATATAAAAAGGTTTATCAGGCTCATGATTAAAACTACTATAAGTGTTATCAGAAGCATAGGACCAAAGCGGGTGAGATCGCTTTTACATCTGTATCCATAAGCGGCAAATCCTCCGAATAAAAGCGCTCCTGCCATAAACAGCAAGATTATGGAACTCATCTGATATATTGCAAAAATTACCGATAATGTAAGACCGTTAAGTATGGCATATCCGAAGAAAAGTACCGTGACTACAGCTGATGGAAGTTTATTGAATAAGAATGAAAAAATCAGCACTGCTGCCAGTTCTGCTATAAGCAGAACGCTGAAAGTGTTGCCATATAGGAACTGCCATATCAGTCCGGTGGAATATGTAAAAAGCGCGCAGAATGCAGTTGTAAGAAGGCCTGCCACCATCCATACAAAAGTTTTAAAAATAAAATCATTCTGGTATTCCCTTACGGAAAGATCTGTAAAATCTTCTCTATACATTGAAATTCCTTTCTGTTTTTTAAAAAATTTTTAACAACTGTTAAAATCTTATTTGCCGGCTCCGCAGCATTTTTTGTATTTTTTACCTGAACCGCAGGGACATGGATCATTTCTGCCAGGCTCTTTTTCCTTGCGAACTGTCTTGGAACGTTTAAATTCTTTTACGATTTCATGTCTTTTTTCTTCTGACAGCACATCGTCCCATTCCGGCAGGGTATAAAGATAATCTGCATCTGCTTTTAACATGTTAAAAAACAGTTTTTCAAAATCAATATCAAGATGAAGCTCGGTGTCTTCTTGTATTGATTCCAGTTCATTGGCGGTTTTGAGGCTGGTATTTATACCGTCCAGGAAACCCATGAATATAACAGGATCAGCCTCATATTTTTCAACAAGCCGGGAAAAAGTGCCGGAAGGGCATACATCCTTGTTTTTCAGTATATCTTTGTATATTTTGGTTTCTGTTTCACTGTATTCTTTCCAGAAATCCTGAAAGGTTTCTTCTGTCTGGCCTTCCATAAGGTCTACCCATTTTTTGTATAATGTCATTTTTCTACCTCCATATTTTTCATGATATTTATTATATCACCGCATACGGCGCTGCCTGTAGGCAGGGGGCCTGCTCCTTTTCCGTAAAACATAAGCTCACCTACCATATCACCGGTTATATATACGGCATTGAATTCGTTATTTACTCCGCAGAGAGGATGCGCTTTATCAAGCATCATAGGCTGGACGCTGTATTCCAGTTTGCCTGAACGGACAGAGGCTTTGCCAATAAGCTTTATTATCTTGCCATCTTCTGCAGCCCGACATATATCAGATTCTGTTATAGAAGATATACCTGTAGTAGGGATGGCTTCCGGAGCAACATATGTGTCAAAGGCCAATGCCATAAGGATTGACAGTTTATTGGCGGCATCTATGCCTTCTACATCTGCAGTAGGATCTGCTTCGGCAAATCCTTTTTCCTGAGCATCTCTGAGAACATCTTTGTAAGCAAGACCTTCTTCTGTCATCTTAGTAAGGATATAATTTGTGGTACCATTGAGGATGCCCATTATCTCGATAAAATTGTTGCTCTGAAGAGCACCTGTTATAGATGTCAGAACAGGAATACCTCCTGCTACACTTGCCTCAAACAGGAATTTAACACCATTTTCTTGCGCAGTATCTGTCAGTATTTTGTAGTTGGCAGCAATAGCAGCTTTGTTTGCGCTGACAACATGTTTTCCTGCTTTCATAGCCTGAAGCATAAACGAGGTGGCAGGCTCTATTCCGCCCAGCATCTCCACGACTATATCTACATCCGGATCTTTTATTATGTCATCGGGATCTTCTGTAAGCAGCACAGGATCCACGCTGACAAGCCTTTTCTTATTTCTGTTTCGCTGTAGAATCTTTACGATTTCAGGGGAAATGCCGGTCCTTGCTTCGATAATGGCCTTGTTGTCAGTAAGTATCTTATAAGTGCCTCCGCCTACGTTGCCGAAGCCAAGCAGGCCGATTTTTGCAGATTTCATTTATTTACCTCCCAATAATCATAATGCAAAAATTATATAACAGTTTTTCAAATTTGTCTTTACCTTTTTTGAAAATTTGTTATTATTTATTGAGGGAACCCGTCAAAGGACGATTATAAAAACAACAGGAGACATTAATGAGTCTGAATATAGTATATGTAGAACCGGAAATACCACCAAACACAGGGAATATAGCAAGAACATGTGCAGCAACAGATACAAGACTGCATCTTGTCAAGCCTCTGGGATTCAGTCTGGATAACAGACATCTTAAAAGAGCAGGACTTGATTACTGGCCGTATGTGGAAATAGAAATACATGAAAGTCTACAGGAATTCATGGAAAAATACGGTAACAGGAGGTTATGGCTTGCAACCACAAAAGGAAAACTGCTTTATACAGAGGCAGATTTTCATGACGAAGATTTTATACTGTTCGGAAAAGAGACCAGAGGTCTTCCGGAATCATTCATAAATGAAAATGATGACAGAACAATAAGGATACCCATGAGCGCCAGTACAAGGGCTCGCTCATTCAATCTGTCAAATTCTGCAAACATAATTTTGTTTGAAGCTTTAAGGCAGTTGGGTTTTCCGGGGTTGAAATAAATACTGTAATTGGGTATAATAATTGTATATGAATAAAATCAAAAGCAGGAAAAAGGGATGAAATTAAGCTACGGATTGACAATTGAACAGACACAGAAACTGACCATGACACCGGAACTGATACAGGCGATCCGAATCCTGCAGTTTAATACCCAGGAACTGGATTCTTTTGTTCATGAAGAACTACTTGAGAATCCTGTACTTGAAATTGACAGTAAGGGAAAAGAAGAATCTTCTATAGATATACAGGAAAAGATAAGAGAAGATTATGACGATGAAGAAAGCTATAAACAGTGGGAACGTTCTCCCGATAAGGAAGAATATTCGTACGAGCAGTTTGTAAGTAAAGAAGAAACACTGGAGGATTATCTTTTGCTCCAGTTGACTTTTTCAAATCTAAAAGGTAACGATCTGAAAATAGGCAGATATATAATAGAAGCCATAGATGAAAATGGATATCTGACCGTTTCTGTTGAACAAATCTCTAAAATCTTTAAAATCAGCTGTGAGAAGACCGAAAAGATACTTGATGTGATACAGACATTTGAACCTTTAGGTGTTGCCGCCAGGGATCTGAAAGAATGTCTGATAATTCAGCTTGCCGCAAAAGGCCTTCTGGATGAGGTGACTGAATATATAATACTCAATCATCTGGAGGATCTTGGAGAAAATAAACTGAACAAGATAGCAAAGGCAATAGGCATATCAGTCAGCCAGATACAGATGATAAGCGACATGATAAGAACTCTGGAACCAAAGCCGGGCAGAAGTTTTTCTGCAGGTGAGAGTGTAAAATATATAGTTCCTGATGTTTTTGTGGAAAAAATGAATGACGAATATGTTGTTACCAGTAATGAAAGCAGTCTGCCCCATATAATGGTGAGCCCATATTATAATTCGCTGGTTCGTGAGGCAAAAAACGATGAAGAATTGTCAAAATATATAAATGACAAGTTCAATTCTGCTCTCTGGCTAATCAAGAGCATTGAACAGCGAAAAAGAACCATATATAACGTGGTGACTGCGGTAGTTGAACATCAGAAAGAATTTCTGGATAAGGGTCCCAAGTATCTGAAAACATTGACACTTAAACAGATAGCGGATGACATAGGAATGCATGAATCCACTGTAAGCCGCTCTGTCAACGGCAAATATATGCAGACACCAAGAGGTGTATTTGAAATAAAATATTTTTTCTCTGGAGGAATCACCGGCAATGATGGAGAAGGTGTGTCATCCAACAGTATAAAAACCATGATAAAAGAAATAATAGACGGAGAAAATCCGGCCAAGCCTTTCAGCGATCAGGATATTGTGGGAAAACTGAGTGATAAAGGCATCGAAATCTCAAGAAGAACCGTGGCAAAATACAGAGAAGGAATGAATATCCTGTCTTCATCTAAAAGAAGAAGATATTAAAAATATTGTCATTAAGAGAATTTAGGAGGAGAAAAAAATGGCGATCAAAGTAGGTATCAGTGGTTTCGGCAGAATAGCCAGAGTAGTCATAAGAGCGGCTATGGATATGCCGGAGATAGAAATTGCAGGAATCAATGTCAGAAATGCTGACCTTGAATATCTTGTGTATATGCTCAGGTATGACACTACTTTCGGAAGATTCCCGAAAAGTCTGGACCTATATGATAAGGGACTCGTTATTGATGGAAAAGAAGTGCCCGTATATAGTCACACAGAAGCTATAGATATTCCATGGAAAGAATGCGGAGCTGAATACATAGTTGAAGCTACCGGAGCGTATGTGACCACAGAAAAGGCAATGGATCATATCAAAGCAGGCGCAAAAAAAGTCATAATTTCTGCACCGGCTAAGGATTCCGTTACTCCGACTTTTGTTTTCGGAGTCAACCATGAAAAATATACAAAAGATATGGATGTGGTATCCAACGCTTCATGTACCACAAACTGTCTTGCTCCTCTGGCCAAGGTTATAGAAGATAACTGGGGTATAAAAGAAGGCCTTATGTCTACAATACACTCAGCAACTGCAAAGCAGAAGGTGGTCGACGCCCGCTCCATGAAAGACTGGAGGACAGGCAGATCTGTATTTGGAAATGTAATCCCTTCAACCACCGGGGCAGCTAAGGCTGTAGGTCTGGTAATTCCTTCACTTAAGGGTAAGATGACCGGTATTTCATATAGAGTTCCAACTGCAGACGTGTCTGTAGTAGATCTTAATGTTGTACTGGACAAGCCTGCTACATACGAGGAAATTTGTGATAAAGTCAAAGAAGCTTCTGAAACATACATGAAGGGAGTCATCGAATATGTGGATGACGAAGTGGTTTCAGGGGATTTTGTCGGAGACCCGTGTACATCTATCTTCGATGCAAGAGAAGGAATTCAGTTAAACGACCATTTCTTTAAATTTATTGCATTTTATGATAATGAATTCGGATACTCAAGTAAAGTCCTTGAACTGATAAAATATATGAACAGTATTGATAAATGATGCTGTGAAAAATTGAAAGGATGAGATATATGAAAAAGACCGTAAGGGATATAGAAGTAAAGGACAGAAAAGTAATAGTCAGATGTGATTTTAATGTACCCCTGAAAGACGGGATAATAACTGACGATACGAGAATCACAGCTGCATTGCCTACTATAAGATATCTTATGGATAATGGTGCAGCCGTTATACTGATGTCTCATCTGGGAAGGCCGGATGGTAATGCCGATATGAAATTCACTCTTGAGCCTGTTGCAAAAAGACTGTCAGAACTTTTAGAAAAGAAGGTCATATTTGCATCATCACCACTGGTTGTTGATGAGAATATAAGAAAACAGGCAGACACTCTTAAACCGGGCCAGGTGATGCTGCTTGAAAATGTAAGATTCAGAAAAGAAGAAACAAAAAATGACAGCAAATTTTCCAAAGAACTTGCGTCACTGGCAGACATATTTGTAAATGATGCATTCGGAACTGCTCACAGGGCACACGCCTCTACTGCCGGCATAGCTTCTTATCTTCCTGCGGTTTCAGGATTTCTTATCGAAAAGGAAATAGAATTCCTTGGAAATGCTGTGGAAAATCCGGTAAGACCGTTTGTGGCCATTATGGGAGGGGCAAAAGTAGGAGATAAGATATCTGTTATAGATAACCTTTTAAAAAAGGTGGATACGCTTATTATAGGCGGAGGAATGTCATATACCTTCTATAAAGCACTTGGATATGAGATAGGCACATCTATACTGGATGAAGCCAGCATAGATCTTGCAGATGATCTTCTGAAAAAAGCTTCATTGTCAGGAGTGAAAATGATGCTGCCTGTTGATGTGGTATGTGGTAAAGAATTTAAAAATGAAACCGATACTCTCATATGCGGCAGCAGAGAAATTCCAGCTGACATGATGGGAATGGACATTGGACCTGAAACAGTTGAACTGTATAAGGAACAGATAGAATCAGCAGGCACGGTGGTATGGAACGGCCCAATGGGAGTATTCGAAATGGAGAATTTCGCAAGGGGAACTTATGAGATTGCCAGAGCATTAAGCGAATCTGATGCTGTAACTGTAATTGGAGGCGGTGATTCTGCTGCAGCAGTTGAACAGTTCGGTCTTGCCGATAAGATGACCCATATATCTACAGGAGGCGGAGCTTCTCTGGAGTTCCTTGAAGGCAAAGAACTTCCAGGCGTGGCGGTACTGGAAGATAAATAGGAGAGAAGACATGAGAACACCTTTTATTGCGGGAAACTGGAAGATGTATAAGACCATAGCGGCGTCAAGAGAATTTGCTATAAAATTCAGAGAACTGCACCGCAGAAATGATGTAAAAGTGGCCGTTTTTGCACCTTATCCACAGATACCTGTACTGGTGGAGATGTTTAAAGATACAAGTATAGGCGTGGGAGCTCAGAATGTTCACTTTGAAAAAGAAGGGGCTTTTACCGGAGAAATCTCAGCATCTATGCTGAAAGAAATAGGTGCCCAATATTGTATAATAGGACATTCCGAAAGAAGACAGTATTTTGGGGAGACTGATAAGAGCGTGAACCTTAAGCTGAAAGCACTTCTTGCCGAAAACATACTTCCTGTAGTATGTGTAGGCGAAAACCTGGATGAAAGAGAAGGGGGAATAGAAGAAAAAATAGTTGAGATGCAGATAAGGGCTGTTTTTGAAGGAATCTCAATGAATGATGCTATTAAGGTAACCGTCGCATATGAACCGGTATGGGCCATAGGTACAGGAAGAACAGCTTCTCCTGAGCAAGCTGATAAAATGTGCGGATATATCAGAAAAATACTCAGAGATATATATAATAAAGATATTGCAGAACAGATTACAATACAATATGGAGGCAGCGTCAAACCTGACAATGCTGCTGAAATAATGAGTATGCCGGAAATAGACGGAGCTCTTGTTGGCGGAGCCAGCCTGGATCCCTTAAAATTTATTGAAATAGTGAACTTTTAACTTGATTTAAACAGTTGAATTATGGTATAATAACCAAGTTAAAATGTTAGGAGGAATAAAATGAAATTATTTTTAATGATAGTTCTGGCAATATCAAGTGTTATTCTTATTGCCAGCGTATTGCTCCAATCAGGAAACAGTTCAGGACTTTCCGGGTCCATTGCGGGAGGAGCTGAACAGCTTTTCGGAAAGAAAAAGAGCAAAGGATATGAAGCCATTTTAGCCAAGATAACTGCTGGAGCGGCAATATTATTTGTTATACTGTCAGTGGTCCTGGTTACTATGGAATAGATAATACTGTTATTGTTAGCTATTTTTAATTTTATAACATTCACTTGTAAGATGAGAGGTACAAAGTGCCTCTTATTCAATGTATGCAAGTGAGCAGGAGGTATGCATTTATGAAAATCTTTGCTGTATGTGCAGCCGCAGTAGGTCTTCTGATCGCCTTTTGTCTGGCATCATGGATCAGCAAGGCCTCCGAAGGTACAGACAGAATGAAAGAAATCGCCGGCTACATCAGAGAAGGCGCCATGGCTTTCCTGAAGAGAGAGTACAGAACGATGGCTATCGTTATAGTAGCTCTTTTCCTTCTGATAGGTATAGGCCTTCAGAGCTGGACTACCGCCGTACTTTATGTATGCGGTGCACTTCTTTCAGTACTTGCAGGTTTCTTCGGAATGAAGGTTGCAACTAACGGAAACGTGAGGACTGCCAACGCAGCCATGGAATCTGGAATGAACAAGGCTCTTAAGATCGCTTTCAGAAGCGGAGCTGTAATGGGACTTTGTGTATCAGGTCTGGGTCTGTTAGGTCTTGGAGTTGTGCTATGTGTTCTTGATCTGGCAACTGTTACTCAGTGTGTAACAGGTTTTGGTCTGGGAGCATCATCTATGGCTCTGTTCGGAAGAGTAGGCGGTGGTATTTACACCAAGGCTGCAGACGTTGGTGCTGACCTTGTTGGTAAAGTTGAAGCCGGTATTCCTGAAGACGATCCAAGAAACCCGGCTGTTATTGCAGACAATGTAGGTGATAATGTAGGTGACGTTGCAGGCATGGGTTCAGACTTGTTTGAATCTTATGTAGGCTCCATTATTTCAGCTATAACACTTGCTGCAGTTGCCGTAAACCAGGCAGGCGAAATGTCTACATTCAGTACAGATACTGCGGCAGTGTTCCCGCTTATAATATCTGCAGTAGGTATTCTTGCTTCTGTAATCGGTATACTTTGTGTACGAGGAAAAGAAGGCGCAAATCCAGCAAATGCACTGAATCTTGGTACTTATATAAGTGGAATAATAGTTATAATCGCTACAATTTTCCTGTCTAAGAGCATGTTGGGTGATTATACTTATGCAGCAGCTATTATTGCAGGTCTTGTGGTAGGAATTGCTATAGGAAAGATCACTGAGGTGTACACTTCGGCTGATTATAAATCTGTAAAGAAGATTGCAGACCAGTCTCAGACAGGTGCGGCAACTACTATAATAAGCGGTCTGGGTGTAGGCATGATGTCAACTCTATGGCCGATACTGCTCATCTGTGCAGGTGTTTTCATCGCTTATCAGTTTGCAGGTCTTTATGGAATTGCTCTTTCTGCAGTAGGAATGCTTTCCACTACCGGTATGACCGTTGCGGTTGATGCTTACGGTCCTGTTTCAGATAATGCAGGCGGTATTGCGGAAATGTCAGAATTACCGGATAATGTAAGAGAGATAACGGACAAGCTTGACTCTGTAGGTAATACAACAGCAGCTATCGGAAAGGGTTTTGCAATAGGTTCCGCCGCACTGACAGCACTTGCTCTCTTTGCATCATACGCAGAAGCAACTAAACTTGAGATGATAAGTCTTCTTGATCCTATAGTTATAATCGGAGTATTCATCGGAGCAATGCTTCCGTTCCTGTTCTCTGCCATGACTATGAATTCTGTAGGAAGAGCTGCAAACCAGATGATTGAAGAAGTAAGAAGACAGTTCAGAGCAGATAAGGGAATCATGGAAGGAACTTCCAAACCTGATTACGCGAACTGTGTTGATATTTCAACTAAGGCAGCCCTTAAAGAAATGATTATGCCGGGTGTGATGGCAATAGTTGCTCCACTGGCTGTAGGTATAATTCTCGGTACTGCTGCTCTGGGCGGAATGCTTGCAGGAGCATTATCCTCCGGAGTTCTGCTGGCAATTATGATGGCTAATGCCGGCGGTGCATGGGACAATGCAAAGAAATATATTGAAGAAGGTCACTTCGGTGGAAAGGGAAGCGAGCCTCACAAGGCTGCTGTTGTCGGAGACACTGTTGGCGATCCGTTTAAGGATACTTCTGGACCTTCCATCAATATTCTCATTAAACTTATGACTATTGTTGCTGTAGTATTTGCTCCTCTGTTTGTACAGATAGGCGGATTACTGTAATAATAAAAAATTGAGAGCTTTCATAGATTGAAAGCTCTCTTTTAAAAAATATCTTTAATTCGGTACAGAGAGACCGGCAAGATACGTATAGCAGTCTTACTGAAGCACCTTGCCGTTCTTTCGGCAAGATTTTTTTTGGAGGAATTAGTTTATGAACAATCATGAGCCTATAACAGATGTACGAACCTTAGGTACGGCAAAGACTGTTGTTTTAGGACTGCAGCACACTTTTGCAATGTTTGGAGCAACAGTCCTTGTACCTATACTTACAGGTCTTCCTATTGCTACAACACTCCTTATGGCAGGAGTGGGCACGCTGTTATTTCACCTGATAACAGGAGGAAAGGTACCGGCATTTCTTGGATCATCCTTTGCTTTTCTTGGCGGTTACGCTGCTGTGGCGCCAATGATGGAGGATGGATCACCTAATACAGAAATGCTTCCTTATGCATGTGGGGGAGTTTTCTGTGCGGGACTTGTATATCTGCTGCTTTCTGCATTGATTAAAGGATTTGGCGCAAAACGAGTAATGCGGTTTTTCCCGCCTGTAGTTACCGGACCAATTATAATATCCATAGGACTTATTCTGGCACCATCTGCCATACAGAACTGCTCTACAAACTGGCCTATTGCTCTTATTGCTCTGGCAACAGTTATCATATTCAATATATGGGGAAGAGGCATGGCTAAGATAGTGCCCATTCTGATAGGTGTTGCAGTATCATATATTGCAGCAATAGCTATGGGAGAGGTGGATTTTTCCGGTATACAGGAAGAATCCCTTGTTGGCCTTCCGGAATTTGTGATCATGAAATTTGATGTTAGCGCTATAATAACTATAATGCCAATAGCACTTGCCACAATGATGGAACATATAGGTGATATCTCAGCTATAGGCGCTACCACAGGAAAAAATTATATAGCTGATCCAGGACTTCACAGAACTCTTTTGGGTGATGGACTGGCAACTTGTGTGGCTGCTGCAGTAGGAGCTCCTGCCAATACAACATACGGAGAAAATACAGGCGTTCTTGCTCTTACCAAGGTTTATGATCCAAAAGTAATGAGGATAGCTGCCTTATTTGCTATTGCTCTTTCATGTATTCCCAAAGTTGCATTTGTTATAGAGTGTATACCGGCTGCAACAATAGGAGGTATCTCATTCATACTTTATGGAATGATTTCTGCCATAGGAATAAGGAATGTTGTTGAAAACAGAGTGGATTTCACAAGAAGCAGAAATACCATAATAGCAGCTCTTATTCTCGTTTGTGCGCTTGGATTTAATTCGCTGGGGGGTATTACATTTACACTTTTCGGGGCATCTGTGACACTTTCAGGGCTGGCGATAGCATCAATAGTGGGAATTGTGGTCAATGCCATACTTCCAGGTAACGAATATGAATTCAAGGAAGATGTTGCAGAAGAAAATGATAAGTTCCAGACATATAAAGTCTGATGGCTTTTATGAATGAGAATTATTGAGGTTGCATTATTTAAATCACTTAATATGATATAATAGAAAAAAGGTAAAAAATTCGAATTTTAATATAAGAACTAAAAAATCTGCTCCGTTATACAGGAGCAGATTTTTATTGTTCGAAGTCTTATTATATACCTGCAGCAAATTATTTGTTTTCAAATTTTGCCGGTCTTTTTTCAAGGAAGGCTTTCATTCCTTCTTTCTGGTCCGCAGTACCGAAGCAGCCTCCAAAAGCTTCTGCTTCGAGAGCTGAACCTGAGAAAAGGTCAAGATGATATCCTTTGTTTATACATGTCTTGGCCATTGCTACTGCAATAGGAGCCTTAGAAGCAATCTTAGCGGCAATCTCTTCACATACAGGAAGAAGCTGTTCAGGTTCTACTACTTTTTCAACAAGTCCTATTCTCATGGCTTCTTCGGCATTGATGGTGTCAGCAGTCAGTATAAGCATTTTTGCCATGCCTTTGCCAACCAGCTTGGAAAGGCGCTGAGTTCCTCCAAATCCGGGAGTTATTCCAAGGCCGACTTCAGGCTGTCCGAATTTGGCTTTTGAGGAAGCAATTCTGATGTCGCATGCCATTGCAAGCTCACAGCCTCCGCCGAGAGCAAATCCGTTAACAGCTGCAATAACAGGCTTTTCAACTTTTTCTATAAAATTCATTACCTTTTGGCCATATGCACCAAAGGATCTTCCTTCTGCTACAGTCAAAGTGCTCATCTGTGCTATGTCAGCGCCGGCTACAAATGAACGGCCTTCACCGGTAAGTATAACAGCACGGACATTTTCGTCTGTATCTATTTTGTTAAACACATCAAACAGTTCCTCAAGAACGGTTTTGTTAAGGGCATTAAGAGCTTCCGGTCTGTTTATTGTTATGTAGCCTATGCCGTTTTTTACTTCATATTTGATTGTCTGATACATCTTTATATCTCCTTTTCTAAAGAAAAATCTTACCAGTTACGATTATATCATTTACCGAAGTATTAATCAACGAAAATGTCATAAAATTAACGAAAATATATATAAAGTCAGTTAAGCTGTGTTTTAAGCCTTTTAAATGTATTTTTAACAACAGGTATATTGATTACGACAACGGTTATTACACCTTCCACGCCGATATATGAAAGCTGATAAATGAAAGAGTATAGTACAGGGTTCATGCCTTCAGGAGCATATGAGGCAAAAAAGATGAATCCTGACAGAAAACTGCCCAGAAATCTTCCGCAGATACCTATAATGTAACCTGTAGTAAGTCCATTCTTTTTTTCGGATACAAGGCCCGAAAGACCCATCATACCGAAGGCGAATATGTAATCAAGAAATACCTGGGCAGGATGTACCATATAAGGACTTATGATAAAATTTATAAGTCCCAGAGCCACACAGGATATGACACCTTTTCCTGTACCGAAATAGTATCCGCATAATGTAGCCGCAAGCATGCTGAAAGGAGTGATTGCGCCTCCTGCGGGAAGGCTGAAAAGCGGAATCATTCCAAGGACTGTAGCTAATGCGATAAGCATGGCGCAAACGGCCAGCTGTGTAAGATTGTTTTTTCGTTTTGTCTGCATAAAAAAATCCTCCTCAAAAATATGGGAGGGGAACTGAAAAATATCGCTTCCCTACGCCGGTATTAACCGGATCAGGTGTTGAGGGTCTGACGAAGCAGTAAGCTGCTTCATCCTCTCAGCAGATAAGCTCCCCTAGCAGTATACATTTTATACTTAAAAATGAGTGTTGTCAAATGTTGTAAGAGTTGTTATAATAAATAAAAGAAAGTATTTATATCAGAGGAGATTTGAGATGAATAACCGTATAGTATATGAACCGTCTTCAAAGATAAGAGAAATAGCAAGAGAATCTCTAAGAGGAAAATGGGGACAGATGTTTCTGGGAGTTCTGATCTACTTTGCACTGAGCACTTTTGTCCAGCGTATTTTAGATTATTTCTTCGGGATAGTGGAATATGTATCTGTAGGGAATCAGTATCTACCGGTAACGATTTCATATGCATCTTTTTTATATGAGTTTCTTGTATCAGGTGCATTGATCTGCGGATTTACAATGTTTATGCTTAATTTTTTCAGAACAAGAGAGATAAATTATTCTCTTAATCTGGAAGGCTTTGGAATGTTTGGGAAATGTTTTATTCTTTATCTTCTGTATTCTGTAAAAATTGCTTTATGGGCGCTTCTTTTCGTAATTCCCGGCATAGTAGCTATATTCAGATACAGCATGTGTTTCTATCTCAGAGTGGATAATCCGGACTGGACAGCTTCACAATGCATAAAAGAAAGTTCGAGGCTCATGAAAGGAAATAAAGGAAAACTGTTCTGTCTTTACTTTTCATTTTTCGGCTGGGCACTTCTGGCCTCTCTCATAGGAGGAGCTCTGGATATGCTTGTTATGTATGGTGGTTTTATATATTTAATATGGGGATTTGTGACGACAATACCCGTTATGTTATTAAAACTTTATATGGAAACATCAACGGTCACATTTTATGAAATACTTACAGGAAATCTGGTTGTTACAGGACCTGAGGGAATTCCTTATTCTGAAACCACACCGGACAATGAGACATGGGAAGATGTCAAGCAAAAAAAACACTGAGATGAAAATGACAGCAGTGATAATAACCACAGCGGGGATAACAGCTACGGTGAGGATAGCAATCACGTATAAAACATACAAGTTTTCCACAGAACATCAGAGACCTCCTTGGCATAATATGTATTATGTTATGTTAAGGAGGTATAATTTTGTCCGTGGAAAGACATTATTTCCCCGGCAATAACACGCCGGAGGGATTTTATTCATACTACAGACATATTCTGGGGCAGAGAGAAGCCAATAAGATAATATGTATAAAAGGCGGACCCGGCACCGGAAAATCCACATTTATGAAAAAAATCGCCAGCCACTTCAGTAAGAAGGGTGAGGATGTAGACTACCTGCATTGCTCAGCAGATGAGAATTCCCTTGACGGTATTGTCCTTAAAAGACGCAGAGTAGCAGTAATTGACGGAACGAGTCCCCACACAACAGATCCGGTAACACCGGGGGCAGTGGATAAAATTGTAAATCTTGGAGATTTTTGGGATGAAGAGACTATTGGGGCAAGCAAGAATAAGATAATTGATCTTAATGAAGAGACTTCCAGATGGTACAGGATTGCATATAACTACCTTGGAGCCGCAAAGAATGTGTACAGAAGTCTGCAAGAAATATACAGTGATGCAGCTGAAGACAGTGAGATATATAAGCTTGCAGCACATATTCTTGATGAGGAATACGGAAATATGGAAATTTCCATGAATCCAGGGCGAAGAAAGAAATTCTTTGCCAGTGCCATAACAGGAGACGGGTTTATAAATTATCTGCCGGGACTTATTTCCGATATGAAAAGGGTATATATGGCAAGCTGTCCTATAGGATATTCCAACAGCAGTTTTATGGAAATAATAACAGAAGGTGCCATATACAGAGGACTTGATGTGGAAATTTTCTACTGTTCCATGTGTCCCGGAGAAAAAATAGAACATCTTCTGATACCTCAGATCGGGACAGCATTTGTAACCGTGAATCGTTATCATGACATGGAGCCATGGGAAATTCCTTCAGAGACCGATAGTGAGAAGGACATAATACTTCTTGATATGAACGATCATATGAACATAATTTCAGTAGAAAAGAACAATGAGCTGATTTTTACCTTGAATGAGGAATACGATATACTGCTGAACAAAGGCATAAAGCATCTGGCTCTTGCAAGAGACACCCATATGAAAGTTGAGTCTATGTATATACCAAACATGAACTTTACAAGATTGTCCTCCCTATGTGAAACTGTGATACAGGAACTGGAAAAAATACAGCCTGAAATCTGAGCATGCATATAAAATGTTGAAGAATACTGATTTTATCCCGTCAGATCTTCAACATTTTTTCTATTTCTTTACATTATAGGTGTATAATATGGTATAATATTTCATATCCGGATTATGAAAAGAGGAAAAACATGAAAAAGAAAAGTTTGAGCGATTTTCTTAACATACTCGAGAATAAAGGGCTTGTTAAAGATTATTATATTTCAGATGTATGTCATAAAAATGTAGGATATATATCTTACAATTCCATGGATGTAAGGGAAGATACGCTTTTTATATGTAAAGGACTGAATTTCAGAAATGAGTATCTGAAAGATGCAATAGAAAAAGGTGCATTCTGTTATATAGCAGAAAAGGAGATAATAAAAGAGTTTCCCCATATAATAGTAAACGATATGCGCAAAACTCTTTCTGAAGTAGGAGCCTTATTTTATGACAGTATCTGGAACGATGCTCTTACAATGATAGGCATAACAGGAACCAAGGGTAAATCCACCACTGCCACTTTTGTCAAGGCTATAATGGATGATTATTGCACATCCCGGGGGCAGAAAGAAATAGGCTTTATTTCCGGAATATACAATTATGACGGAGAAAAAAAAGTAAAAGCAAAAAAGATGACTACCCCTGAGACTCTGCAGCTTCACAATCTGCTGGCTTCATGCAGCAATAACGGGTGCAGGTATCTTGTCATGGAGACTTCTTCCCAGGCGCTGAAATATGGAAGAACCGATGCTCTGAAATATAAAGTTGGATGTTTCCTTAATATATCGGAGGATCATATATCGGATCGCGAGCATCCGGATATAGAGGATTATTTTGTGTCCAAGCTTAAGATTTTCAGCCAGTGTGATACCGCATGCATAAATCTTGAGACTGATGAGAAATATCTGACAAGGGTCATGGAAGAAGCAAAAAAACACTGCTTGCATGTAATAACCTTTGGAAGATGTGAACAGGCGGATTATTACGGATATGATGTCATATCCACTCCGGGAAGCATACGTTTCAAGGTGCGGCATAAAGAAGGAACTGAAGATATAAATGTAAGTATCGGTGGCTATTATAATGCGTCCAATGCGCTGGCTGCCATAGCCATAACCAGGACTCTGGGAGTTCCCTTTGAAAATATCAAAAGGGGACTTTCCAATGTGAAGGTTGCAGGCCGTATGGAGCTGTATCATATGGAAAACAAAGACGTTGACGTAATAGTAGATTATGCTCATAACAAGATAAGTTATCAGACTCTGTTTGAAAATGTAAAGAAGCTTTATCCGGAAAGAAAAATAATGCTGGTGTTTGGCTGTCACGGTAATAAAGCGTATAACAGGAGAAAAGATCTGGGTGAAATGGCCGATAAATATGCAGATAAGATCGTCCTTACTGAACAGGATCCCGGCACGGAATCAGTGACTGACATATGTAATCAGATAAAAGAATATATTGCAGCAGATAAACCGGTCACAACGATAGTGGATAGAGGCGAGGCAATAGCCTACGCATGTGATAAGGTAGAAGACGGATGGGTCATGGTGATAGCAGGTAATGGAGCCGACGGATATCAGAAACGAGGGCTTACTTATGTTGAACTTCCCACAGATGGTGAGCGTGTGCAGGAATATATAAATAATCATGAGACAAAAGATAAATGACATTGCAGGAAATTATAAGAAAGATAAAAGAGACTCTGCGTGGGCTTGTAATCCACGGCAGAGTCTTTTAATCATTTAAGATTTCGTAGGCGTTCAATCAGAAGTTTAATATCGCCGGGAAGAGGAGCAGACAGCTTCATTTTCTCATCCGTCACCGGGTGTATGAAAGAAAGGCCACAGGCATGAAGAGCCTGCCTTTGTATGTAAGGTGAGGTGCTTTTTTCTCCGTCACCTTCTATTCTCATAAAATCTTTGTGAGTTTTCCTGTAAAGAAACGGATCACCATGATTATACAGATGATCTCCTGTAACAGGATGACCAATGGAGGCCATATGAACCCTGATCTGATGAGTCCTGCCGGTTTCCAGCCGAATCTTTACAAGGGTATACCCGGATGGAAGGTTATCATTATCATAGCAGGTATTACAGGGAAACCTTTCTATTACGCTGTAATGAGTTACAGATTCAAATCCTCCCGATTCTACAGGGAGTATCCATCTTTCCACCTCATTTGGATCAGGTCTTCCGATAGGAGCATCTATAGTTCCTTCATTCTCATGTATTATACCGTCTACCACGGCAATATAACTTTTTTCAGTGATGCCTGCTTTCATCTGTCTTATAAGCCTGTCCTGGGTAAATCCGTTTTTAGCAACAAGAAGAAGGCCGGATGTGTTCATATCCAGCCTGTTGGCAAATCTGATCTTATAGCTTTCGCCATCATCCATCATCTTCTTTGTTACAGCATTGGCCATGGTATGGCAGGGTTTTCCCTTGGTGGGGTGGACGACTATACCGGGCTGCTTGTTGATGACAAGCAGGTCTTTATCTTCAAATATGACTGAAACAGGTATGTCTTCAGGGGTAAAATCTGAGGTTTCCGAAGGCAGTGTTACGGTCAACTTATCTCCTGTCTCGGGTTTCATCCAGCCTCTTACCGGAATACCGTTGAGTCTGGCCAGATCCTGCTGTTTTATCTTGGTTAAAAGTCTTGATGAAAAGTGAAATTTACGTCTAAGGAGCTCCTTGACAGAGAGCTCCTTATCTTTTTCTGTTACAATATAGCTGAATTGAGTCATTTGACATTTCCTTATGTGCTTTATAAAAACTTGCTTTTTACCTTTTCCCAGAACCTGTAGTCGTCAAATCTTATAAGATTTATTTTCTTTTCGGAAAGTGTAAGTGTTATTTCTCTGACATCTTTGTATTCTGCCAGCATACCGTCATAAGTTATGCTCAGAGTGGAATCATCTTCGCTGCATGGTATTATTATAAGGTCATCACTGGCAGGAAGAAGAATACCGGAAGTCAGCGATCTGTATGCCACGTTCTGTATAGGTGCTATAGGAGTTACCTGCAATACGCTGAGGCGAGGATCTACGATACTGCCTCCAAGTGCATAATTGTAAGCAGTGCTTCCTGCAGGAGTCGAAACGCAGATACCGTCACCGCTGAATCTTTCAATAAAGCTGTTGTTTATGGAAATATTGAGGTGAACAGGATGAGTAAGCATACCTTTAACGGTTATCTCATTGAGAGCCGTGTGCTCCGAATGGGAGGAACCGGTGTGTATGGTGCAGTCTACACCTGTAAGCCCCTGTATGCTATATCTGCCCTGATTGTACAGGAATATGAAATCATCAATCTTTTCAGGGAGTATTTCCTGAAAGAATCCCAGATGGCCGGTGTTTATACCGACAATAGGTGTCTTGGGAAAGCCATAGTCCTGAACAAGGCGGAGCAGAGTACCGTCACCACCTATGCATATGATCAGTTCAGTATCTTCATCGTAGGTATCAAAGGCGCGAAGACCCGATTTAAAAAGTTTCTTTCTGAGGGTCTTTTCAATCATACATGAGATTTCTGTGTTGTTTTTGTAAATAAAGATTTTCTTGTTCATATTTATGATATTACAATATTTTTCCTAATTCATCAACCAGGTTTTTAAATGTTTCCATTGCCATTTTTACAGGCTGGCGTGATGCCATATCCACCCCTGCGATTTTAAGAAGCTCCACCGGGTAGTCTGATGAACCGCTCTTTAAAAACTCAATATATGCGTCACGTGCCGGTTTACCTTCACTCAGTATTTTTGACGAGATAGCAGAAGCAGCGGAATAACCGGTAGCATACTGGTATACATAAAAACCCCGGTAAAAATGAGGTATCCTGGACCATTCATATCTGATATATCCGTCATCTTCAACAGCAGGACCAAAATACAGGGCGTTAAGTCTGTCATAAGTTTCATTGAGCCATGCGGCAGTAAGAACACCGCCTTTTTCTGTCTCTTCGTGAGCAAGGAGTTCAAACTCTGCAAACATGGTCTGACGGAAAAGAGTAGTGCGGAACTCTTCGATGTAATAATTGAGAAGATATTTACGCATAGCCTGATCTTTTTCGACAGAAAGAAGGTGCTTGATCAGCAGTGATTCATTTACAGTTGATGCCACCTCGGCTGTAAAGATGGAGTGGTCGCCATAAGTGTAAGGCTGATTTTTTCTTGTATAATATGAGTGCATTGAATGACCCATTTCATGCACTATGGTGAAAACGTCCTTCAGCGTGCTGGTGTAATTAAGAAGTATATAAGGCATACTGTCATATGAGCCGAAACTGTAGGCTCCGCTGGTCTTGCCTTCGTTTTCATATACATCTATCCAGCCTTCGGCTATTCCTTTTCTTACCTGGGCAATATATTCATCACCAAGAGGAGCAAGACCTTCTGCCATAATATCTACGGCTTTTTCAAAAGGAATATGATTTTTGGGAGTTTCCACAAGAGGTACATATATGTCATACATGCGTAGTTTATCAAGCCCGAGAGTTTTTTTGCGGATATCCATGTATCTGTACATTTCCGGCAGGCAGCTGTGAACTTCTTCTATGAGATTACGGTAGACCTCAATGGGGATATTTCCTCCGGAAAGAGCAGCTTCAAGAGATGAAGGATATTTTCTTATTCTGGCAGAAACCGCATCTGTTTTCACGTTATAGCTATAGTTGGTGGCAAGGGTGTTGTTAAGGGCTTTATAGGCTTCATACATACCGGTGAATGCTTTTTTTCTCACATTTCTGTCATGACTCTCCATAAAAGTGATATAGTTTCCGTGGGTAAGCCTTACTTCATCGCCATCTTCATCAGTGATTGTGCCGAAGTTAAGATCCGCATTGTTCAGCATTTTGAACACATCGTTAGTTGCACCAAGGACTTCTGACATCTGCGCCATGAGATTTTCTTCAGCGGAAGAAAGAACATGATTTTTTTCCCGGAGGGCGTCTTTGAGCATGAATTCATATTGCTTTAGTCCTGACTCCTGTTCAATATAATCCAGTATTACAGATTCAGGAGCAGACAGAAGTTCAGGCGTGAAGAAAGACATGGCTGCAGCAGCTTTGGCAACGGCAGATGTACATTTATTGTCCATGGCCTGATATTTATCAACTCTGTTGTCTTCGTCTTTTTTCATGGCAGCATATACTATTGCATGCTCAAGTTTCTGCCAGATGCTGTCCCGTTCTTTTAGAGCCTCTAACAATTTCTTCGCTGATTCTGTAAGTTTTCCGCTGTATTTCGAAAATTCTCCGGCTCTTCTGACACAGTCCTCCAAATCTTTATCCCACTGGGATTCGTCAGGATACATGGCCTTGATATTCCATTTATATTTATCAGGTATCTGATTTCTCTGTTTTAAATTTTTATCTGACATTTTTGCCTCCTATCATAGATTAAATTAAATCAGTGTAGTATAATATAAAAATGTTGTGGTATAACCTTTTGTGTATAAACCTGCATGTGAAAAATTTTATTTTAAGCGCAGGCTATTGAAGATATAGTCAATGTATTTATTATACCACAAATTGGAAAGGATTATTACTTAAATGGATAACAGACCAATAGGTTTTTTTGATTCGGGACTGGGTGGACTGACCAGTATCCCCAACATTTTTGCCAATATGCCCAATGAAAGAGTCATATATTTTGGAGATACTGCCAGGACTCCCTATGGTTCCAAGGCTCTTTCGACAATAAGGCAGTATGCTTTTCAGATAGCCGATTTTCTTGTATCAAAAGATGTGAAGATGCTGGTTATTGCCTGTAACACCATAAGCGCAACATGTCTTGACCAGCTGAGAGAGAGATTTCCCGATATTCCTATACTGGGAATAATTGATCCTGCCGCCAGGGCCGTAGCAGCCGCCTGTACAAAAGACAACAATATCGGTATAATCGCCACCAAGGCGACAATATCAAGCGGCGATTATATAAAAAAAATAAAGGGATTCAATCATGAGCTTATGGTGTATGAAAAAGCTACACCGGCTTTTGTGCCTCTGATAGAAGAGGGTATAATCGAAAATGACATAATGGATCTTACGATACATTATTATATGGATGATTTCATGAAAGAAAACAATATAGACACCCTTGTTCTTGGATGTACTCATTATCCTCTTATCAAAAAAAATATAGAAAGGATATATGAAGGTATACGGATAATAAATCCATCCAGAGAGATAGTTAATCCTGTTGCGCATATTCTGAGAGAAAGAGACGCTTTAGCTGACGATAAAAATGACAGAGAAAACATTTTTTATGCCAGCGACCTGTCTGAGACTTTTTCACGTATGATACAGAAGATACTTGAGACAGAAAGCTCAGATCTGATATTAAAATTTAAAAATCTTGAAATATGAAAAAGCATGATAATAAAAATCGACAAATACGACTCTTATGGAGAAAAAAATGAACACTGAGGAATTATACAATTATCTTGATATTGAAGAACCGGAAGATTTTCAGTATTTTGAAAACCTTGCACTTCTGTTTGAATGTGAGGACGAGATAAAATATGATGATCTTTACTTTTTACTGAAAAATGCTGACAGAAAAACACTTGCTGTACTTATAGATGATTACTTTGAAGAATTGTCAGACTTTTTCCCCGAAGATGATACAGATTTTTATCTTCTTATGGATAAAATCAGACTTTCACTGAAAGGACTTGCTCTTGGCGGGGATGAAGAAAATGTCATATCCAACCTGACAGAGGAAATTGACAGATTCAGACAGTGGTATTCTGTAAGTTCTGAAGTTATATGCAGTGCAGTGGATATGGGAGAGGAACGGACTGAAACAGTCAGAGATGCCATCGCTCTTGCCAGGCTGGAAAAACTGGGTGGTGAAAAATTCCTGTATGATTTTCGTAATTGCGAAGATTATCCTCTTGATGAGTATATAATGTCATTTGCTGATGTGGCTGCTTCTGAAGAGTCTGCCTCAGAGGAATAAGAAAAATAACATTTTTAAGACCTCCGGCATAGTATGAAAAAAAGGAGGTATTTTATGAGTGACGATTTCAGAAGGATGGAATGCTGCCAGCAGGAGTGTCAGGACAAATGTATCAGAGACTGCTATTGCAGAGATGAGGATAACGGCTCCAACCTCATATGGCTTATAATACTTATCGTTGTGATCTACTGCCTGTTCTGTAACGATAATAAAGGCGGAGGGCTGCTTGGAGGATTGTTCTGATTTTTCTTGCATTATCTGCGAAAAAAGGGGAGAGTTTTTGACTCCCCTTGATTTTTTTTGCTGAGAGTGATAGCATTATTCTGATACTTTTCAGAACGAGAGGAAGCATGAAATGAACGACAGGACTATAAAAAAAGTAAACGATGAAGTATCTTCCTATAAACAGGGTATTATCTCATCACTGGCGTGTAATCTGTGGTGGGGGCTGATGCCTATTTACTGGCAGTGGCTCAGACCCATAGATTCATGGGTTATAATATATTACAGAATAGTACTTGTGGCTGTAGTCTGTATCATAGCTGCATTTATTGTTTATGACAGAAAAACTATCTTTGAGCCGCTTAAAAACAAAAAGACAGTCTTGCGATATATACTTGCAGGTATTCTGATAACTGCAAACTGGTCTATATATATATGGGCGGTAAACGCTGATATGGTCATACAGACATGTATAGGATATTATATAGAACCGCTTGCAATATGTCTGTTCGGGATAATCCTTTTTAAAGATAAAATGAGCAGATATAAAATCATAGCTTTTGTTCTTGCTGCCATGGGAGTAGCTGCTGTAATAATATATTTCAGGGAAATCCCTCTTGTGGCTTTGAGCCTTGCATCCACTTTTTCTGTATACGCGGCTGTAAAAAAGAATTTTACCATGCCGCCGGTGCTGTCTCTGCTATATGAAACTATTTTTCTGCTGCCAATAGGACTTGCAATAGTGATATATGTTGAAATTACAGGAACGGGAGCGTTGTCGGCAGTATGGGGAACAGAAAGCTATAAATACGGTCTCCTTATGTTCTGCGGACTTTTTACTGCTTTTCCTCTGGTACTTTTTGCAAACGCAACGAATAAACTGAATCTTTTTGCTGTGGGACTTCTGGGGTATATATCCCCTACGATTTCACTGATAATCGGAATTTTCCTGTTTAAGGAGCCTTTTGAGCCAATTCAGCTCATTGCTTTTGCTATAATATGGACAGGTCTGATATTCTTCAGTTATGGGGAATTCAGGGAATCGAAAGAAGAATCAGAAGAGGTCGGAGAAAAATTTCAGTCATGACACATAGAACAACCGAAAAGAAAGAAAAAAAGGGACTGACAGGACTTAACGTAGCAGTCATGTATATAGGCGCAATAATGGGAGCAGGCTTTGCCTCAGGCAGGGAAACATGGCAGTTTTTCGGTGTTTTTGGCATAATAGGACGAGTGGGAGTAGTGATATTTGCAGTCTTGTTTCTTATTGTCGGTTTTATGGTCAGTTATAATGCGGAAAAGCTTGGGACCGGAGATATGGGAGCTGTTATTGTTCCCGGAAAGAATAAAAGGCTGAAGGATCTGGTAGGATACGTTATGGCGGCCACTCTGGCAGTTGTCATGATGGCTATGTCTGCTGCAGCCGGAGCGCTGCTGCATCAGCAGCTGGGAATTGACTACTGGATAGGAGGCGCACTTCTTGCCATTCTTGCAACACTGACAGTGCTTGGTGATTTTGATCGTGTTTCACGTGTGTTCAAATATATAATGCCGGTTTTATGCACACTTATGATAGCCGTCTGTATAACGGTTATCGTTGTTTTACCATCCGGTGAGCATCCGGCAGAAGGTGAGGCATCACCAGTGGCGCCTAACTGGGCAGTATCTGCTGTTTTATATACATCATATAATGTGATGGCAATGATAGCGGTAGTGGCCTCGGCAACCATTAATGCCAAAGACAGGAAAGCTGTATTAACTGGAGATCTGATGGGAGGGGTTTTCCTGGGCATACTGGCCATGCTGATACTGATAACCGTGCAGATAGATGGAGGTCTGTCTCAGAGACTCGATATGCCGGTATTAGGGTATGCTTCAGATGTATCAGATTACCTGGGAATACTGTACACTATAGTGCTGTTTTGTGCCATATATTCTACGGCTACAGGGAATTTTTACGGATTCACCACCAAACTGAAAGATGGCAGACATAAGAAGAAAATAATCATAGCAGCAGGAACAGCTTCATTTTTTCTTGGACTTGTCGGTTTCAAGAATGTGATAAAATTTATATCTCCTGTTATGGGGTATGCCGGTATAATAATGATAATAATGATGGCTGTAAACTGCATTACACTCAGGAGGAAAGAAAAGATGAAAATAAAACAGGAAATATTTCCTGACAATCTTGTAAGAGTAACCGGAGGTCCGGGAGGAGAGGCCGTTCTGATAAAAGGAAAGGAAAAATCTGTTCTCCATGACTGCGGCATGGCATGTTTTGCTGAAGAGCTTATTTCAAATATAGAAAGTGAACTTGGTGACAGATCTCTGGATTATGTCATATTGTCTCACTCTCATTATGACCATATCGGAGCACTTCCTTACATAATTGACCGCTGGCCGGGCGTAAAAGTATGCGGAGCAGAAAAGGCATCAGCTGTATTTAAAAGTGAAGGTGCGCTTAATACAATATGCTCTCTTGGAAGATCTGCTGCAAAACTTTACGGGAAAGATCCGCAAGCTGCTAAAGCAGATGGACTTCGTATAGATATCACACTCAGGAATGGGGATGTGATAGACATAGGCGGCGAGACGATCATGGCCATAGAAACAAAGGGACATACTGACTGTTCCATGTCATATCTGCTTCGTGAAAGCGGCATACTGTTTACTTCAGAATCAACGGGAGTAGTCTCAAAAGAGGGGATATTAAGGACATCTATACTTAAAAGTTTTGAAGACAGTATTGAATCAGCGGATATTCTGCGGCTGATGCCTTACAGATGTCTTCTGGTGCCTCACTTCGGCATAGTTGAAAGGGATCTAAACAGTAAATTTTTTGATATGTATGAGGAAGAGGCAGAGAAAGAGAAAAATCTTATTGAAAGCTTTATTGAAAAGGGATATGACTGTGACAGAATATTTGAGGAGCATAAAAAAGTTTACTGGAGTGAAGAACGAGGGAAACAGCAGCCCTACAGTGCATATGAGATGAATACAAAGATAATAATAAACAGAATAATCAAAGAACATAAGAATAAACTTTAAAAAATGGGGCGAAAGGAATCATATTCTTTCCGCCCTTAAGTATATTATCAGTAAAAAAGCTGATTATTTTTTCAGTGTAGCAAGATCATAAGGCGTTGTCTGATAAACAAAATAGTTGAGCCAGTTTGAATAAAGAAGATTGGCACATGACCTCCAGGTGACAACAGGATCCTGGGTGTCATCATCATCAGGGTAGTAGTGTTTTGGAACCTCAATGGGAAGACCTGCATTTTTATCTCTCAGATATTCTGATTCAAGCGTAAGGGCATCATATTCAGAATGTCCCATAATGAATATCTGTTCACCTGCTCCGGCAGCTATTGCATATATACCGGCTTCTTTTGAAGAGGCCAGTATTTCCAGTTCAGGAACTTTTTCTATATCTTCACGCAGCACTGTTGTGTGACGTGAATGAGGCACATTAAAATTATCGTCAAAACCTCTGAAAAGGATACTGTTTTTTATCTCCATTCTGTGAGAAAACACACCAAAAAGCTTTTCAGGAAGCCGGTATTTGGGAATTCCGTAATGATAATAGAGTCCGGCCTGAGCTCCCCAGCATATGTGGAAAGTGCTGTGGACATGAGTCTTGCTCCATTCCATTATCTCACACAATTCATCCCAGTATTCAACTTCTTCAAAGGGCAGCAGCTCCACGGGTGCTCCCGTTATGACAAGACCGTCGTAGTTGCCGTCTTTTATTTCATCAAATGTTTTATAGAAGGAAATAAGATGCTCTTCCGGTGTATTTTTTGACTTATGAGACTTTGTCATTATCAGCTCCAGCTCCACCTGGAGAGGTGTATTGCCTATGAGTCTTGAAAGCTGTGTTTCTGTTTCTATTTTTTTAGGCATTAGATTGAGCAGTAATACTTTAAGCGGACGTATATCCTGTGTTATCGCTCTTGTCTCTGTCATGACGAAAATATTTTCTCTTGTCAGCGTTTTCGTCGCCGGCAGATTGTTTGGTATTTTTATCGGCATAGATATTCCTTTCTTTTATGTACTTGTATGATGAATACAAAATGTAAAATTCTAATGATTATTATAGCTTCTTAAGTGCAGCAGATACATCTTCAATAAGGTCATCAATATTTTCAAGTCCTATAGATATCCTTATAAGATCTGCCGGAACACCTGCCGCAGCAAGCTGTTCATCATTCATCTGTCTGTGAGTGGAACTGGCAGGATGAAGACAACATGTTCTGGAATCAGCTACATGAGTTTCGATAGAAGCAAGGGTAAGATTACGCATAAATTCTTCTGCTGCCTTTCTTCCTCCGCTGACTCCAAAGCTGATAACTCCACAAGATCCATTAGGCAGATATTTAAGTGCAAGATCATGATATTTATTTGAAGAAAGACCGGGGTAGTTTACCCATGATACTTTTTCATTATTTTCAAGGAACTGAGCCATTAAAAGGGCGTTGCTGCAATGACGCTGCATACGGACAGGCAGGCTCTCCAGTCCCAGATTCAGAAGAAATGCACTCTGCGGAGAAGGAGTTGAGCCCAGATCTCTCATTAACTGAGCAACAGCCTTAGTTATAAAGGCTCCACCAAGGCCGAAACGTTCTGTATAAGTGACTCCGTGATAGCTTTCATCCGGGGTACAAAGTCCGGGAAAACGGTCAGGATATTTTGTCCAGTCAAATTTTCCACTGTCCACAATGCAGCCTCCGATTGTAGATGCATGGCCTTCCATATATTTTGTAGTAGAGTGGGTAATGATATCGGCACCCCATTCAAAAGGACGGCAGTTTACAGGAGTTGCAAAGGTATTGTCCACAATAAGCGGTACACCATGCTGATGAGCCGCTTTTGCGAATTTTTCTATATCAAGAACAGTAAGGGCCGGATTGGCAATAGTTTCACCGAAAACTGCTTTTGTATTCTCTTTAAATGCAGCATTAAGTTCATCCTCACTGCAATCGGGATCGACAAAGGTAAAATCTATACCCATCTTCTGCATTGTTACGGAAAAAAGATTGAATGTGCCGCCATATATGGTAGACGATGCAACTATGTGATCTCCGCATGAAGCGATATTAAATACTGCGAAAAAATTGGCGGCCTGACCCGAACTTGTCAGCATAGCTGCTGTTCCGCCTTCCATGGCAGCTATTTTCTTTGCAACCATATCGCAGGTGGGATTGGCAAGTCTTGAATACATGTATCCGTCAGATTCAAGGTCAAACAGCTTACCCATATCTTCACTGGTCTCATATCTGTAAGTAGTGCTCTGAACTATAGGCAGCTGGCGCGGCTGGCCGTTTCCCGGTTCATAACCTCCCTGTATGCATATAGTCTCGATTTTCTTCTTATTCATGTTTTATCTCCTATAAAAAGTCAAACAGTTTTCAAGCTGTCTGATATATTTTTTCTCGTACCATCAACGTTGGATCAAACTTCTCACGTTTGT
>CASFMJ010000083.1 GCA_949295785.1 uncultured Bacillota bacterium | reverse complement strand
GTTTTAGTTTAGCAGTTGGAAAATTAATATTCAAATGCATAGCTTCAACGAACCCCGTGTCTAACACGGGGTTTTCTTATACAAAAAGCAGCGGATGACTTACCATCCGCTGCCTTCTATATTATATTATTTTTGGTTAAAATCCATTGCCACCTGTGTATAAAGCATTGCTCCCTTGATAAGAACAGATTCATCTACACAGAAGTTTCCCGAATGCTGTGGCCATACCGCTCCGCAGGCCTCATTTCCACATCCCAGTAGGGCTATGGCACCGGGAACATTCTGGCTGAAGAAAGCAAAATCTTCTCCGCCCATTGTTGCCGGACTGTCTATGGCTGCACCATCACCCATTATTTTATCGGCTGCACTTCTTACCAGACCGGCAATAGCACCGTCGTTTATGGTAGGAGGCGTGAGTCTGTCAAATGATACAGAAGCTTCTGCCCCAAATGCAGCTGCTGTGTTTTTTACGATTTTTTCCATCATGTCAGGAATAGCATTCCATACATCCTGACTGAAACATCTTGTGGTACCTTCCATATGAGCATTTTCTGCAACTACATTCCAGCGAGTGCCGGCCTCCACTTTTCCAACAGTTACAACAATCGGATCAAGCGGAGCAGTCTGTCTGCTCACCATAGTCTGCAGGTTGTTTATTATCGCCGTGGAAACTACTACTGCATCAACCCCCTGGTGAGGTGCTGCACCATGACAGCCTTTTCCTTTTATATCTATCTTGAACTGATCTGTAGATGCCATTCTCGGGCCATCGGAACATGATATATGTCCTGCCGGTACGTCTGACCAGATATGAATGCCAAATGCAGCATCAACACCGTCAAGAGCTCCGTTTTCTATCATTGATTTTGCTCCTGTGGCGACTTCTTCTGCCGGCTGGAAAGCAAGTTTTACACTGCCGCACAGTTCATCTTTCATGTCGTTTAAGATATGAGCTGCAGTAAGAAGCATGGAAATATGACAGTCATGACCGCAGGCATGCATAACACCGGAGTTCTTGCTGGCATATTCTGCGCCGGTGGTTTCTTCTACAGATAATGCGTCTATATCACCTCTGAGAAGAATTGTCTTTCCCGGCTTAGCGCCTTTTATTGTAGCCAGAACTCCTGTTTCAAGACCGCAAGGAACCCATGGGACACCTATTTTGTCAAGTTCCTCTTTGATGACCTTGCTTGTCTCAAACTCCTTTTCGCTTACTTCCGGATGCTGATGAAAGTAACGGCGCATTTCTACCTGGTACTGCTCATATTTTGCAGCAACTTCCTGAATTTTCATTTCTAACACCTTCTTATATAAAGATTATTTTATAAAAGTTCTGAGAACCATCCTGCAATAAATACGGATGTAATAGTAACAGTTATAAATCCTCCCACAATCATGGACGGGAACATCTTGCTCATCAGATACTGTCTTTCTTCTTCGGTCTGTCCAAGCGCGTTGCATGTGGATTCTGTTATTATAGCGTCACATGGGAAGCCATACAATGCAGTAAGTCCGTTGGCAAATGCCAGAGGGAACGACATCTTAAGTATCTTTGCTATGATAAATGAGAATATTCCCATTCCTGCAACACCTATTACTATAAGAACCACCATAGGAACAATGATTGATTTGAGCATTTCCGGAGTGCAGTCTTTAAGTCCGTCAAACACGTACATCATAAGTGCAAACATTATGATCTGATATGAATTGGCTCTGTTAAGGAGATTTGTTTCCAGGAATCCTATTGTAGTGAAAAATACGCCAAGTACAAGAGCCCATATAGCACCGCTTATACCTGTTATATTTCCAAGCTGAGTGGCGAACCAGCCTACCAGACCGAGTTTTCCAAGCATAATCACCGGTGAATTCCATTTGTCCGGGATTTTAGGAATCAGAGTTTTTCTGTCACTGTCATCAGCCACAACTGTCATACCTACACTGGCCATTTCTCTTCTGTCCTGTTCGGTAAGAACAACCTTGCCGCTTCTGAAATCTCTGAGAAGTCTTTTTCCTTCCTTCTGCAGGCATACTGCTGTAAGAGGATATCCTGCAAATCCCTGAATGCAATACATGGCTATGGCGAATACAGCTGCCACCTTGAGACCTGCTGCCTGTGCAGCACCCTGCATCATAGTAGCTGCAACAATACCTCCTGTCAGAGGCGGAAGTCCTGCTATTACCAGAGTCTTGTCAATAATAAGAGGAGCTACAAAATATCCCAGAATCATCATTCCTGCAAGACCGGACAGGCATACAACAATGGTCCTCCACTGCTGTATCAGCTGCTTCAGGCTTATTACGGTACCCATATGAGTAATCAGAAGATAAATACCGATAGTGCTTCCAAAAGGAATGAGAACAGAATCACTCACCACTTCCTTTGGGATTATGGTCCAGTAACCTAAAAGCAGTACTACTGCAGTTACGAATACCGACGGTATCCAAGCCTTTGTAATTTTTGCGACGTATTCGCCGATTATGTATACTACGGCACAAATTACGAACGCAAGTGCGAAATTGTACATTTCAAGTCATCCTTTCTATGTTTTGTTTATTTAAAAGGTTTCTGCATCGCTTTTTATATCTGATGCGAAGCTCTTTTATTCAGAAAATCAACAGCTGCTGTTATCATTGCGCAAATGCCGTAAATCATTGCACCTTCATCCATTGCACATCCTGCATTATGCAGAGGCATAAGCTTACCTATATGCCCTGCCTTCACCATCATAAATACTCCCGGCGTATCAGTCATTTCTGTATAATAACTGAAATCTTCGCTGAAGGAATAAGGTAAATCTGCTTTTTCAGTTCTTTCCTCGCCAAGTGCCTCCGCAACAGCCTTCATAGTACTTTCAGTCAGTCGTGGATCGTTATAACATGCCGGATATCCTTCATAATGGTTTATTTCTACCTTTGTTCCCGAAAGTTCTTCCACACCTTTTGCTATGGCAAAAACCTGATCTGTCACCTGTTTCCTTATTGCCGGAACATATGAACGGGCTATGCCGCTGAACCGTGCTTCGTCGGGAATTACATTGGGGGCATCTCCGCTGTGAATGCTGCATACCGGAAAAATAACAGTTTCAAGAGGGTCCACATATCTGGCTGATATCTGCTGCAGCAGAGTAACCATCTGGCAGGCGGCCAAAATAGGATCCTTCGTAAGGTGGGGAGTTGAACCGTGGCCGCCTTTTCCTCTGACTGTGATATCAAACAGATCCACAGATGTTGTAAGAGGACCGCTGTGGAACTGTACCACACCCACCTGCTCTTCATCAGGTATCAGATGCATTCCTAATATGGCATCAACATGAGGATTTTCCATTACACCCTTTTCAACCAGTTCTTTGGCTCCTCCGGGCAATGTATCCTCGCTAGGCTGAAATATTACTTTTACAGTCCCTCGAAACTTATCTCTGTTGTTGCAAAGATATTTGACAACTCCAAGCATCATTGCTGCATGCATATCATGCCCGCATGCATGCATCATTTTAGGTATCGTACTGCTGTACGGAAGTCCTGTATCTTCTTCTACCGGAAGAGCATCTATATCTGTTCTAAGCGCAACACATGCGCTGTCCTTTTCTGCGCCATATATAAGTGCAACTGCGCCTGTCTCCATAGGGGTTATGATTTCATCAACGCCAAAGTTCTTAAGTTTATCTATAATCAGCTTTGTAGTGCGAAATTCTTTTCTTCCTATTTCCGGATGCATATGTATATCTCTTCTTATGGATATAAATTCAGGTATCATCTGTTGGACATCCTGCCATAATTGTGTGTTTCTCATATTATCACCTCTCAGAAATATGATCATAAGTCATTGAATATTGAAGGCTCTGATCAAAAAATCCACGTTGAATATTGTCATATTTTTACTATAAAATCAATATTTTTTTGTTTCTGTAAACATATTATGTTCATTTTTTTGTTTTGTTTATTACAACATATTTTGAATTTTCTGATAATATTGCAAAATTAAAAGTCCCATCATGAATGGCATTTATGCCACTAAGATGAGACTTATAATAATCTGATCGTAAAGTTTCTCACATAATCTTTTTAAGGACTATCGGAGTTATAATAGTAGTAGCTATAACAACCAATACAACAGCCGGAAGAAGATCTGCGTCGAGGAGGCCCATTGCATAACCTTTCTGTGCTACAATAAGTGCCACTTCTCCTCTGGAAACCATTCCTACACCTACCTGAAGAGCTTCTCTTCCGGAAAATCCACATAGTCTGGCACCGAGTCCGCAGCCTATTATCTTTGTTATAATGGCAACAACGAGCAGCAGTACCGAGAAAAGTACAATTGCGGCAGTCATACCATCAAGTTCAACCTTCAGTCCCACACTGGCGAAGAAAATCGGAGAGAAGAACAGATATGAAGGTACATTTACTTTTTTAGCCACCTCTTTCTTTATGGCATGAGTCGATAAAAACAGCCCCAGAAGATACGCACCTGTTATATCAGCTACACCAAAAAAGTGTTCTGACGCGAAAGATACAAGCAGGCATGCTGCCAGCACATATGTGCTTATCCGCTGTTTTTTAAGGTTTTTATCTATAAATTTTTTGTTTTTATTTATTACAAATCCCAGTAACAGCATACATGCTATATATGCAGCTATTTTAAGAAGTACAATGCCTATAGATACACTGCTGTCTTTAAAACTTGAAACTACTGTGAGTACTATTATACCTATTATATCATCTATTACTGCTGCTCCCAGTATGGCATTGCCTACTTTGCCTTCCAGCTTGCCCATTTCGCGCAAAGCCTCTACTGTTATGCTCACGGATGTGGCTGTAAGCACTACGCCCACAAACACAGCTTTCAATATGCTTTGATAATCTGCTGCACCGGATTCAAAGAAAAAATAATAACATGCCGTTCCACCGATAAGAGGAACAACAACTCCGATACAGGCCACAACAATACAAGCCAAACTGTTTCTTTTTATTTCTTGTATATCTGTATCAAGTCCCGCAAGAAACATCAGCATTATTACACCTATTTCAGCAGTGTATGCTATAAAATCCGTTTCTGCGATTATTCCCAGTCCTGTTGGCCCAATTATAACTCCAGCAAGCAGGGCGCCGACCACTTGTGGCATACTTACTTTTTTTGTAAGATCTCCCAATATTTTTGTAGAAAGCATTATTATAGCAACACTTACCAGAAAGCTGTACTCACCCATCTTTTACCTCCGCAACAATAACTTATTTTGATACATTTATTACTACATCTTGTTTAACAAAAATAAATTATATTCCTGTTCACATATATTTTCAACTCAATGTTTACAATATTTACAGTACTTTTATGCAATTTTAGCATTGCTAAAAAAAGTGCATAGATTTTTTATTTTTTTACAATTTTTTTTAAATTTTTTATTCTTGAATATTTTATCCGTACCAAAAACGCCCCTCTCATAAAGGGGCGTTTTCCATACAATACTAAATAATTCTGAAATTCTGAATCTTATTTCGTTGTAGCATCGTAAAGTTCTTCTGCGTTATCCCATTCTTCAATAATCTCAGGAATAACTTTGTAAAGGTCTCCTACGATAGCGTAGTCAGCAACTTCCATGATAGGAGCATCAGGGTCCTTGTTGATGGCAACTATGCAGTTTGATGTCTGCATTCCTGCCAGATGCTGTATAGCTCCTGAAATTCCGCATGCAAAGTATATTTCAGGTTTAACTGTTGTTCCTGTCTGACCTACCTGATGTGAGTGATCGATCCAGCCTGCATCTACAGCTGCACGGGATGATCCTACAACTCCGCCTACTTTATCAGCAAACTTCTTGATCAGTTCAAATCCGGATGCGTCTCCAAGACCACGTCCACCGGAGCAGATGATTTTAGCATCTGTCAGTGAAACCATTTCCTTCATTGACTTAACGATGTCCTTGATCTCGATTCTGATATCTTCTTTGGAGATTTCAGGCTTTACATTTACGATTTCGCCTTTTGCTCCAACCTGTCTTTCCTGTTTCTGCATTACACCGGGACGAACGGTTGACATCTGAGGTCTTGTCTTAGGACATACGATGGTTGCCATCAGGTTTCCGCCGAATGCAGGACGAGTCTGCTTGATTCCTGTTGAAGGATCGTTAGGATCAAGTGTGGATGTATCCAGTGTGGTGTTTGCCTTTGCGAACTCGATGTACTTGGATACCTTTACATCCAGATGTGTACAGTCTGCTGTCAGTCCTGTGTTACATCTTGCTGCGATACGTGGTGCGAAGTCACGTCCGATATGAGTAGCACCGTAAAGAACGATCTCAGGCTTGTACTCATCTATCAGCTGTTTCATAACTTTGGTGTATCCGTCTGTTGTGAAGTTTTCAAGAAGCGGATCCTGTACCAGATATACTTTTTCAGCACCGTATTCGAAACATTCCTGTGCAAGATGATCGATGTTGTTTCCGATCAGTACTGCGCAGATCTGAGTATCCTCGCTGATATCCTTGGCAAGTCTCTTACCTTCACCAAGAAGTTCCAGAGCAACATTCTGGATTTTTCCCTGTCTCTGCTCAGCAAATACCCATATATGTTTGTAAGCTGAAAGGTCAACCTTTGCTTCCTGCTGTACTTCCTTGATAGCTCCGAACTTACATGCAGTCAGACACTGATTACATGATGAGCACTTGGCATTGATCTTTGCTACCTTTCCAAGCTTGTTGCCGTCATATGGTTCAAATTCAAAGGCGTCATAAGGACATGACTTAAAGCACTGTCCGCAGCCTATACATTTTTCTTTTAAAATTTCAACAGCCATTTCTATTCCTCCTTCAAATTAGATAATGTGCTTGCCCTTGAGCTGGATCAAGAGATTCTTAGCCTGTTCCTTCTCGGTGTCACCTGTAACAACCTGGCCGGGAGCCTTCGGAGCAGGTGTGAAGGATCTGAATACGTTTGTAGGGGAAGCTTCAAGACCAACCTTTGTAAGGTCAACTTCGATATCTTTAGCATTCCATACTTTGATGTCCTTTTCAGCAAATATGCCGGACATGCTCATGTATCTTGGCTCATTCAGCTCTTTGATAGCAGTAAGCATGCAAGGAGTCTTTATTCCGATAAGTTCATAACCGTCTTCCATCTGTCTCTTCACGGTGATGTCCTTCAGATTGTCATCAATGCTGAATTCTTCAACATATGTAACCTGAGGCAGATCCAGTTTTTCTGCAATCTGAGGCCCAACCTGAGCGGTATCTCCGTCGATAGCCTGACGTCCTGCAAAGATCAGGTCTGCAGGTCCGTTTTCCTTCTCCCACTTCTTGATAGCTGCTTCAAGAGTATTGGAGGTAGCCCATGTATCTGAACCGCCTACAGCTCTGTCAGAAACCAGTATTCCTTCGTCAGCACCCTTTGCTATACATTCGAAAAGAAGGTCAGCAGCCTGAGGAGGTCCCATGGAAACGACCGTAACGGTAACATCCTTATATTTGTCTTTTATTTTTAATGCTTCTTCCAGAGCATTGGCGTCATCGTGGTTAAGGATTGAAGGAACGCCGTCTCTGATCAATGTTCCTGTCTTAGGGTTGATTTTTATAACATTTGTATCAGGAACCTGCTTTGCGCATACGATAATCTTAAATGCCATTTCTATTTCCTCCTACATTCTTATTTCTTGAAAGTCTTGCCGGCGATTACCATTCTCTGAACTTCAGAAGTTCCTTCATAGATTTCGGTGATCTTGGCATCTCTCATCATTCTTTCTACCGGATAATCCTTAGTGTATCCGTATCCGCCGTGATACTGAACGCACTTGGTTGTAACTTCCATAGCAGTCTCAGCTGCGAACAGCTTAGCCATAGCAGCAGCTTCACCATAGTTCATGTGCTTGTCTTTCATATCAGCAGCTCTGTATACCAGCAGTCTTGCAGCTTCGATCTTGGTCTTAAGATCTGCCATGGAGAACTGAAGTGCCTGCATCTGGGAAAGCTTCTTTCCGAACTGCTTTCTTGCCTGCATGTATTCAACTGTAACATCGAAAGCACCCTGTGCAATACCCAGAGCCTGTGAAGCGATACCGATACGTCCGCCGTCAAGAGTTGACATGGCAACCTTGAAGCCTTCGCCAACCTGTCCTAAAAGTCTGTCAGCAGGGATCTCGCAGTTCTGGAAAATAAGTTCTGTAGTTGAAGAAGCGCAGATACCCATCTTGTCTTCTGTTTTTCCGATGGAGAATCCAGGGTCATTCTTTTCTACTATGAATGCGGAAATTCCGTGGTTTCCTTTTTTCTTGTCAGTCATAGCCATTACTACGAAAACATCAGCATATCCACCGTTGGTGATAAATACTTTTGCTCCGTTGAGGATCCATTTGTCTCCTACCAGTTCGGCTCTTGTCTGCTGTCCGGATGCGTCTGTACCTGCGTTAGGCTCAGTAAGTCCGAATGCGCCCAGTTTCTTTCCTGAAAGCAGGTCAGGAAGATATTTCTTCTTCTGTTCTTCATTACCCCAGTTGAAGATAGGCCAGCAGCAAAGTGAAGTATGAGCTGAGCAGATTACGCCTGTTGAAGCGCAAACTCTCGATAATTCTTCTACTGTGATCGCATATGAGATGTGGTCTCCGCCTGCTCCGCCGTATTCTGTCGGGAACGGAACGCCTAACATTCCATATTTAGCCATTTTTTCAACAGTCTCTACAGGGAATCTGTGTTCCTTGTCGATGTCTGCAGCTAACGGTTCAACTTCGTTAGTGGCAAACTCTCTTACCATTTTTCTTACGAATTCCTGTTCCTTCGTCAGTTGAAAGTTCATTTAAATGCCTCCTTAAATTATTAATAACGGGGTCCGATGTGGACAGTATCCGTATTTTTAACGTGTTATTTTCTCCTCTGAAAAGATAACATACATACATATCTATTAAACCACTTTTTTGTTAAAAGAGCAACAAGAATTTTCATTTTCGTGACGAAAAATGTCACTTTTTTTGAAAGAAATTCTGTGGTGATAAAATTATGTCAGCCATCCATTTTTTTTGCATGTTTTTCAAAGCTCTTTTTTCTATTCTGCACACCTGTACCTGTGTTGTCCCCATTACATCAGCAGTCTGGCTCTGAGTCATATCCTTGTAATATCTTAAAACCATAACCTGTCTCTCTTTTGGCTTGAGAGTGTTTATAAGTGCTGCCAGATCCATTTTTGTAACGCTTTGTT
This sequence comes from uncultured Bacillota bacterium, assembly GCA_949295785.1. Lineage (GTDB taxonomy): Bacteria > Bacillota > Clostridia > Peptostreptococcales > Anaerovoracaceae > Fimisoma. The sequence goes on along the minus strand of CASFMJ010000083.1, from coordinate 3,967 downwards.
CTTCTTCACCGGTTACCATAAGAGGATCAGACATTATGTCCGGTTTATCCAGCTCTTCCATATTGTTCATGGCATCCGCCGCCTGAAATACCTGCACTATCCTTTCCTGTCCCAGTCCGGTTTTCAGAGAAAGTTCACTTATTTTGGGCGATCTGCCGTTTTCTGCAACAAACTCGCTTTCGGCTCTTCTGAGTTTTACTGCATCACTTTTGATACTGCGGCTCACTTTTAAAGAACCGTGATCTCTGAGCTGGGACTTTATTTCACCTGTTATCAGCGGTACCGCATATGTTGAAAACTTCAGTCCCCGTTCCGGCTCAAACCTTTCGGCGGCTTTTATAAGACCTATGTACCCTATCTGTATCAGATCTTCAGCCTCTTCCCCATATACATGTGAAAGCCGCAGCGCTACGGATTTGACAAGTCCTGTATGCTCTGCGACTATCTGCTCAAGCTGCGCCTGTGACAGTGAGCATCTTTTCCTGCTGTTATATTCCATAATATGTATCCAGTTTCTTTACCATAGTCACGGTAGTTCCCATGCCCGGTCTGGAATCTACTTTTATCTTGTCCATGAAGCTTTCCATTACAGTAAATCCCATACCTGATCTGTTGGCATCCGTATCTGTTGTAAACAGCGGTTCCATGGCCTTGGCTATATTCTCTATTCCCACGCCGTCATCCATAATCTTTATCATCACGGTGTCTTGGGAAACAAAAGAAAACTCCATCTTTACAATGCCGCCTTTATTCTCATATCCGTGTATTGCCGCATTACTGAACGCCTCTGAAACAGCCGTCTTTATCTCTGTAAGTTCTTCTATGGTGGGATCTGCCTGGGAAACATAGGCAGCAGCCACTGCTCTGGCAAGTCCCTGATTGTCCAGAGTACCTTCCATCTGTACTTTTAACTCCCTGTTCATTTACGAAACTTCCTTTCCTCTGAAGCTTAAAGCTGCTTCTTCTTTTGTATCAAAATAATCTATTATCGAAAATACTCCTGCCATATTCAATATACTCCTGACCGTTTTAGAGCATCCGCATATAGCTATATTTCCTTCATTTTGTCCCATTTTTCTGTATCTTCCTAATATCATCCCTATTCCGGAACTGTCCATAAAACTAACCTTTGTAAAGTCAAATATCAGTCTTTTTGTTCCGTAATTGTCCAGCGCTTTATCTATTTTATCTCTTGCGCTTTCAGCTGCATGATGATCCAGCTCTCCCAGAAGCTCCGCAATCAGAATGTTTCCTGTAACGCTGAAAATTATCTCCATAGCAATCTGCCTCCTGTTTAAATTTCCGTAATTTAATTATACTACCTGTCCCAGATGTTGTCTTTGACATGATTGGTCTGAAAGACACTACTTTTGTCGAAACCGAAATGTTCTGATTATTGACACTTTTAAAAAATTTATGTAATGAATAAAATGCACATTTTAACTCTTATTTTTATAAACCATTTATCATAATTTGCTTGGCGCTGATGTTCTCCCTGTAGGTATCTTTATGAATTCCGGGATTTTTCATACGATAAACAGCCTTTTCGGCTGCAGAACCTCTATGCCTGCCAAAAACATAAACATGCGGGATTTTATCCATTATTATTCAGGCAAAACAAGAAATAAACCGGAATGATAAACTTGCCTCCCTCTGCCATGGCATAAAAAAAGATCCCAAGCCGGATCTTTTTATTTATGATATGTCTCTCCTTTTATTATCTTGAAACTTCTGTATATCTGCTCCAGAAGAATTACTCTCATCATCTGGTGAGGGAAGGTCATGGCTGAAAAAGAAAGTTTAAAATCTGCTCTGTCACTCACATGACTGCTGAGTCCCAGACTTCCTCCTATAATAAAAGTCACATGGCTTCTTCCTTCAAGAGAAAGGTCCCGCATTTTCTGAGACATGGCTTCCGATGAAAGAGTTTTTCCTTTTATCTCAAGAGTTATGACATAACTTTCATCTTTTATATGCTTCAGTATATTTTTGCCTTCTTCATCCTTAACCATCTCTTCCTGTGCAGAAGATGCCCTGTCAGGCAGTTTTGCCTCTTTAAGCTCTGTAATCTGTATATCACAGTATCTTGATAGTCTTTTCAGATACTCTGCCGACGCATCAGTCCAATATTTCTCTTTAAGCTTTCCTATGCATATTATCTGTATTTTCATTAAACGATTTTCCTTTATCACAATCTAAGTTTTATATTGTCAGCAGGTCTCCCATTTCCTTAGGGTCTATCACTGAAAGACGTAAATGCTTACCTATGTAAAATCCCGACTCTTCCAGGACATTGCCCACTGTCAGCATGGCCTGCTGCGGAGTATTGTTTTCGCCGCTTAGATGAGCCAGCATTACATAGGGGACTTTAGGTGATGAAAGGCTTTTCAGAAACCGGCTGATACTCTCTGCCGCGGCCACATTGGAAAGATGACCTTTATCGCTGAGGATACGCCTCTTTATATGATATGGATATCTGCCGTAAAGCAGTATATTTTCTTCATGATTGGCCTCAATTATCAATATATCAGAATCCTTTACCGCCTCATCCATATCTTTGGTCACAGTCCCTGTGTCAGTAATCACAGATATTTTTTTACCGTTTCTGGAAAAAAAATATCCCACAGGTTCTCTGGCATCGTGTGACACAGCAAATGCGGTCACATCTATATCGCCTATGGTAAATGTATCACCCGCTTTTATTATCCTCATTCTTTCATCAGGTATATCTTTGCCCTTTTCCCGCATTGCCTCCAAGGTCCCCGCAGTAGCATAAAAACTCTGTCTTACGGAACGGTTCATAAAAGCTTTCACGCTTCTTACATGATCTATATGTTCATGGGTCAGTACCACGCCGTTTAATTCCCAGAATTGCACATCCATATCATCAAGGTCCTTCTTGACAGTAGTGCCGCTGATACCTGCATCCAATAATATATATGTTCTGTTACTCCTTATAAGGTAACAGTTACCGCTGCTGCTGCTTGCCATAGGGCATATTCCAAGATTCATATATATAAAACTTCTCCTGTTATTATTGTCACTGTAGAATTATACCACTTTTTCATTGTAAAATCACCTGAAATGAGCCATAATATAACAAGAACTGTTTTTAAGGGGAAAATCATGAGTATTATAAACATTTATACTGACGGCGGATGCTCCGGCAACCAGCAGCGCATCAACTTCGGAGGATGGGGAGCAGTGCTGGAAACGGGTCAGCATCGCAGAGAATTATGGGGCGGCGAAGCCGATACGACCAACAACAGAATGGAACTGACTGCTGTTATTGAAGCGTTTAAAGCACTGAAAAAAGACGGCCTGACAATACGTGTGTTTTCAGACAGCGCATATGTAGCCAACTGCTTCAGAGAAAAATGGTATGAGTCCTGGGAAAAAAACAAATGGAAAAATGCCGCCAGAAAATCCGTGGAGAATCAGGAATTATGGAAAGAGCTTCTATCTCTTGTAAGAAGACATGACGTTACATTTTATCGGGTCAAAGGTCATGTGAGACTGCCGGAGGCCAAGCCCGGAGAGCTTCCTATCAGCAAGTCACTTTCTGAACTGTATGAAAAATTTCTCTCATGGAATGGCAGCGGATTTTCATATGAGGATTTCATATATGTGACAAAAATGAACAATATAGTTGACGGTCTTGCAGGCAAAGGCATTGAAGAAGCAAAAGAAAAAGCGGAAGCAGTATAAGTTTTCAACTATAAAAATAGCGTGTCAGGAATTAAACTGTTGCGCTATTTTTTACTATGTTTTATACAAGCAGTATAATGATCCGGTGTTCCCGCTCATAAAGAATGTGATATCTTTTTAGAATTTGCATTATCTTTATTAATTTCCATATATATTATTTTTTATAATTATTGGGGCTGTCGCATTAACGATTTTTTTGCTAATGCGCAGTCCCTTTTTCATATCGTTGAAAATAATCACATTTTATATACATGACTTT
>CASFMJ010000082.1 GCA_949295785.1 uncultured Bacillota bacterium | reverse complement strand
ATCAGGTCTCATCTGCATCCGGTCATTATTATCCTGCCACTGTTTGATTACAGAGATTTCTGTAACTGCGGAAGCAGTATTGGTGAAGTTGCCGTTTCCGTCATCGGTGGATTCATAGCCTTCCACAGGCATTTCAACAACTTTGTACTGTATGGCTCTTCCGTCTGATGTTTCAGCAGGAAGACCTGTAAACTTGTATGTCCAGATATCTGCATTATCCGTATTCCACTGAGGCTGCGGAGCGTTTTCGACATCTGTGTATTCTTCCGGATAGTCTCCTGCTCCTGCTGTGGCTTCGGTTCTTGACATCAGCTTAAGTTCTACAGATTTGGGTCGTGTAGTATACTGATCATCCTTCCATGTCTTGGTTCCTTCAAGATCAATAGTGTTCACTAAAGTATTTGTAACAGTAAATGTTCCGTCACCGTTTTCAGTTACTGATGGCGTATATCCGGGAATATTTCCTTCGGATACGGTATATGTTATGGGCTGTCCGTTTTCTGTCTTTCTCAGGCCAGTAAATTCAAAGGTCCATTCATTACCATCAGTATTGATCCATGTTATCTTTGCATCGGGAACCGGTTCAGGCTCGCTTCCGTTTACACTCTTATATAAAATTATTGGTGTGTTCTCGGGAGATGGCCTTAATATATTGTTTTCATCATCCCAGATCTTTGTTCCTGAGATACTGGTATCACTAATCTTCACACCTACTTTTACAGGCTCTGCATAGTATCTGTCATCGGATGTAAATGCATATCCGAAAGCATCATAGCCTATTTCTCCGGGATCAGCGGTATCGTCTATTATTCCTGTAAACCTTACGAGAAGCTGCTTGCCTCCAGGAAGAGAGTCAGGCAGTGCAAATCTTAGTGCGCTGGTTCGTTCCTGTGCTTCTTCGAAAGTCGTCCATTCACTGCTTTCTGCTCCAGCCCACTCCTCAATTGAATACCCATCAGGTTTTTTTACAGAGGTTACAGAAATAAGTTCATCTGCGCTTATCCATGCATCATCTGAAGGTTCTTCACCTATACCAACTATCTGATATTCGGCAACAACTCCCTTTGTAAGGTATTCATGTTCTTCATCGGAAGCAAGATCAACGCCAAACTGGCTTCCTTTAGACGTCTTTGCATTTACGACGCCTATGTCGTTAATGGCAGGCAGATTGTTAATAAGTACGAGGTTCTCATATGGAGTTGAACTGTCATTGGTGACTCTCATGGTATAGAGAACCTTGTCTCCGGCAAAGTCAGCTTCCACCGTATTGGGATCATCATTTCCTGTGGCATGCTGGTCATTGCTGTCTATGGCAAGGACAGAGCCTGATCCGAAGGAATATGAAGGACGGATCGTAGCGTTATCGCCTCCTCCTATGAGTTTTTCATCGCTGTCATAGATTGCTTCACCTGAAGTTAACACAAAATTATTTGTGACATCAGGATAAAACTCGACTCTGTTTATGTAATCTATACTTTTCTTTTCGCTGTCGGCATATCGTGCATAAACCTTTATAACCTTTGTGCCCTTTCCGGCAATGTACATCGGATTATTATCAGCTGAGCCCTGGTCATCCTGTTCGGAACCCTTCATGGTTATGGTCTGTGATATGCCTGATTTTTCCGGTTCGGGATTATCCGATACGGTGCCGTATATGTTTTTGCCATCTGAGGTTTTAGCTACTACAGTTTTTCCGCCCACCTCTTCGGTAATGATTTCATACGGATACGGCAGCAAATCTTTTAGTGTGTAATCCTTCAGAGGAGTAGCGGCTGTATTGGATACGGTTATCTCAAATTCGGCCACATCATTAAATTCGAGGCCGGAAACATTGGTATCCCGCGTTCCGCCAGCCAGCTGACTTATGGTGGTGTTTTCATCCCACTTCTGATCAGCAGCAGGTGATATCCTTGCAGAAGCTTTCTTTGCTATGCCGGCGCTTACAAAAACAGGATAAGAACTTACCTGGGTAGTAAAAGCATTTTCGCTTATTTTTTCAAAAGTGCCGTCGTTATGTTTTACCCCTTTCTCTTCGTTTTGCGGAGCAATTTTGCTTTTAAAGCCGGACAGGTCTTCCATAGCCTGGAATTCCTCGGTATATGTACCATCTTTTACATATAGAGTAGCTGTATTGGTATATTTTTCCGGCTCTACATCGGGCCTGTCTATAGCCACCATATACATTATGACTGCACATTCACCCGGATCAAGAACAAGGTTGTCTGAGCTACTGTTATAATTATGGAAATCAAATTTTACTTTATTTGTATCATTAGTATCAATATTATTATCAGGAATATTTAAATTATATCCTTTGAAACTGTATTCATCAGGTATCGCCATTATCTGACCAAAAAGATCTGAATCGTCATACAGCTTTTGTGTTGAAATGCCTACAATTTTACTAGGTGTCAAATTAGTTACAGAAATTGTATCAGGTTTTCCAGGTACTGCACATGAAGTATATCCATATCTATATCCACTCCATAAAGCTTCTGCAATCTTTGAATTACTTTGTGACGGCAAATGTATATATGCTTGCACTTTAAAGTAACTCATCGACTTATCAAACCATACATTATCCGGTACAAGATCTTCAATTCTATCTACTACAAGAGGTTCTTTACTGTTTTTATCGTTTGCGATTATCATGCCATATCTTATAGCACCATTAAAATAGTCTGTATTCGCAATTTGGGGCATCCAGTAAAGCAAGTCGTCACAATCGGAGCGGTCAACATAGCGGCCTTGAATATATCCGACAGAATTACTTTTCATGATTTCTTCCCCAATTAATGCTTTTTTCCCCCATGTTGAGAATCCCATTAAATTCGTATATCCCAGCACGCTCTTTCTTATCATCAGCTTGTTGCTGCCTTCATGATAATAGTAGCCGGTTTCGCCCATGTAAGTATCGTCGCCTTTTACTGTCACGACTCTGTTGTGGAGCATATACATGTTTTCCGGAGAATCGGATAAGGTATTATCTTCAGTGATTCCCCAGTTTTCATTCTTGTCTTTATTGAAATCTGCCGTACTGTCTTTAAATGCATCACTGAGTTTTACGGAATATGTTATTTCAAGCCTTGCTTTTCCGTCACCTTCTGTGACAGGTGAAAGAGAAAATCCGTTAGGCGCTGTAAAAGATGCTTTTTTCGCTGTTTCTGAATTTATATCATACTCTGTGACTTTATATGCACCTGCAAGGGTTTCTTCCTTTATCTTTTCTCCCTTGCTGTCATAGAGCACAAATGTAACATCGTAGTCTCCCGGCTCCACACCTTTTACTGACATGTAATCTGTAAACACTCTTTCAGACAGATCTTCTGCAGCATCACTGTAATTTCTGTACTGGATATTAAATGATACAGTGTCTCCGGGTTTGAGGCTGTCGTCACTGGTCTGCGGCAGATCGCCCGACTCGGTATGAGCCGTCTTTACCAGCTGATCGTCAGGATATATATCAATTTCTGCCACAACGGTCTTGTTCATGCTTCCGTTATAATCAACCATTGCGGTATTGGGGATATTTCTGGCAGTTATTCCATCTTTTGCCGTCATGGTTAAAACCACAGGCTTTGTTACTTCCATTTTATCCAGATGACCGAAATCCCATTTAAGCTTTGTTATGACAGAGCCTTCTTCTATGCCGGCTCTTGCAATAAGCTGTTCATATGTGAGAGTCTCACCGGAGGCTGAAATATCCGGAATTGTTTTTTCCACAGTTTCTCCCCCCGACGTCTTGGCAGACACAGTAAGAGGATATGTGGTCACTTTCTCCGAAGATAAAGTTATGTCAACCTGACCTGTAAATACTGATTTAAAGTCAAGATATTCGTTGGTCTCTGACAGATCATCTGTTAGATAAAGCGAGTCTTTTGGGGTTGTAGCATAAAAATCGCTCAATGTATATATTACGTCTTCTCCACCTCTGTATGCATAATCTCTGTCAGTGGTCTTTGAAAGAGTCATTTCACTGAATTCTGGAGTATGGGTTACAGTGTCAATCCACTCTTTATTTCCATCGCTGTCGGTTTCTGAATATCTATCAGCATATATTACATCTAAAGTGTTTTCAGTCTGACTGATACCACCAAATGCTTTTCTGAATTCTTCCACCGTATCGCCAAAACTAAGAGTAACCTCAATTTCAATCAACTCTCCTGCTTCAATTTTAATCAAATCATTACCGCTGCTGTCTATCCATGTCAGCGTATAGTTTGCAGCTCCGGCAATAGGTGGTTTTATAACAGATTCGAACGATTTTATTGCCTTTCCTGATATTATTTTAGTTTTTACATTGTCGCTGTTCCAGACATGACTTACATTACCCTGAGGCAGCAGATCCTTTATTTGAATATAAGTTGATCTGTTTCCTGAATTGGAAATCTTAAGAGTATAGGTTATGGAATCTCTGGCATGAATAGCACTGTGGTCAGGATCTGAAGCATTTTCACCGTTGATTTTTGATATAGCCTTATCAGCTGTTATTACAGTTTTTACTTCTCCTTCTACTGTTGAAGATGTGTCAGTATAAGTAGAGGCTGTGTTTGCTAAGGAAATTCCTCTCAGATGGTCTCCCTCATCAAAATTTCCCATATCTACAAAAGCATCGTATGATATCTGGAAAGTTTCTTTTGTTCCAAGAGAAAAAGGAATTTCCCAGGTTATTATGTACTCAGGCTGACTAAGTTCCTCCTTTTCATTCTTTACCCAGGTGCCTGTTATTTCCACCGGCTCACCGTTACCTTTTTTAGCTATGGCCTTTATCTGTCCTGTCGTCTGAGTAACGTCAAGAGCAGGCTGCAGACCTCCTGACATGGTGTCGGTGATTGTGCCTGCATCCTCCTTATAATAAGGATCGCCGGTGTTTTCCAGTGTTATGGTATATGAAGCCTTATACTTTCCGCTATCATCCCCGCCATCAACCGGTACCAGCTCAATATCGCTGTTTACATCTCCTTCATTTACCCTTTTAGCAGTCTTTTTAACATTAAAGATAGGCTCTCTGTCTCTGATTTTAGTCGTGTGTTCTGCATCTGCCTTTACGCCGTTGTTTAAAGAAGCCGATGCATTATTTGTAATCGTAAAAGCACTGGTATCTTCCTTTACCTTTACTGTTATTTCCAGTCTGATTATCTGTCCACTGGCTACGGAAGTACTGTCGGTAAGGCGCACTTCATGTGATGCCTTATCATATGTAATGCCCAGTTCAGCATCAGGCGCTGATGTAAGGTATGCCTTGGCGCTTACATATTCAACTTCATCGGGCAGCTTGTCTATAAGAGACGCTAAAGCTGCATCAGAAGCCATTCCGTTATATTTTGCGTCTATCACATATTTGATGGTCTCACCCTTATACACTGACCCGTCAGAATTTACCAAACGGTTATCTGAATTATATGCAGTTTTTGTCAGAGTAAGATCAGGATCCGGCTCCTTGTATGTTATGGTTGCCTCGCCATTTTTTGTTATATCATCATAGGTAGCCGTGGCTGTATTCTTTATTGAAGTACCATCTTCAACTCCTTCTTTTACCTTCGCCTTGAATGTCTTGGAGACTTTTCCTCCTACAGGCAGATTCACAGTCCATGACAATGTGTTGTCAGACTGGCTTGCATCACCTTTTTCTATTATTTCCAGATTTGAAGGAACATTATCGGTGATGGTAAGATTGTTTAAGACGACTGCGCCTGTGTTCTCTACAGTTATGGTATAATCCACAATCATGGAGCCATCTTCATTGTATGAAGTCGACGCTTCTTTTTTCACTGCAAAACCGGGCACAGGCTCGGTGATCCTGGTGCTTACCTGAGCGCTGCTTTGATCCTTCATACTTTCATCCCATGAAACAGCCTCAAAGTCAGCTTTATTTACTATAGTCTGTTCAGCCGAAACGGCCTCAGCATCTATTTTAACTCCCTCTCCCATAAGAGTGACTTCAAAAGAAGGATGTGTCATTACTTTTACATATGCAGAAGGATTGTCATTATATACTGTGTTCTGAGTATATTTGAAAGTCAGAGTTTTCTTATCAGGAGATATGGATGCATCAGTCAACTGAACAGAAATATCTTCTCCTGTTCCTTTCTGCACAACTGTAGCAATAATAGTTTCTCCTGCCTTTATATTCCATGTACCACCTGATCCCTCAATGGTGACATCTCCGTCTGTGAATGTGGCAGATGCAGGCAGAGTAACGGTATCGGTTATGGTTATGTACTTGGTGAACATACCGATATACAACGCATCTGCAGGTCTGGTTCTGTCAGCAGAAACGGTATATTTTATGTTCTGGTTCATTTTACCTGCAGCGCTCACGGATACCGATTCCGGCGTTACAGTCTTTTTCACATCATTCCAGTCAAAGTGGGTATTAAAACTCATGTTTCCTGTTTCTGTGACAAAATTTCCAACCAGCTGGCTGCCTGTAACATATACGGCAGAGAGATCGCTTTCACTCATCTGTATGGTATATGGTGAACTTGTACCTTCCGGCATTTTAAAGTTAACCTTGGTTGTATATGTGTCGCCGTTTTTCATTGTGAAATAAAGATAAGGTTTTCTGCCGTCCGCTGGTACAAATAACCTCAATCGATCCGATGAATCACTTACAAATACACTGCCCTCACCAGTTTCAAAATGAGGCTTTTCTGAACCTGTATCTTGTGTGAAACCCTGAAGATATTGTATCGAATCAGCAGGCAGGGCAATCTTCAGGAAATAATCTTCCGGCTGTTCACTCTGAGCCGTGGTGGCATACAAAGTATAATTACCCTCTCCTCCTATTTCCACTTCTTCCGGATCTGGTGTGAATCTGAGATTCACTTCATAGTTTATTGCATCATTGGCAAATGCCGTTGCCAGTGAAGTGGCAAAATTGGTGATTACCATTGACATCACCAGTATAAACGATATTAATCTCTTTCCCGCATTTCCCTTTTCCATCACTTTTCCTCCGTACTCTCTCCGGAGCTGTCTCCGGAATTATTAAATATACTTTCAAACACTTTCTCTTTAAGTATTGATGTTTTTAAATTTTTTGATTCAGCATACTCATATATGGTGACTCCGAATGTCTCTTCATATTTTTCTTCAGTCATTCCAGCATCACTCAGATACTTGTCAAGATACTTCTGATATTCTTTTTCAGTCAAATCAATGTTTCTTTCCAATGCGATGGCATATACAATAAGCTGCTCCTTAAGCGAAGATTTGGCATAATTTTCAAGAAGACTTTCGTAGTCTTCCGCTGTAGTCGAAAGTTTTTCTTCTAAAAACTTTTCAATATCATCGCCATATCCGAAGTTTCTTGCTAATTCTCTATAATAATCATCTGCGTTTTCTTTATGTTTTTTCAGATCAGACCTGGGATATTTCTTAACAGCTGTCTGGGCGACAATCTTGTTCCATACAGAATTCTGCCGGTTCTTATCTGAAACATCCCCTTCCTGAGAAATAATCTTCTCATAATCAGGTAATTCTATAAATTTTTCTATTTTTTTAATGCTGTAAGGTATTCCCGTTACAGGTTTGAAGGCATAATATCCTCCAACCATACAGCATACTATAAGTATAAGGATAACAATATATAAGAGTTTTCTTTTTTTGTGTACGTTCATAAAAAAAGCCCTGTATAACCTTTCAAAAATTATGTTCACATTAAAATTTGTCTATAAATATAAAAACGTATCTATGAATAATAAAACGTATTATATCATAAAACCATAAACATAAGGGGGGTGTAATAAAAAAAAACGCTAAAAAAAGAGGAAATTTTTAGCGTTTTTGGTTTACATAACATTTTTATAGTTGAATAACGATTTTTTATTATTTTGTTCTGTCCAGATAACTTTGAAGTATGATCACAGCAGCCTGTTTATCTATTACCTTTTTTCTTTTTGCCCTTGACACATCAGCATCAATGAGAACTTTTTCTGCCATGACTGTGGTAAGCCTTTCATCCTGCCATTCTATCTCAACATTTTTCATTCCCATGCTTCGAAGCTTGTTTTCAAGCATTTTCCTGAATTCATATACTTTTTCTGTCTGAGGACTGTCCGTTCCGTCAAGTTTTTTAGGAAGACCGATTACAACAGTATCACATTGATATTCTTTTATAAATTCGATTATTTTTGTCGTGTCCTTTCTTATGCCTACTCTTTCCAGTGTCATTATTCCCTGAGCCGTAAATCCTAACGGGTCTGATACCGCAATTCCAACAGTTTTATCACCTACATCCAGTCCTATTTTTCTCATTTTTTTCCTTTCTTTATCTCAACAAAATAAAAAACGGGCGTCAGGCATAAAAGTCTGCGCCCGTAATGATTTTTTTACACTTCTATGTATGTTCTTAGCATCTCAGCTACCAGTTCATCTCTGTCAACGCCCTTTATAAGAGTCCGGGCGTTATTGTAGCTTGTTATATAAGATGGGTCTCCGGTTATTATATAACCTACAAGCTGATCTATCGGATTGTAGTCTTTTTCTTTAAGGCACTCATATACTTCTCTGACAATCTGTTTATTAGTCTTCTGCGCTTTAAAAGAATCGAACATCTTTGTATTTTTATCCATCACTTACCCCTTCCTTTAATATTCAGAAGCAATTTCCAACTAATTTGAATTATACTATGATAATAGTTTTTTAGCAACATCAAAGGACTGATTAATTTTTGAAGGATCTTTTCCTCCGGCCTGAGCCATATCGGCTTTTCCTCCTCCGCCGCCTCCGCAGGCCGCAGCAATTTCTTTTATCATCTTACCTGCATTGTAACCTTTTTCTACTACATCGTCGGTAAGAGAAACAAGGAAGGTTACTTTTGTACCGTTTACTGAAGCAAACACCATGCAGATATTCTTCGATGAAGCTTTTATATCATCTGAAAGGCTGCGAAGTTCACTTATGTCACAACCTTCAAAAGTCTTTGTTATAAGCTTAATACCATTGATTTCTTCGGCAGAATCTATTAAAACTTCTGCCTGATCTCCCATAGCGGCTTTTTTTATTTCTTCAAGTTCTTTTCTTAGAGTTTTCAGTTCTTCCGCCATAGAAGCGGCCTTGTCTTTAAGGGCAGACTTTACTGTCTTCAGAGATTCAGCAGTTTCTGCGATTATCCTGTCGGCCTTTAATGACTCCTTCAAAACTCCGGTTCCTGTAACAGCTTCAATTCTTCTCACTCCTGAAGCGATCCCGCTTTCAGATATAATCTTGAAAGCGCCTATTTCACCTGTATTATGAACATGTGTACCGCCGCAAAGTTCACAAGACCAGTCTCCGGCTTTAACAACTCTTACAATATCACCGTATTTTTCACCAAACAGAGCCATTGCGCCCTCTTTACTTGCATCTGCCATAGACATTTCAGTTGCAGTCACAGGAAGGAAAAGATTAATTTTCTCATTCACTCTGTCCTGAACCTGAATGAGCTGTTTTTCCGTAACCTGTTCAAAGTGGCTGAAATCGAATCTTAATATGTCCTGATTTACACTGGAACCTGCCTGCTGCACGTGAGTGCCGAGAACCTCTCTCAGCGCTTTCTGGAGCAGATGAGTGGCTGTATGATTTCTGGCAGTGCAGTTTCTTGCTAAAACATCTACATAACATGTTACCGTATCTCCCACCTTAACGCTTCCATCGGTTATCTCACAGCAATGTGCAATTACTCTGTCATTTTTTTCCACAGAAAAGACATTTATTTCACCTGTTTCGGTTGACATAATTCCTTTATCGGAGACTTGTCCTCCTCCTTCCGGGTAAAATACTGTCCTGTCCAGAAGTATTCTCACATTTTTATCGGCTCCGGCATAATCAATCAGACCATTTTCATCTATTATTGCCAAGATCTTGGCTTTACATGAAAGCGACTCATATCCTTCGAAAATTGTTTCCGGAACATTGGCAAGATTTTTATTTTCTTTCCATGCTTCACATTCGGTATTTTTACGGCATCTTCTGCCTTGTTCTTTCTGTTTCTGCATGTTCTGGGCAAAACCTGCTGTATCCGCTTTCATGCCGTTTTCAGCAAGAATTTCTTCTGTCAGTTCCAACGGGAAGCCATAGGTATCATAAAGCCTGAAGGCTTTTTCTCCGTCAAGGACTGTCTTGTTCTGTTTTTTCAGTTCATCAATATATTCTGATATTATGGTTTCTCCCTGATCTATGGTAGAAGCAAATTTTTCTTCTTCCACACTGATTATTTTCTGAATATATTCTCTCTTTTCAACCAGTTCAGGATATGCTTCTCCTGATACTTCAATAACCTTTTCTGACAGTTCCTTCAGGAATGGACCTGTTATTCCCAGAAGTCTGCCGTGTCTGGCTGCTCTTCTCAGGAGTCTTCTCAGTACATATCCTCTGCCTTCATTGCCGGGCATTATTCCGTCTGCTATCATAAAGGTCATTGAACGGAGGTGATCTGTTATGATTCTTATGGAAACATCAGTTTCTGCCTGTCCGTCCTTATACTCAACACCGCATTTTGCCACTACTCCGTCTAAAATATGACGTATGGTGTCTATATCAAATATCGAATCCACTCCCTGCATTATACATGCTATTCGTTCCAGTCCCATGCCCGTGTCTATATTGGGATGCTCAAGAGGAGTGTAGGAACCGTCTTCTTCTTTGGAGAACTGGGTAAAAACATGATTCCAGAATTCAAGATATCTGTCACAGTCGCATCCGGGCCTGCAGGTATCTTTACCGCAGCCATATTCAGGTCCCCTGTCAAAATACAGTTCTGAGCATGGTCCACATGGGCCAAGACCTATTTCCCAGAAGTTATCATCCTTTCCCAGTCTTACGATTCTTTCTTCAGGCATTCCGAGGCTTTTCCAGATTTCTACTGCTTCGTCGTCATCCTGATATACGGTGGCCCATATTTTATCGAACGGCATTTTCAGCCATTCCGTCATAAATTCAAGACCCCATGTGAGGGATTCTTTCTTAAAATAATCGCCAAAAGAAAAGTTCCCCAGCATTTCAAAAAAGGTTCCGTGTCTGGCAGTTATCCCTACATTGTCTATATCACCTGTCCTTATGCATTTCTGACATGTGGTCATGCGTTTTGACGGTGGTGTTTCAACACCTGCAAAATATTTTTTTAAAGGTGCCATACCGGAATTTATTATCAAAAGGCTCTTATCATCTCTGGGAATAAGTGATGCACTCTTGGCCGCATAATGGTCTTTACTTATATAAAAATCTCTGAACATTTTTCTTATTTCATTTAAACCTAATTTTTCCATATATGTTTTCCTCCTGAACAATTTTTTATTTTATCACAATGCAGGCCAAAAGTCTATTGAAATCAACGGAAAAATGCTTCTTTCCCCATGAAAAGGCTATGGAAAAAGAAGCATAAATTATCTGCTTATTAATATTGGAAATTTACATCTGATCGATGACATTTCTGGCCATGTCAGTCACATCCTGACCTACATTGACCATTTCGTCTCTTACACCGGCCATATCTTTTGCGGTATTTTTCATATCACGCTTCAGCTGCTGTTTAGCCGAAGGCTTCATACATCCGTATGCAACGGCTGCTGCTGTACCTATTACAGCAAGCGCTGTCATTGTAACTGCTGTTTTATACATATGATCACTCCTTTCAGAATTATTATCTGAAAAAAGCGCCGATATATTACAAGAATATAATAGAAGTTATTTTATTATCCCACCGCCTATTACTATATCTTCATGGTAAAATACAGCAGATTGCCCGGGAGTCATAGCACGCTGGGCGTTTTTAAAGGTTGCGATAATTTTTTTATCGTAAACTTTAATGTATCCATCTGCTTCTGAAGCCGAATATCTTATTTTTATCTTCAGTGGCACATCTTCATAATTTTCCGGATTATCTGCTGCAAAAAAACAATCCTCAAAGATAACTTCTTTTTTTAAAAGATCTTTATCCTCTCCAAGAGTCACTGAGTTTTCATCGGGATCGATCTTTACAACAAAAGCCGGTTTACCAAGGGCAATACCAAGACCTTTACGCTGTCCCACAGTATAGTTTATTATTCCTTCATTTTCCCCTAAAATATTTCCCTTTTTATCTTTAAATACGCCTTTTTCCGGAATATATCCCATTTTTTTTATATATGATTTATAATCACCACTGATAAAACATATCTCCTGACTATCCTTCTTATCAGCGTTTTTAATTTTTTTCTCTTTTACTATGTTTCTTATCTGTTCTTTGTCGCTAAACTCTCCCAGAGGGAATATAACCCGGCTGAGTACATTCTGTCCCAGTCTGTACAGCATATATGACTGATCTTTTTTTAAGTTTGCGCCTTTTCTTACAAAATATGCATCATTTTTTCTATCAAAAAATATACGACTGTAATGGCCTGTAGCTATATGAAAAATATTTCTTTCATCTGCCTTTTGAAGGAGCTTTCTGAATTTTATCTCCGGATTGCACATTATACAAGGGTTTGGTGTACGTCCATTCATATACTCATTGCAGAAATATTTTATTATTTTACTGGAAAACTCTTCAGATACATCTTCTGTTATCAGCTCTATTTCCAGCTGTTTTGCAGTTTCTTCTGCTTCTTTTAGTCCTTCCCGGTTTTTTCCTGTAACATCAAAATAATAGCCGGTTACATCAAAGCCCTTTTCTTTCAATAACAAAGCGGCGGCAGTGCTGTCCACTCCGCCGCTTAAACCAAGCAATACTCTGTTATTCTTCTTCACCATGCTCATCATCCTCATCTGCTTCAGGATCATATCCTTCAAGTGCTGCATAATGCTTTCCGGTTTTCTGAGCGTAATCGTATATGGCGTTTTTTATAGCTTTGTCTGCCAGTACAGAGCAATGTACCTTTACAGGCGGCAATCCTCCCAGTTCATTGATTATCTGCTTGTTGGTAAGCTGAAGTGCTTCTTCCACAGTTTTACCTATTATCATGGATGTAGCCATACTTGAAGAAGCAATAGCGCTGCCGCAGCCGAAAGTTTTGAATTTTGCATCGGTTATTTTTTCATTTTCATCGACTTTAATCTGTATCTGCATCATATCTCCACAGACCGGACTGCCGTATACGCCTGTCCCATCAGGATTTTCAAGTTCTCCTACATTTTTGGGATTAAGAAAATTATCCATTACTATGTCATTATATAAAGCCATAAAAGTTACCAACCTTTCTTTGCGTTTACTGATGAAATTTCTCTGAGTTTTGCAACTATAGTTTTCAGATTATCAACTACATAATCCACATCTTCCATGGTGGTGAAATCTCCTACAGTGAATCTGACTGTTCCGTGTATCATTTCAACAGGCACTCCCAGAGCTGAAAGAACGTGAGAAGGCTCAAGAGAAGCAGATGAACATGCCGAACCTGTAGAGACACTTATTCCGAACTGATTCAGAAGAAGCAATATGGATTCTCCTTCTATATATTTAAAAGTTATATTCAGATTACCCGGATGTCTTTTGTCCATTGTTCCGTTGACAAATGTGTCAGGTATTTCTGCCAGTATTCTATCTTTGAGATGGTTTCTTACTTTAGAGCAGTGCTCCACATGCTTGTCAAAATTTATTCTTGCCAGCTGGGCTGCCTTTCCGAAACCTACAATACCGGCAAGGTTTTCTGTGCCTGCTCTCCTGCGGTTTTCCTGGCCTCCGCCGTGCATGTAATTGTCAATATTCACGCCTTTTCTTATATAGAGTGCTCCGGATCCTTTTGGGCCGTATATCTTATGGGAAGATACAGACATCATGTCTACGCCCATGTCCTTTACATCAATGGCAACGTTGCCAAGACCCTGGACTGCGTCTGTATGAAACAGAACTCCATGTTTTTTTGCAATGGCCGCCGCCTCTTTGATGGGTTCAATGGTTCCGATCTCATTATTCACCAGCATTATACTGATAAGTATTGTCTTTTCGGTTATGGCTTCTTCCAGCTGTCTGAGGTCTATAAACCCGTCTTTATCTATATCAAGATAAGTAACATCGAAACCTTCTTTTTCAAGGAAAGCGCAAGAGTGAAGCATGGCATGATGCTCGATTTTTGTGGTTATTATGTGGTTTCCCTTTTCCTTGAATTTTTCAGCTGTTCCGAATACCGCCCAGTTATCTGCTTCAGTACCGCCTGCGGTAAAATATATCTCCTGAGGTCTTGCATTTATAAGGGCTGCCACCTGTTCTCTTGCATGAGTTACAGCATCCTTTGACTCAAGACCTATATCATATAAGCTTGACGGATTTCCGAATTTTTCCGTAAAGTATGGTATCATTTCCTTTAAAACTTCTTCTTTGACAGGAGTTGTTGCTGAATAATCTAAATATACTTTTCTCATGTGACTGCTGCTCCTTTATGTTTATCCTAAATATTATACCAAAAAACCGCCAAAATTAAACATTTTACTAAAAAAATTGTACCAGTTTAAAGTCATCTTCATCTTTGTAGCAGATCACATTGTATGTAGCGGAAAATGTCTCACTTCCGGCTATTCCTTCCGAGTCCCATTTCATGGTAACGTCGGCGCAGATCATATCTTCATCAGACTGTCTTATTATTATATCCTCAAACGAATAACCTCTTACCTGTTCTATATCTGTCTGAAAATAAAGGTCTATATTCTGCAGATCTTCTTTCAGAAGATGTCCTGATTCTATTTTTTTAATCATCTCAACAGCATCATCTTTTTCAATTTCTCCCCCGTAGAACCTGCCTAAAATATCTGTTCTCAATGAAATCAGTTCTTTTACAGTCTCTTTTTCACCAAATGATGAAGCAAACACGAAGCTGACAGTCGCCGCGGCAATAATAACAAATATCAGTATTATCTTGATTCCTCTGCTTTTTTTCCTCATGGTATCCCCCTTTTTCTTTTGTTAAATTCCCCCTTTCTTATTACTCTACAATAAAAAGACCGAAAAACATGTCAGAATTTCGGTCCTAATAGTATTAATTTTCTTGTTTTTCAGGCTCCACAACTTCTATCATATCCAGCTGAAAGCGGAGATTTTCTTTGAAGGCGTCTATGTATTTTCTATATAATATTTTCTGCTCCTTCTTCTCCTCTTCAGTAAGCCCTTCTGTTTTTTTCTTACGTGCCAGCTGATTTATTCTGTCTATCATTTCCTGTGTTATCATATGAGTTTCGGCTCCTTGTACAATACTTTTACCGTATAATTATAACACCAATCCTATGCTTACGAAAAGGCATATTTTTATCAGATTTTATCAGCCTACTTTTCTTTCAAGTCTCAGCTTATCTGCTATTATTGCTATAAACTCACTGTTGGTGGGTTTTCCTTTGTCAGTTTTTACCGTATAGCCGAACAGTGCATCCAGCGTTTCCAGTTTTCCTCTGTTCCATGCTATTTCTATGGCATGGCGTATTGCTCTTTCTACTCTGCTTGGTGTAGTATTGTTCATTTTTGCAATAGCAGGATAAAGTTCTTTTGTAACTGCGCTCAGATAGTCCATATTTTCTACCACAAGTGTTATAGCGTCTCTCAGATATTGATACCCTTTGATATGTGCAGGAACTCCGACTTCATGAATAAGATTTGTTATATCTATTTCAAGATCATTATTAAGTAATGATTCTTTCATGACCAGAGATTTTTTCAGATTATTATCTGCTGTATCTGTATTTATTCCTCCGCCGGAAGCATTGACCAGCTGGTTTATTCTTTTTACCAGAAGTGTCAGATTTATTGGTTTTACCAGATAATACTGAGCGCCTAAAGCCATAGCTTTTTGTATCATGGAATCTTGTCCCACAGCAGACGCCACGATAACACGTGGATATTTCTTCAATTTGGTGCTGTTAAGTGATTCCAGTACGCCAAAGCCATCCATATGAGGCATTATAAGATCCAGTATAAGAATATCCGGACATTTATCTTCTGCTTCAAGATATTCCATTGCTTTTACTCCATCAGGAGCTGTAAAAATCACATCGATGTTATCCTGTTTTTTAAGGTATTCATGCACTACCTCACAAAAATCAATATTATCGTCCACTACTCCGACTTTTATCTTTTTCATTTTTTCCCTCCTGTACACACAAAGATTTTGTCATTTTTTTAAATTTGCAGTCTAAGTGTAATACAAATCCACATTTTATGGTGAGATATTTTTTATTCAAATTGCTACTTGTTTCGAGCCGATACCATATTTTGTGCTCTATTGTGTCAAAGTTCTTCCTTCTTCTACCATCCACTCGGCAAATATTCCATAACCTTTTGTGGGATCATTTACAAAAACATGGGTAACAGCTCCAACGATTCTTCCGTTTTGTAATATGGGACTTCCGCTCATTCCCTGTACTATTCCGCCGCAATATGCAAGAAGTCTCTTGTCGGTGACCTCTATCTCAAGTCCCTTGCCGTCTGCTTCTTTCTGCCTGTTGACTTTAGTTATCTCTATATCAAAACTTTCAACCTTATCACCGCTTATTGTTGTAAGGATAGTAGCCGGGCCTTCTTCTATCTGATCCTGAGTAGCCATTACCACAGGTTCTGATGTCTGAGCAAATGATGTATCAGTTCCTATTGAGTAAATGCCGTAACTGCAGTTTTTTTTCACTTTACCCAGAGGCTGCTCATATTCGTAAAAGATGCCTCTTATTTCCCCGGGAATTCCTGCTTCACCTTCTTTAATGGAACTTACCTGGGTCCTCAGCAGTTTTCCATCTCCTGCTTTAAGCAGCGTTTCTGTCTTGCTTTCGTATATTCCATGTCCAAGCGCCGCAAAGACATTGTTATCAGGGTCATAAAAGGAAAGAGTTCCTATTCCGGCTATCTTTTCTTTCACCCATATTCCGATTTTTCTTTTGCCTGTATCAAGCTCTGTTACCGGCTGCACCGTATATTCTTTTTCGCTTCCTTTTGAATATACCTCTATTCTTATCTTTCCTTCTGAATTTTCAACTATCTGTGTTACTTCATCCGCATAATATACTTCCTGACCGTTGATCGAGAGTATCATGTCTCCGATCTGTATGCCTGCTTCATATCCCGGACTGACGACACCTTGTTCAGTTTCTAGTTCTTCCAGTCCCACAACAAGCACTCCCTTAACGTCCATTTTAATACCTACTGACTGACCTCCGGGAATAAGCACCTTTTCACTGACAACTTCCAGAGTTTCCACATGCTGTCTGTTTTTTTCATATATTATACCTGCTGTGCCTATGATTACGAGAGTAATGCAGAAAAGACATGCTGCTTTTTTTATGTTTTTTCTCATCAAGTTCCCCTAACTTTCAAAGTCCTGCAAAAGTGCCGCCAGTTCTTCCTGTCCCTCTGCTCTTATACCTTCTTCAAATGCTTTCTGATCTTCGGCAGGAAGAAGATCATACAAGATTTCTGTTTCTTCCAGTTTTACTTCACTGCCGTCTTCGCTGCAGAAAAAGACACAGATGCTGTCGCCATCTTTCCTAACAATATAATATGACTGTGAATTCTGACTCATGTCTTCATTTTGCTGTATTTCTCCACTTACCTGCGGATCTTTTTCTATAGGTTCATTTTCATTTTCAGCTTCTGAAGGTTTTTCTTCTGTTTCAGATTGAGCATTCACTCTGTTTTCTTCAGGTACACTGTCTTTTGGCCATAGAAGTGCTGCAATAAGCAGACATAAAGTTACGACCAGCAGAGAGTATACAAAAACTCTGTAATTTTTCTTTTGCCGTGTAAACATATAATCACCTCGTGACTATTATTTACAAAGAAGGAAAAATTTATACAGTTATGTACTCTCTCATATTTTCGAGGGTTTTCTCACCAATGCCGCTGACATTCAGCAGATCTTCAACAGAACTGAAAAATCCGTTTTCTTCTCTGTAACGGATAATCTTTTCTGCTGTGGCAGGACCTACACCCGGTACGTCCTGAAGTCTCTGGGAATCTGCACTGTTTATATTAATCTTAGATTCCTGCTCGTCATCATTCCCCGGATAAGCATTGTCTTCTCCTTTGGCATAAATAACTATTTTCTGTCCGTCAGTAACCACCTCTGCCCTGTTCAGACTTTCTGTGTCTGCACCATCTGCAAGACCGCCGGCTTTTTCTATAACCTGAAATATTCTTGTGCCCTGCTGAACCTGGTATACGCCTGGATTTTTAACACAGCCGCTTATATCGATATAAATGTTCTCAGCTTTCTCTTGTTCCGGAATTTCCTCTGTCGCCTCTTGCTGCACTATGAGATTCTGTTCATCAGTTTCAGATGTGACTTTTTCTCCGTCATCAGCTCCGAAGATCCAGAAAAATAAAAGAGCAGCCGATACCACAACAGGCAGGGCTGCTTTTTTTATCTTGTCAGAATGGAGAGTTAACTGCTCTCTGATCTGATCGAAGATTTTTTTAATATCTGTGTTATTCATTATTTTGCACCCCTTTGTAAAAATTTTACAGCAAAATAATGTAAGTGTCAACTTATATCTGTAAATTATTGTAAAAAAAGATTTTATTTCTTTTTACGCTGATGGTGTGGCGAGGAATATTAAAATGGCTAAAATCGCAGAAAGATGATATGACCAGTTCAGGGCTGCAGTTAGAAACGCTGCCACAATCCAGATTCATATCAAGATATATATTCCGGCCGTCTGTCGAAGCAGTTATGTCCCTGATCATATTTTTTATATCGATCTGAACCATCTTCTTGTCTTTTTTTTGTCTTTTCCATGCCAGTATCTTACCCTGCGACATATATCCGTTCAATATAATATCAATATTCTCCGATATATGATATGGAATAATTACTGTATATGATGCGCTTTCTGCTTCTCCTGCCAGAGATTTTACACCTGCGGAAAGTTTTCCGCAGCCTATTATCCTAATTCCTTCGGGCATAACAGGATTAAGCTGTTCAGCCATCTTTACGGGATCATTCTCAGTGTCAGTTTCAAATTCAAGAAGTTCTTCTGCTCCTGCATACCCCAGTGACAGCGGCTGAGCAAAACTGATTCTTGGATGAGGATTAAACCCTTCAGAATATTTAAGATCTATTCCCGTTTTCCTGAATGCTCTTTTAAACAGACGCAGAAGATCTAAATGAGAAGTATATTTTGCAAAACCATCTTTGCTGAACTTGATGTAATATTTTTCAGCCATATATTCCCTCCAGTCTGCACTCTGTCATGCTGTTAATTCCACATCCTCTGCATCCGTATCTGCAGTCGCATGTTACAAGTTCTTTATAAGCTTTCTTTCTCTCACTGCTGAAAAATTTCTTACTTATGCCGCAATCGATATGATCCCATGGCAGTATCTCATCCGCATGACGTTTTCTGAAAGCATAAAATTCAGGAGAAATACCACTTTCACGGAAAGCCTGCTCCCATTTTTCCGGATAAAAGTACTCCGTCCATCCATCCAGTCTGCACCCCAGACTGTGGGCTCTGGCTATAGCTCTTCCTACTCTTCTGTCACCTCTGGCAATTATTGCCTCACATATACTGGTAAAGCTGTCATGATAATTAAAAGTCACACCTTTTATTTTCAGACGGTTTTCAAGATACATATGTTTTTTCATGAATTCTTCAGGCGTATTCTGAGGTTCCCACTGAAATGGAGTGTCAGCCTTTGGAACAAAATTGGAAACGCTGACTGTTAACCTGAATCTGCCTCCCTTAGGACCGTTGTAGCGTTTATTTATTTCTATTATATCTGCAGCAATCTTTGCAATACCATCCAGATCTTCTTCGGTCTCTGTGGGTAGTCCTATCATAAAATACAGTTTTATGTGTTTCCATCCCAGTGAAATTGCCTGCTCTACAGACGTATATATATCTTCTTCTGTTACACCTTTGTTTATAACATCCCGCAATCTCTGGGTTCCTGCCTCAGGTGCATAAGTAAGGCCTGATTTCTTATATTCCTGTATTTTCCCCAGTACTTCAAAAGCAAATCTGTCTATTCTCAGAGATGGAAGGGAGAGAGACACATTATGAGTTCCGCACCAGTCCATAAGATCCAGCGCAAGACTCTCAAACCGGGAATAATCGTTGGTCGAAAGTGAAAGAAGTGAGAGTTCATCGTTTCCGGTAGATGCGATCTGATCCGATGCAAGACTCATTATTCTTTCTTTACTTCGTTCTCTGACCGGTCTGTATATCATTCCGGCCTGACAGAACCGGCAGCCTCTTGTACATCCCCTGAAAGTCTCAACAACTGATCTGTCATGAACAGCCTCAATCAGAGGTATGACCGGCTCCGTAGGAAAATCGGCATTTTCAATATCTGCAAGTATACATCTTTTTACTGTATCCGGTGCAGCTTCATTGAGTTTACATAATTTTTTTATCGTTCCATCTTCTGAATATTCCGGACTGTAAAATGACGGAACATAAACACCGGTAATATTACAGGCTCGTTCAAGAAATTCTTTTTTTGTCAGTCCACGTTTTTTACAATCAAGATGGAGTTCCATAAGTTCCGGAAGAAGTTCCTCTCCGTCGCCTATCAGAAATATATCTATGAAATCGGCCAGTGGTTCCGGATTAAATGCACAAGGGCCTCCTGCGGCTATTATTGGATAGCTGTCATCTCTTTCGTCAGACAGAACAGGTATCTGGGCCAGTTCAAGCATATTGAGGATTGTTGTAAAAGACATTTCATACTGGAGAGTGAATCCTATTATGTCCATTTCTTTAAGGGAAGTTTTGGTTTCCAGAGTAAAAAGAGGAAAGTTTTCTTTTCTCATCAGCTCTTCCATATCAGGTGCCGGTGAAAAAACTCTTTCACAGCTCAGTTTATCTCTTTTATTTACGGCGTTATATAATATCTGCATGCCTAAATATGACATTCCTATTTCATATAAATCAGGAAAAGCAAAAGCAAGTTTTTCCTCGGCATCTTTTACTATGGAATTTACTTCTCCGCCTATATATCGTCCGGGTTTTTCAACCTGTTTCAGCATTTCTTCCAGTTTATTGTTAAGCTTCATTACTTCCTCCTTTTAAAAGCCTGTCAAAAGAAATGCCGATTATTTTTTCAATCTGATCTATAAGAATTTTTATTTTTTCCTTATTCTTCAGTATCTGGCATATAGCATCAGTGTCTCCTGCGGCTTTTTTGATTATATAATCTATTCTTTCATCAAGACCCACATATTTATCTTCTTTAACTATTCTGTCAGCAAGGCACACTATATCACACTCGTTGAGCTTGTCCACAGGGTTAAATTCAGGATATCTCATATGTACCCTGATTATTTCTGCTTCATCTTCATATCCGGCTCTTTTTAATGTCTCCCAGCCGATTATATCATGTGATTCACATGTTCTTGCCACATCATGGGCAAGTCCGGCTCTCTCTATGAGAACAGTATCGAGATGATATCCATGTCTGTTAAGTTCTTCTGCTATTTTTACACCAGTATCAGATACCGCCGCACAATGCGCCCTGACCCTGTCTGGTGTTTTAAAATTTTCATACAGTTTGTTTATTTCTTCTATGGTTATACGTTTTCTCAAAAAATTCACCTTCCATCGGAATTTATCAGCATGGTATTTTATCTGACAGTTAATTATACCACAGAGTCTTTAAGTTGATAATAAAATTCTTTTTCACCGTTTTCATCAAAAGTGCCTATTACATCACCCTTCTTCACCTTCTCACCGGTAACAGCGGTAAGGGTATACAGATTACCATAAACTGAGGTCTTTTCTCCATGACTGATCTTTATACAGACTCCCATATCTTTTTCGATACCTGCATATATTATCTCTCCGTCGCCCACTGCATGTACAGTCTTTATGGTATCTTTATCATTCTTGTTTATTGGCGTTCCAAATTCACCTGCCTCATTGGCCCGAGTTATTACCGAAGCTATAGTGGCAGGAGTCTCCCTGATTTTTCCTGCCAGCATATCTCCTGCTTTTCTTATGTCCTCGACCGTATAGTTTTTCTCAAACTGTACCTTTATATAGTCTTTTATTTCTCCTGTGATTTCACCATCCAGCACTGCACTCATCCTGACAGCGGCAAATAACGTCAGACATATTACCGCCTGAATCAATAATTTATCTCCATATCTTTTCATGCGATCCTCCTCATATATAGAAATTTTATGAGAAAAATCTTAAAAAAGACTGAATTTTACAAAGAAAAAGAGGCAGGAAAGTCCTGCCCTCATATAATACTCATTTACATGGCGGATATATGATTACTCCTCCCAGTATTCCATGTCATAATCATTGATACGTATCATATCGCCTTCCTGAAGTCCCAGTTCTTTAAGTTTTTCTATTGCGCCTTTTCCCTCGATATATTTATAAAGATATCTCAGCGATCCTATATCATTGAAATTTGTCGATCTGAATATTTTATCAAGCTGTTTTCCCTCCAGAACAAACACATCATCTTCCTGGTCGTAAGAAACAAAGATTTCCCTGTAATCAGGATCTTTGTCATCAGCTTCAAAGTCGAAATACTGTGAATAATCTTCTTCCTCAGGTACCATCTGTTCAACTCGTCTGACTTCTTTCAAAGCTTCTGCCATCAGATCATTTACACCGAGATTAAGAGGAGCGGAAATTGGAAACACCTTATATCCCTTGCTCTCCACATACTCCTTAAAATCCAGATACTGTGGGGAATTTTCATCTGTCATATCGATTTTGTTAGCCGCAACAATCTGCGGTTTTTTTAATATACCCGGACTATATGTTTTCAGTTCATTGTTTATCTTGTCAAAATCCTCTCTTGGATCTCTGCCTTCACTTCCTGATACATCCACAACATGTATAAGCACTTTTGTTCTCTCTATGTGTTTTAAAAACCTGAAGCCGAGTCCAAGCCCTATACTTGCGCCTTCTATTATGCCGGCTATATCAGCCATTACAAAACTGTCATCAAAAATTTTTACAACTCCCAGATTCGGATCAATTGTAGTGAAATGATAGTTGGCTATCTTTGGCTGTGCACTGGTTGCAGCAGAAAGCAGTGAAGATTTTCCCACATTGGGAAATCCCACAAGTCCTACATCTGCTATGAGTTTAAGTTCAAGTATTATCTGTCTTTCTTTGGCTTCTCCGCCGGCCTCTGCAAAGTTTGGCGCCTGTCTCACCGAATTTTTAAAGTGAACGTTTCCCTTGCCGCCGCGGCCACCTTTGGCTGCAATAAAACGCTGTCCGGCTTCAGTGAGATCTTTCATTATCAGACCGGTTTCTTCGTCTATTACTACAGTTCCAACAGGCACTTTTATTACAAGATCTTGTCCTGCCTTGCCGAAACGTTTACGCTTCATCCCGTCCTGACCGTTTTCAGCTTCATATTTCCTTTTATATCTGAAATCCATAAGGGTTCTCAGGTTACTGTCGGCTTCAAAGATAACATCTCCCCCTTTTCCGCCGTCTCCGCCGTCGGGTCCCCCTTCAGGCACGTATGGTTCTCTTCTGAATGTTACTGCTCCGTTGCCGCCTTTACCTGATCTTATGGATATCCTGGCTCTGTCTGCAAACATAAATTTAAAGCCCCCTTACAGCTTCTCTATTTCTTATTTTATTGTGCTCAGTTTTTTATAAAAAAGCCCTGTAACTGCAAAATTACAGGGCTGATTATTAAGCTTCTTTAGGATAAACGCTCACTTGCTTTCTGTTTCTGTCTTTTCTTTCAAATTTGACAGCTCCATCTATCTTGGCAAAGAGAGTATCATCTCCGCCGATGCCAACATTATTTCCTGGGTGGAATTTTGTTCCTCTCTGTCTTACAAGAATGCTGCCGGCGCTTACATACTGACCGTCTCCGGCTTTAAGTCCAAGACGTTTGGACTCGGAGTCACGACCGTTTTTTGAGCTACCTACACCTTTTTTACTTGCCATTACTCTCGCCTCCTTATTTCTATTGACAGATTACTTCAGTGCCGCTTCTATAGCTTCGATTATAACAGCTTTTGTAGCTTTTTCATCGATAGCGATATTGTTTTCTTTGGCAAAAGCAATCAGCTCGTCTTTTTTCATCGAAGCAGAAACCTTCTTTGCAGGTTTAGCTTCTTTAACTTCTTCTTTTACATCGGCAACAGCCTCAGTCTTAGGTGCTTCTTTCTTTGGAGCAGCTTTTTTGGCTTCTCCGGTTAAAGATTCAATCTGCACTTTTGTATAAGGCTGTCTGTGACCCTGTTTCTTTCTGTAGTCTTTCTTTGCCTTATACTTGAAGATAATTACTTTATCTCCCTTTCCGTTTTCTACTACGCTGGCTGATACGCCTGTCTGAAGATAAGGTGTACCGACTTTAAGTTCTTTGTCGTCGTTAAGTACCAGAACTTTGTCGAATACTACTGTATCACCTACATTAGCGTCCAGTTTCTCAACTGTGATAACGTCACCTTCCTGTACTCTGTACTGTTTGCCGCCTGTTTCTATTACTGCGTACATAAAAATTTTTCCTCCTCTATCCAGTCTCGCCATTGTGGGTGGATATACAATCACTTTTTACCCATTCTGCGCGGCTCAACTCGGATATGATACCATTAAAACGGCTCAATGTCAAGGGTTTTCGTAAAAATACTCTTCTAAAATCGTGATTTTTATTGTCAGCAGATTATCAGGAATATATGTTTAATTCCTAAAGCAATATCCTATATAACTGATACTGTTATTCTATAATCACTCCGTCTTCATCTATTATCATATCCATTATTTCAGAAAATTCTTCTTCTGAAACATCAGGTTCTTTTTCGGATTCACCTTCATTTTTCATAAGATCTATGATTTTTTTCTCAATTTCCTGTACTGTTTCAGGGTGTTCTTTGAAATAGACCTTTATATTTTCTCTACCCTGTCCGATTCTTTCTCCATTATAACTGTACCATGATCCTGCCTTGTCAATAATCTTGGCAGCCACAGCAGAATCAAGGATGTCTCCTTCTTTGGATATGCCTTCTCCATACATTATATCGAATTCAGCCTGTTTAAAAGGAGGAGCCACCTTGTTTTTAACGACTTTAACCTTGGTGCGGTTACCTAAAATGTTGTCTCCCTGCTTTATTGTCTCAACTTTTCTTACATCCAGACGCATGGATGAATAGAACTTGAGAGCTCTTCCTCCTGTGGTGACTTCGGGGCTTCCGTACATCACACCGACTTTTTCTCTGAGCTGGTTTATAAAAATAACACAGGTGTTTGATTTGTTTATGCTTCCTGTTATCTTTCTCAAAGCCTGGGACATGAGCCTTGCCTGAAGTCCTACATGGGCGTCACCCATCTCACCTTGAATCTCGGCTTTTGGAACAAGCGCCGCAACCGAGTCGATTATCACTACGTCAAGAGCGCCGCTTCTGACAAGCATATCACATATTTCCAGAGCCTGTTCTCCTGTATCGGGCTGTGACACCAGAAGGTTTTCAACATCCACACCCAGATTTTTAGCATATACCGGGTCGAGTGCATGCTCAGCATCAATAAATGCAGCCTTGCCTCCATTCTTCTGGGCTTCTGCAACTATATGCAGGGTCAGTGTGGTTTTTCCGGAAGATTCAGGTCCGAATATTTCTACAATCCTTCCTCGCGGCACACCTCCTATGCCGGTGGCCACATCAAGGCTTATGGAACCGGTGGAAATGGCCTCCACATTCATCTGAGCACCTTTATCTCCCAGCTTCATTATGGCTCCTTTGCCGAACTGCTTCTGTATCTGTGACAGCGCAGCCTCAAGAGCCTTATCTTTCTCGGAATTATCAGTTTTTCTCTCGACTTTTTTATCTGACTTATCTGCAGCCATACCTTCTCTCCTTTGCGAACATTTGTTCTTTCTTTTATATTACCTTATTTTGCGACACCGGTCAAGGAAAATTGGTAAAATTTATATGGAAATTTATGTAAATACATAATACATGCTCACTTACTCTTTGTCAATATAAGTTTTTACATTATTAAAAATATTGATTTTATCTGTCTTGATCATCCCTGACCAGTTTATATAAAATATGGAGCATATTTAAAACAGCATAATTTCTGTTCCACTGCCTGCTGACATTTCTTCCATCAGTTTTTATTACCTGAGTTTCGCCCTTCCATCTTACCCCGATATAAATGAGACCTACAGGTTTTTCTTCTGTCCCTCCATCAGGGCCGGCAATTCCGGTAACAGAAATACAGATATCCGATCCTGTCTTTTTTTCGAGGCCTTCGGCCATTTCTGCAGCAGTCTGGGGACTAACCGCTCCATATTTTTCAAGAGTCTCCTTTTTTACACCCAGTTCCTCCATTTTGGCTCTGTTGCTGTAAGTTACAAGGCCTCTTTCAAAAACTGCTGAAATTCCCGGATAATTTATCAATGTTCCGGCAAAAAGTCCGCCTGTACATGATTCTGCACAGGAAACGGTTATGCCTTTAGAAACAAGTAAATTTCCCACTACATCAATCAGATTCTCATCATCTTTGCTATATACATAAGGTCCGATTATGTCCATAACCTTACCAGTCATTTCGTCTACAGCTTTTTCTGCTTCTGTTAAAGTTTTTCTTTTGGATGCTATCCGGAGGCTGCACTCACCTTCTTTGGCATAGGTGGCTATCGTAGGATCTGTCTGTTTATCTATAAGCGGCAGAAGCACTGTCTCCATCTTGGATTCACCAATTCCGAATGTCCTGAGTATCCGGTAATATATGACGCTGTCCTGCTTTTTTTCCAGTCTGGGCAAAACCTCTTTTTCAAACATGTTTTTCATTTCTCTTGGAGGCCCTGGCATGGATACAATGATACGGCCGTTTTTTTCAAGCCAGAATCCCGGAGCTGTTCCCTGATCATTTGGGAGCATTATAGCGCTTTCCGGCATATATGCCTGTTTAAGATTGTTTTCTGTCATCGGTCTTTTGGACTTTTCGTAATGATCTTTCAGCGCTTTCATAGCATCATCGTTTACGATTATCCTGTCGCCCATGGCTTTTGCAATTGTCTCTTTTGTAAGATCATCCTGAGTGGGACCCAGTCCTCCCGTGGTAAGTATCATGTCACAGTCTCTGAATGCAAGATGAATCAGTTCTTCAAGTCTTCCGGGGTTATCGCCAACGCTGTAATGATACATCACATCAAATCCCAGTTCGTTGAGTTTTTGTGAAAGATATGCGGCATTGGTATTTACGATCTGCCCGAAAAGAATTTCTGTTCCCACTGTAAGTATTGCGGTTTTCATACTATCCTCTTATTTCATTGAAAAAACCTGCTTATTGCGGATAACATATTCTGCACCAGAATAAACAGTCATAATAAGCGACGCCCATAAGAATGCCTGGGCAACGTACCACAGCGGCAGGAAAAACGGTACGGCCGGAACCAGAAGCAGAAGACATACGGCAATCATCTGGAGTACGGTTTTAATCTTTCCGCTCATACCTGCCGCTATGACAATGCCTTCTGAAGCTGCCACAGTCCTCATACCTGCGACCGTAAATTCTCTTGCAAGAATCACAATCAGCATCCATGCCGGCACATATAAAGGTATCATAAGGCATATGGCCGAATACACAAGGACTTTATCAGCCAGCGGATCCATTATCTTGCCGAAGTTTGTAACAAGATTATATTTTCTTGCTATTTTTCCATCGAGCATATCTGTAAGAGATGCCGCAACGAATATTATAAAAGCCAGAAGATACCAGCCGAAATAATATGCACCGATGAAAAACGGCACTGCAATAACTCTTCCAATAGTCAGCTTGTTTGGTAAATTCATCTCTCATACCTCCATACCTGTAAGATCATAATCAAATGCGTCTTTTATAAGGACATTAACTATATTTCCCGGATAAAGTTTCCTGTCTGATGTGAATATTACTGAATTATCTATTTCAGGGGCATCATAACGTGTCCTGCCTATATACGTTCCTTCTTCTTCTTCATATTCAACCAGTACCTCAAATATATTTCCCACTTTTTCACGGTTCATTTCCAGGGAAATATCCATCTGGCAGCGCATGACGGCATCCAGTCTTTTTTCTTTTACTTCTTCAGGAATCTGATCTTCCATAATGCCTGCCGGAGTATTTTCTTCCTGTGAATATGCGAAAACTCCAAGACGTGCGAACTTCATTTCTTCTACAAAATCAAGCAGTTTCTCAAAATCATCTTCTGTTTCTCCCGGAAATCCCACTATCAGAGTTGTTCTGATATGAATATCAGGCATTGCTTTCCTGAGTCTTGAAACAGTTTCTCTGATGGATTCTGATGTGGATCTTCTCCTCATCCGTTTAAGAACGGAATCAGATGAATGCTGAATGGGAATATCTATATATCTGCATATT
Source organism: uncultured Bacillota bacterium (assembly GCA_949295785.1). Classification (GTDB taxonomy): domain Bacteria; phylum Bacillota; class Clostridia; order Peptostreptococcales; family Anaerovoracaceae; genus Fimisoma. Next base: position 8,296 of record CASFMJ010000082.1, on the reverse strand, counting down.
TTAGGTTCTTCTTTCATTACCTGTATAAGTTCATCTGTAATCCGGTCGTCATAACAATACATGAGCCTTATCCACTGTATACCTTCTATACGGCACAGCTTTCTGAGAAGCTGTGCAAGAGCTGGTTTGCCATACAGATCTGTACCGTAATGTGTTACATCCTGAGCGATAAGTATGAGTTCCTTACAGCCTTTTTCGGCAAGCCATACGGCTTCATTTACCACATCCTCAATTTTCTTGCTTCTGAAATGGCCTCTTATATCCGGGATGACACAGTATGCACATCTGTTATCACAGCCTTCTGCTATCTTGATGGTGGCCGAATACGGATTGTTATCCAGCATGCGCGGTTTGACTTCAAGCTGCCTATGCACTTTTCCGCTCACAAAATCGTGACGGCCTGTGCAGGTTTTATTTTCTATATCTTTTAGTATTTCCGGAAGCCTGTCATATTCGTTTACACCGATAAAGCATTCTACTTCCGGCATTTCTTCAAAAAGATCATGTGAGTATCTTTCCGAAAGACAGCCCGAAACTATAAGCTTTCGATGGGCATTCTTATACTGAGCAAGTTCAAAAATTCTGTTTATTGACTCTTTTTTGGCATCATTTATAAATCCGCAGGTGTTCAGTATCATTACATCTGAATCCTGTATATTATCTGTAATTTCAATGCCTTCACTGCTCATTATCCCTTTAGCGGTTTCCGTATCGTTGAAATTTTTGGGACATCCGAGAGTCTCCATATATACTTTCATATTCAGATCCCTTCCGTATCTTCTTTCATAGAGGCAAGCTCTCCTTCTGTAAGCAGAACCTGTCTGGGACGGCTTCCATCCTGCGGTCCGACTATACCTCTTGCTTCCATCATATCCATTATCCTGGCGGCCCTGTTATATCCTATGCGGAATCGTCTCTGAAGCATGGACACAGATGCCTGTCCGCTTTTAACCACCAGGTCTATGGCATCTGTCATAAGTTCATCAGTATCGTCATCTGCATCAGAAGCATCAGTTCTCTCTATTCTGGACAGTATATCCATGTCATAATTATTTTCTTCCACCTGCTCCTTGACAAACTCTATGACTTTATTAACCTCGCTGTCTGAGATAAATGCGCCCTGTATCCTGACAGGCTTTCCCATCCCCATGGGATTAAACAGCATATCGCCCTTTCCCACCAGCTTTTCTGCACCCTGCATATCGAGTATGGTTCTTGAATCCACCTGAGATGAAACAGCAAAGGCTATCCTTGACGGTATGTTGGCTTTGATCACACCGGTTATAACATCTACGGAAGGTCTCTGGGTGGCAACGATAAGATGCATCCCGGCTGCTCTGGCCATCTGTGCCAGTCTGCATATGGATTCCTCTATCTGGGAAGGTGCCGCCATCATAAGATCTGCCAGTTCATCTATTATTATTACTACCTGAGGCATTATCTTATCAGGTTCTTCATTGGCACGCATATACTCGTTATATGACTCCAGATCTCTTACGCCTTCTTCTGCAAACTTTTTATATCTGTCTGTCATCTCTGCAACAGCCCAGTTGAGAGCAGCTGCCGCTTTGCCCGGATCGGTAACCACCGGTATCATAAGGTGAGGTATACCATTGTAATTACCAAGCTCGACTACTTTAGGGTCAACAAGAATCAGCTTCACCTCATCGGGATCGGCTTTATAAAGAAGGCTGGTAATGATGCCGTTTATACATACTGATTTTCCTGAACCTGTGGAACCGGCAATAAGAAGGTGCGGCATGGCTTTAAGATCTGCAACTATGGCTTTGCCGCTTATATCCTTTCCTACTGCAAAAGTGATTTTCGACTTGCTTTCTTTAAACTCTTTCGAGTCGATTATCTCTCTTATATGTACCATGGTCACTGCATCATTTTCAACTTCAATGCCTACAGCTGCTTTACCGGGTATCGGAGCCTCTATTCTTATACTTTTTGCTTCCAGATTCAGTGCAATATCATCTGCAAGACGCACAATACTGCTGACCTTTACTCCTACCGCAGGCTGTATTTCATATCGTGTCACCGTAGGTCCCTGAGTAACCTGCATAACTTTTGCATCCACATGAAAATTCTTCAGAGTTTCTTCCAGTTTCTGTGCCTTTTCAGTAAGAAGTCTGCTGTTGGTTCTGGCTCCCGCCGTGGGTTTTTCCAGAAGACTCACAGAAGGTTTTCTGTATTTTTTTACTCGCACCGTATTGATTTCTTCACTGGAAAGCATAGCTTCTCTGGCTTCTTTGTTTGAGATTTTTTTCTCTTCAGAGGTGATGTTTCGAGAAACCGGTTCTTCTTCCGGTTCATTTTTTAAACCTTTGCTTTCTGTGAGCGGCTCTGATGGTTCAAGGCCAAGGCCTATACCTGTATGCGTACTGTACCCATCCAATCCGTATCCGGAACCGAAATCTGAAATTTCTTCAAGACCCATGCCTCCCGAAGTTTCACTGCGGTCAAACAGAGAATCGTCTTTCATATATCTGAGAACGCTGTTTTTTTCATGGACCGGATTATTTAACGGAACTCTCAGATCAGTTTTGATCTTATCGGGTTCTTTTGCAGTTTCCATGCTCTGATACGGCTTGCTTCCGTCAATGATTTTTATTTTCTCGTCTCTGGAATTTGCATCATGCCGTGTTTCTGCTGCTTTATCAATATCTTTTACAGACAGTTGATTTCCTTCTTCAGTCATATTACTTTCTGAATCCAGATACGCATGCTGTTTTGCAAGTTTACGTTCTTCAATCTTATCTCCTATTTTGGAGATAAATCTTGAGACAGGAGTGTTTATTATAAGAAGAAGACATATGGCCGTCACCACCAGGGAAAATATCCAGCACCCTGCTACACCCAGCCACCTGATCAGAAGCGTGGAAAGTATCATTCCGAAGAATCCTCCGCTTTCGAGTGCGACTCCTGAAGAATAAAAATCTTTCAACATTTTCACTGAAAGCAGAGAGCCGGATGCGTCATCAGCAAATCTGACGGAATTCATAGTTGCAAGCATCAGCAACAGAAGAAAAAGAAGGAGCACGGTCCTGACTGAAATTGATACGGTCTTCCTGGAAAAAAGAAGTACACCGAAAATTATCAGATAAAAAGGCAGAATATCAGCCATAAATCCAAAAAGGCCTTTCAGACAGTCTCCTATCATATGTCCAAGCTGTCCTGCTCCATTTGTAAACAGAGCAACAATTAAGAAAATTCCAAGGGCAATGGATATTATAGACCATATCTCATCCATTACGCGTCTGTCGGCTTTTTTTTCTGACTGTATCTCCTTAGCCCTGGTTTTAGCACGTGAACCTGCTGATGATGCGGTATTCTTTTTCTTGTTTCCCGATCCGGGAGGTCGACCCGGGCCTCGCTTTTTTCCCGCCATATGGCAAATCCTTTCTTAATTATTCAGGATTTCCTTCTATGCGAAGAAAATCCCGTATCCTATCACTATTGCACCCAGCAGCCATACATAATATGAAAAGTAGCTGAGTTTTTTATCTGAAACAATTTTTATCATGGTCTTTATGGCTACAAAGCCTGATATGGCAGCAACAGCCATTCCTGCAATTACAGGTCCCATATCTGTTCCCGCCATACCGCTCTTTATGGCGTCAGGTGCTTCCAGTATGGCAGATCCCAATATGGATGGAATGGATATCAGGAATACGAATTTTACAGCGAATTTTCTGTCCAGATTGCACATCAGACTGCCAAAAAGGGTAGAACCGGAACGGGAAATTCCCGGCCATATGGCAATACCCTGGATTGTACCTATAAAGAGCGCATTTCTGTAATTCATCTGCTTTATTCCTCTCGTGGAATGCCCTGTTTTCTCGGCAATAAGCAGGAGGAATCCTGTTATTATCAGACCTGCTCCTATGGGTATCACAGAATTATACAGACCGTTAAAGAAATCATTAAACAGCAGTCCTATTATACCTGTAGGTATTGTAGCCACTATGATCATTACTCCAAGTTTTCTCACCGGCCTTTCCTCAAGTCTCAGGCCTTTGCCTGTACAGAGATCTTTTATAGTTAAAAACAATTCAACTATCAGTTCCCATATATCTTTCCAGTAAACGATGAAAACCGAAATCAGTGTACCTACGTGAAGAAGTACGGCAAACAGAAGGACACTGTCTTCTTTTATACCAAACCACTGCTGCAGCAGCGCAAGGTGACCTGAACTGCTTATGGGTAAAAATTCTGCCAGTCCCTGTACAAGTCCTAAAACTACAGCTTCAATATATGACATAATCTCGTCTCCTTATTTTTTATTAATATATCCCTTCGCTTTGAGTGTCTCTGCACACAGCACGGCTCCCCCTGCCGCACCTCTTATTGTATTATGAGAAAGACCTATAAACTTAAAGTCGTATACATTGTCTTCTCTCAATCTTCCGATGGATATACCCATGCCCTTGTCTCTGTCCACATCAGCCTTGACCTGAGGACGATCATCTTCTTCAAAATATTTTATAAACTGCCTGGGAGCCATCGGAAGTTTTTCTATCTGCGGAAATCCTTCATAATTTTCCAGCTTTTCGATAAGCTGCGCTTTTGTAGGCTTCTTTCTGAATTTTACAAATGCTGCAGCAGTATGACCGTTAAGAACAGGTACTCTGATACACTGACATGTTATCACAGGCTCTGCTGCTTTTATTATCTTACCTGCTTTTATATCTGCCTTTCCCCAGATTTTCAAAGGCTCCTGCTCGCTCTTTTCTTCCTCACCGCTTATGAAAGGTATGACGTTTTCAACCATCTCAGGCCATGATCTGAAATCTTTTCCTGCACCGGAAATAGCCTGATAAGTGGTTATCACGCACTCATATGGTTCAAATTCTTTCCATGCCTCAAGGGCAGGCACATAACTCTGAATGGAGCAGTTAGGTTTTACTGCAATGAATCCTCGTTTTGTACCGAGGCGTTTTTTCTGAGCTTCTATTATATCAAAATGTTCAGGATTTATTTCAGGTATAACCATGGGCACATCTTCTGTCCACCTGTGGGCACTGTTATTTGACACTACAGGTGTCTCAGTTTTCGCATATGCTTCTTCTATGGCTCTGATCTCATCTTTGCTCATATCCACAGCGCTGAAAACGAAATCCACACATGAAGCCACCTTTTCCACATCATTCACGTTCATTACTTTAATATTTTTAACGGCCCTGGGCATAGGCTTTTCGATCTTCCAGCGATCTTTTACAGCATCCTCATATGTCATGCCGGCACTGCGTCCCGACGCAGCAATTGCTGTCACCTCAAACCATGGATGGTCTTCCAGAAGAGAAATAAATCTCTGTCCAACCATTCCGGTTCCGCCTAGAATACCTACCTTTAATTTTTCACTCATAAAATTACCTCACCATATATTTATTATTTTCTCATAAAACATTTCATAACAATTTATTTTATCACTTTTTAATTGAAGTTTCAACAAAATAGAAGCTAATGAATATAATAATCCGACAGTATTATTCTATGAAAGGACGTGTGTACTGTGTCATTATTTAAAGGAGCTGCGACGGCTCTCATCACTCCTTTTAAAGATGGAAAAATTGATTATGTTTCCATGGGAAAACTTATAGAATGGCAGATAAGCCAGGGAATAGACGCGCTTGTAGTCTGCGGTACCACCGGAGAAGCTTCCACCTTATCTGTCATGGAAAAAATACAGCTGACAAGATTTGCAGTGGATCTGACGGATGGCCGGGTTCCTGTCATCGCCGGCTCAGGCACCAACAATACAGCTGCATCGGCTGATCTGTCAAAAGGTATGGAAGATGCCGGAGCAGACGGTCTTCTTGTGGTTACTCCATATTACAACAAATGTACAGAGCCCGGACTTATATCTCACTACGAAAAAATCGCAGATGATATTTCCATACCTGTAATAATGTATTCTGTTCCGTCAAGGACCGGTGTGAATATATCACCTTCTGTCGTCTCTGTGCTTTCAGAACATCCAAATATATGTGGTATAAAAGAAGCTTCCGGAAACATCTCGCAGATATGCCAGATTGCCGCCTGTGTTAATGATCACTTTGACCTGTATTCGGGAAATGATGATCAGACTATCCCCATTATGTCACTGGGAGGTTCAGGCTGTATCTCCACGGTTTCAAATATTATCCCTGCAAGATTCTCAAAGATGACACGAGACTTTTTAAACGGCAGATATATTGAAGCAGGAAAAGAACAAGTGGCTATAAAGCCTCTTATTGATGCTCTTTTTACTGAGGTAAACCCTGTTCCTGTAAAATCAGCCCTTAATATTATGCGAATGTGTAATCTGGAATACAGGCTTCCGATGTGTCCTCCTTCCAACAAAACCCAGTACATGGTATACGATGTGCTTGAGGAATTCGGCCTGATATGACAGGCAAAAGCCCGGAATAATGAAGGTTCTATAAGCATAGACCCTAAAAAATATTCCGGGCTTTGATATTCTGTTAAGATTCTTTCAGACTCATCTGTTTTATTTTTGTTACAGCAGACGACACTGAACTGTCATCCGGTATTATCACTGACAGATTGCCGCTTCCTCCGCTATAAGTCACTCTCATGGCTCCGGTTCCGGTTATGGACTGCATCTGGATATCCCATCCGCTCATATCGTCCAGCTGCATCTTTACCAGTGCTGATATTTCTTTGTCAGACATGTTGGTTTTTACCTTATCCTTGACAGCACCAAGAAGCTGTGGGTATTTAACCAGAAGGCTCTTGTTGCTCATAAGCTTATTTATGATGCCTTCAATTACAAGCTGCTGATTTTTAACTCTCTGAAAATCTCCGGAAGCAAAGGCATATCTTTCCCTTGCAAAACATAATGCCGCCTCCCCATTCAGGTGATTTACCCCTTTTACAAAGCTGTAATTACCTACTGAAGAAGTGAACGAATATTCAGAATTTACATCTATTCCGCCTATTACATTCACCACATCTTCAAGGGTGGTAAAATTGACTCTCAGATAGTAGTTAATGTCTATTCCAAGCCAGTCTTCAACAGTTTTAACTGTCTCATCTATTCCGTATATTCCCGAATGAGTCAGCTTATCCTTTGCCCCATAAGAATGAAGTGTGACATAAGTATCTCTGGGAATCGATGTGAGCAATATCTTTTTGTTTACCGGATCTACTGTCATAATCATATTCACATCGCTTCTTGCAACTTTATCTATGCTGCCGAAAGTGTCGATTCCACTGATATATACATTGAAGGATTCTCCCGTCACATTGGCCGGTTTTGCCACATCAGTATTTTCTACTTCTATTGATACCGTATCAAGTATCTTAGTAGAATCTTTAAATGATGTATCAGTTTCGCATATCATTTCATAATTTATGCTGCTGAGATAAATTATCTCATCATGTTCTGCTCCGTCTTCTGATATGAGTTTCTGTCCCAGCAAAATATAGTCTCCGGCAGTCTCATATTCGACCTTAAATTCTTCCTTCAGCTTATCTTTTGCCGCTTCATATGAATCTGATTGGCCGGACGTTATATATACAGTATGTTTCGCAATATCGTCAATAGATTCGTAACTTCCGTCTTTAAGAACCACCACGTAAAAATCTTCTGCCTGCTTGTCCTCTCCGGATATTTCCCCGAAAAGATCCGCTGTACTGTAAAGATAATAGCTGCCAAAAGCAAGTATAGCGGAAAAGAAAACAGCAAGAACATATCCTGCTTTTCTTCTTCCCTTTGCAGAACGTACCAGCAAAAGCGTCACGGCGGTCATGACAAGAAGTATACAGCCGGCAAATATCAGATATTTTGAAGCAAATATTCCTGATGTCAGTATCATTACTAAAAAAATCACTTCTGACAGGAGAAATAAAACTGTCAGTATATTTGCAGCTGTTTTTTTTCTTTTTCCTGTTTCTTTCACACCAATTCCCCTTTTAATGATAGTTTTAATTGAAATACACAGTTTATATTATCATCACATTGTGAAAACTGCGTATTAAAATTAAGGTTTTATATTCATAAAAAGCATTAATTTTTAAGTTTTCTAAGAGGCTGTAATAAATTTTGTGTAAACTAGATATGTAGTATATATCCTCTTGTATTGATGTTTAAAATAAATATTAATCCAGAAGGATATTTTTATGGTAAGACAAAGAAAAATGACACCTTAGCGCAAAGAATTTATCAACAGTCTGTTGGGACATTACTGGTCAAATGATGGTAAACGGTAAACCACTCGTGTATTGACATAAATTAAAAAGCTGCCAGGCGTATTACTTGGCAGCATCTTTTGTTTCTTCGGTTTCT
>CASFMJ010000081.1 GCA_949295785.1 uncultured Bacillota bacterium | reverse complement strand
CGGCGGTATCTACATCACAATCCGTTTAGGATTTATTCAGTTCAGAAAGTTTGGATACATATGCTCACAGACTTTCGGCAAGATGTTCTCAAAAGCCGGAGAAGGAGAGATTTCACCGTTCTCCGCAGCTTGTTCAGCACTTGCTTCATCAATAGGAGCCTCCAATATCGTAGGAGTACCTGCGGCAGTAGTAATGGGAGGACCGGGAGCAGTATTCTGGATCTGGCTCATAGCTCTTATCGGCTGTGCAACCAAGTATACAGAAATCGCACTGGCAATTAAGTACAGAGAAAAGAATGAAGACGGTGAATGGGTAGGCGGACCTTTCTACTACCTGAGAGCGCTGGGCGGCGGAATCGGAAAGTTCCTTGGCGGCTTCTACGCAATCGGACTTATGATCGAGCTGATTCCTTCACTTTGTACACAGGCTCTGTCAGGAACAGCACAGTTCGTTATCATGGGAGTAAGCGAGACCGTTTCCGGTGTTATCATGGCACTTCTTGTAGCACTGGTTATCGCAGGCGGATTCTCCAGAGTAACCAAGGTAATGGATCTGATGGTACCTGTAATGGCTATTCTTTACATAGTAGGTGCATTCGTTATCATCTTCATGAATGCAGGACAGATTCTTCCTGCACTGGGAAGCATCTTCGTATATGCGTTCACACCGCATGCAGCAGTAGGCGGATTCGCAGGATCAACAATAGCACTTGCACTGAGATGGGGAGCAGCCCGTGGAGTATACTCCAACGAGGCAGGTTTCGGTACAGCGCCTACAGCTCACGCATCTGCATCTGTAGATCACCCGATCAGACAGGCATGCTGGGGTGTATTTGAAGTAACAGTAGATACACTGATCGTATGTACAGTAACAGCACTGATGGTACTGACAACAGGAATGTGGACAACAACAGAATATGAGACAGGAGCTATCGCACAGGCAGCATTCCACAACGCATTCGGAACATTCGGAGACTACTTCGTAGCTATCTGCGTATTCCTGTTCGTATTCTCAACAATCGTAGTATCTGCATTCTATGGATGGAGACAGGCAGAGTTCCTGTTCGGAGTAAAATTCTCCAAGATCTGGAGATATGTATATCCGATTGCAATGGTAATTGCTACATCCGGAATAGACCTGACAATGATGTACATGATTACAGACGGATTCTTGGCTGCTATCATGACACCAAACATGGTTGGACTGATCATTATGGTTCCGCAGGTTGCTGCGCTGCAGAAAGAGTACTTCAATACTCCGGGTAAATATTACCTGGCAGATAAGGAAGCCAAAAAAGCTAAATAATTTAGCACACACAGAAAAATAAATTATTATCAAAACCAAAAAACTATTACTAGATTATATTGATTCTAATTTGATATGTGTATTTTGACTCCATATCCTAATTGGATATGGAGTCTATATTTAAGAGAAAAGGAAATCATATGAGCAACGAAAAAAACAGAAACAGCAGAAAAAGAAATATGCCGCCGACCAGGCCTAAACGTAAAAAATTTGAAGATGACCGTACTCCGGCAGTTAAAAAGGTCGATAGAGTATGCAAGGTACTGGCAATAATAGTGACGCTTATGTTTTTTGCAAATGTCCATGTACTGGTTAGAGGAGGCGGATATGATGATACAAAGATTGTCACCGTATTCGGATTTGCTTCCAGTAAGATAGAGTCTTCCATAATGGAGCCGGAGATTAAAGCAAAGAGTGCTGTCTTTACAAAAGTGGAAAGAAATTATGAAAAAGGTGAAATGGTACAATATTTTGACGGTGAATATAATCCTGTCAGAAGAATCACTGATGTATCCGCTGACGGAGAGACATATACTGTTTTAGGCGATAATGAAGCTGCTTCTGAGGCTGTAGAAATCAAGGCAGAAGACATAAGCGGCAAAGTCTTTTTCACTTCAGAAGCACTTTATGGGTTCATGAAGGTGTATACCACGGCTCTCGGTGCTGCAATAACTGTTGTTATATCTTTTCTGTTGCTGATGATGTCAGATATTCTCATGTATAGAAAGAGAAAGGCTAAACTTCAGGAAAAACGTGAGGCAAAAGCCAGAAAAGAGGCAAGAAAGCTAAAGGTACGTCAGGGACTGGAAGGTGAGCAACCGACAGAAGTTGAGGAACTGAATCCGATAGAAAAGCGTCAGGCGGAAAGACAGGCAAAACTGGAAAAAGAGCGTGCTGAAATTGCAGCTGAGATGCGGCAAATTCAGAAAAAGATGAGGGCTGAAGAAGAAGAACTGAAGAGAGGAAAAGGAAAGAGAGGTAAGAAATAATGATTATAGACTTTCTTATGTATATCTGCTGTTACCTTTCGGGTCTGTTTTTTGGAGTCATGATTTTTACTATAATAGAAAATGCTTCCAAAGGTTTCAGACAGTTTGTTAGGAAACTCTGTCATAAGATTCCGTTTGTTTTCAGACGTATCATCATGTGGGTGATGTTACTGCTGTTATGTTTTATAGGATTCCGATATATGCCATGGGGTATTACTCTTAACGGTCTTTCATGCGGGCTTATAGGAGGAATATTTATGTATTTCAAGGCCGGGGTGACAATGGGGAATAATCCTGATCCATATAACCAGGCTCGTAAGAGAAAAATGAAACAACTGAAAAAAAAGTAGAGATACTATAAAATACGGGGCTGTCGCACAGTTGACCAAATCAGGTTGGGTGTAGCGATAGCTCCCTTCTTTTGCATAAAAGTGGCTCTATGTCAAATGTTGG
>CASFMJ010000080.1 GCA_949295785.1 uncultured Bacillota bacterium | reverse complement strand
TTTGTTGTCAACTCGGATTTGAGATGCCGAAAACCCTTGATTTTACTGGATTTTTTAGTCCAGAGGCTTCATTGTGGGGAACAGAATTATATCTCTGATGCTTGGGGCATCACAGATGAGCATTATGACTCTGTCTATGCCAACTCCCAATCCTCCGGTAGGCGGCAGTCCCACTTCCAGAGCATTTACAAAGTCCATATCCATAGGATGAGCTTCGTCGTCCAGTCCCGCATCAAGCTGCGCCTGCTGAGCAGCAAATCTTTCATACTGGTCAATAGGATCATTGAGTTCGGAGAATGCATTGCACACTTCCCACCCGTTGATATATCCCTCAAATCTTCTGGTTATCCTCGGATCCTTAGGATCTCTCTTGGAAAGCGGGGATATTTCTACAGGATGTCCCACTACAAACACAGGCCCATCAAGATATCCCGGTACATCTTCGCAGTATTCTTCAAACATTTCTGCTATAATCTTGCCGCGAGGCATATCTTTTATCTCTTCTGCATCCATGCCATAATCAGCAGCGGCTTTGCGAGCTTCCTCATCAGTATCTATCTTATGGAAATCCACACCGGTGATTTCCCTGACCGCATCGGTCATGTCAAGTCTTTTCCATGGCGGAGTCACATCAAACTGCTTGCCCTGATATGTTATTATGGGTGTCCCGTTTACTGCAAGAGCAGCCTTATATATTATCTGCTCGGTAACATCCATGACACTTTCCATGTTACCATAGGCCATATAACATTCCATGCTGGTGAACTCAGGGTTATGGTTTCTGTCCATTCCTTCATTTCTGAACATCTTGCCCATTTCGTACACACGGTCAAGACCGCCTACAATGAGCCGCTTCAGATAAAGCTCATTGGATATTCTCAGCTTCATGTCCAGATCCAGTGTGTTGTGATGGGTATTAAACGGTCTGGCATTGGCGCCTCCTGCTATGGTGGTCAGTATGGGTGTATCCACTTCAAGATAGCCGTAATCTTCTTCAAGTACTCTTTTTATTTCTTTTATTATTCTGGCACGCTTTACAAAGGTCTCTTTAACCTCAGGATTAACGATAAGATCCACGTATCTCTGACGGTACCTCAGGTCCTGATCTTTAAGGCCATGCCATTTATCAGGCAGTATCTGAAGAGACTTGGAAAGCAGCACTACTTTTGTTACCTTGATAGAGACTTCGCCATGCTTGGTTTTGAATACAGTTCCCTCAACTCCAAGGATATCACCGATATCATAGGTCTTAAACCACTTATATTCTTCATCGCCTATTACATCACGCCTCACATAGCACTGGATTCTGCCCTGCTTGTCCTGTATGTCGATAAAAGAAGCTTTGCCCATATTTCTGAAGGCCATTATTCTTCCGGCACATGAGACTTCCTGATCCTCCATTGCATCGAAGTTTTCTTTTATATCTCTGCTGTGGGCAGTCACATCCCATTTTTCCTCAAGGAACGGATTTCTTCCGGCTTCCTGAAGAGTTTTCAGTTTTTCCCGCCTTATTTTTCTAAGCTCGTTCAGGCTTTCTTCTGTTACTTCCTCCTGAACCTGGGGCGCCATATTATCTCTGGTTTCTTCTGTGCTCATCTTCTGATCCTCTCCGTATACGCACTATTTAGTGATGTCAACAATCTTATAGGTTAAAACTCCGTCAGGTACAATTATATCAACTGTTTCACCCTTTTGTCTGCCAAGAAGATTCTTTCCTACTTCTGATTCATTGGAAATCTTTCCGGCAAACGGATCCGCCTCAGTTGAGCCTACAATGGTAAACTCCATTTCATCACCTGTTGCTGTGTTCTGTACTTTTACCTTCAGTCCTACACTTACACGGTTGCTGTCCATCTCACTTTCATCGATGATCTTAGCTTTGCGGATCATATTTTCAAGCTTAAGTATTCTTTCTTCAAGCTCTGCCTGCTCATTTTTTGCGGAATCGTACTCGGAGTTTTCCGAAAGGTCACCGTATGAAATGGCCTCTTTCAGTCTTTCCGACACTTCCTTTCTTTTTACGGAAACAAGTTCCTCGTGTTCTGCTACTATTTTGTCGTACCCGTCCTGGGTCAGCAGTATTTCTTCTGACATTCCTGATATCTCCTTTCGACTTTGTTTCGAGCCGTGCTGGACATTATACTCTAAAACTCTTGTTTTGTCAATTTCCTTTATATATTATATATTCTTTATATTTATATAGTACTGTTTTTTTCTGCAACAATAAACTGATCATCCCATCTTCCTGAAAACAGTTTTTCAAGAAGGAGGTTGCTGCCTTGAATGTAGTGAAGCTGTGCACCTATCATTTGAGCGTCTTCTCTGGCTTTATCGGAAAAAGCTTTGCAATGACAGTCATATACTCCGGTATCCACTATATCTATATCATTAACATCTTTGAACCATCTTTGGAAAATATTTTCGCCTTCCTCCTTGCCATATCTTCTTACCAGATCAGTCAGTAAAGGCTTTATTCGCATAGTGTCTCTCATGTAAAAATGCATGGGTTCTTTAAGGTTGAAGGCAGGATTGTTATCTTTATGGAGCAGCAGTGTTATACAATCATCCACATTGGGTATAACCGTCCTTACAGGAAAAACTATATCTGACAGAGACCCTCCGCACAATCCCATAGCGACAAGAACAGTGTCAGTACCTTCCGTAATATCTTTCAGTTTTTCTTTTATACTTTCTCTCATTTTTAGCGGTTCTGCATGCAGCTTTCTGTCAAGCCATACAACAGGAAACGCCGTTTTACACTTTTCCTGAGCTGCTTTTACATGAAGCGCAAGGGAACTGCATGAAAATATAACAGCATTCAAAATTCTTCTCCGGTATATTTTAAAATCCCATTTTCTTTAAAAAACAACATCGTCTACACAAATGCTATATTCACATTTCTGCAGTTGGTCAGATACACGATGGTGGCATAACATATGTCAAAGGACATAACATCGCCGACTTTGAAGTCTCTTGCAGCATCTTCTATATCGACTATCGTATGATCACTGGAAGCCCCAAGTATCTCTATCCCTTCTTCTAACGGCAAAAGTTCTGACGGATCACCGTAATCTACTTTTCCCATAGCAAGAAGGGCTCTTTTTCTCATGCCTCTGTCTACATATTCCGGGGTATGTCCGAAGGCATCTATTGCAATGGTGCCTACCGGATATGACGGCTTTGTCTTTACTTCAATCACTTCTGCTTTCAGCCTGAAAACGTCCTGATACAGCTCTGACATATCATATCCGTAGAATACGTCCAGATCTCTGGCCAGAAGTATGCCTTCGCCAATCCTCAGCATATTTATTCTTTTAGGAATATCCTTGTCCCATATTCTCATGAGGCTGCTGGTTGCGCCGCCGGATATGTATTCCAGTTCTCTGCCCAGTCTTTCTTCAATGGCTTCTGCCAGATCCACAAGTTCCTGAAGTTTATCAGCGGTTGGCGAGATAGAACCGTAACATCCCAGATTTGTTCCTACTCCCACCAGCTGTATATTTATCATTTTATTTTCTATGTATTCGGCTACATCAATCATTTCTTTCTTGTCCCAGAAACCTTCACGAAGATCTCCCAGATCAGCCATAAGAATGACCTTGTGCAGTTTGCCCTGTCGCTTTGCTTCTTCATTGAGAGCCTTTATGACTTCAAACTCGCTGTTAAGACTGATATCAGCAAGCCTTATTACATCCTTCACTTCGCTTAGCATAGGTATCCTTATGAGCATCATGGGCTTTTCTATGCCGGCGTTTATGGCATCTTCTATCTGCTCCAGTCTTGAAGATGCTATGAAGGCAGCGCCTCCTCTATCAAAGGCTTTTGCAACCTCAGGATGGCCTGTTGCTCCTTTGATGACTCCGGCAACCTGTATCCCGTAACTTCCGCATCTTTCCACTATCCTCGAAACATTATGCTGCAGGTGTGCCAGATTTATTTCCACTCTCGGGTATCTGTTTTCCATTTTATATCTTCTCCTTGTCTTTTATGCGTCTTTTAGATAATTTTATGCAATCTCAAGTGCTATTTCCATCATGGAGGTAAATGTCAGCTGTCTTTCCTCAGGCGTAGTCGCCTCTCCTGTAAACGGATTGTCAGAAATAGTACATATGGCCAGGGCATTTTTGCCTGCTCTGGCAGCATTCATGTAAAGAGCAGCCGCTTCCATTTCTGTGGCAAGAACGCCCATTTTCTGCCACTTGGACAGACTGGCAGCATCATCATAAAATACATCTGAAGAGTAGATATTTCCTATCTTTGGTTCTATCCCCAGTTTTTCAGCAGCTTCTACAGCTTTTTTCATCAGGTCGTATGAACATATGGGAGCAAATGTTCCCGGCAGGTCAAACTGAGCCGCAAAATTGGAGTTGGTGCATGCACCCATACCTATGACCACATCTCTGACCTTAAGTGAAGGGTCCACCACTCCGGCCGTACCTACACGGATTATATTTTTCACATCATAAAAATTGAAAAGCTCATAGGAATAAATGGCCATGGAAGGCATTCCCATGCCTGAAGCCATGACTGAAACACGCTTTCCTTTATATGTTCCTGTGTACCCCTGGATACCTCTTACATTGTTTACCAGTTTTGCATTTTCAAGAAAAGTCTCTGCAATAAACTTTGCTCTTAAAGGATCTCCCGGCATAAGCACGGTTTCGGCAAAATCGCCTGCTTTAGCTTCTATATGAGGTGTAGGAATATTTGACATTGTTATTTCCCCCTTATTATTTTGTTTCTGGTTTTTCATCTTAGCGGTCTTTGTGTATTTTTACCCTTTGACGGCAATACAAATCCATGGCCCGAAAGCCATGTTGCGATGATATATATTAACTTTTATTTTACCTAATTTCTGACGATTTAACAAGTCCAAAAAGTGGATAATTTAGGTATTTGGGAATTGTGATATTACAGATGTTCAGGTAAATCTTCAATCGGAAATACAGCGGCAGATTTTCTCCCCGGCTCCGTACCTTTTCTCATACTCGCCGCTGAGCATGGACATCAGATGCACGTCATAAAGTATGCCGTTTTTACGACAGTTTTTTCTCAATATTCCTTCATATTGGAATCCCAGGGAAAGATAAAGATGAGCTGCCGGGTTTCCTGTGTAGTGATCAAGATACAGTCTCTTAAGTTTCAGCTTTCTGAAGCAGTAATCCATGGCAAAAAGCATCGCTTCTTTTCCGTAGCCCCGGCCTCTTAACCCTGTGTCAGCGATGTAGATACGCCACAGCTCTGCTTTCCAGCCTTCTTCAATATCAGCCAGAATCAGTCGGCCTGCGGGAACAGCCTCACCGCCTTTCTTCAGCATTATGGTAAATTGCTCCGCTTTAGGATTTTCATCATCTTCTATGAATTTTCTTGTAACATCTTCCCTGGTCTGGTTATCACGGATACTGAAAAATTCCGTGACTTCTGGCATAAGTTCCCATCTGTAAAAATCATCCAGGTCTTCCCAGACGGATTTTCTTATTATAAGATTCTGTGTCTCAAACATAGCCTTTCCTTTCCGGACATATGTCCTGTCACTTCTGCAAGTCCGGAGCACTCAATCCTCCGGTATGTCACCTGCTCCTGACTATATTATAGCTGCACCCTTCAAACACAGTATCGAACCTGCATATACCCTTATAGCGGCAATATGTGCATGCTGACCTGTCTTTGGTCTTCATTGGGTGTATGTCTATTCTGCCTTCTGCCAGATCACGGCAGGCTTCTGTTATCTTATCGGCAATAGCTTTCTGAAGGATGGCAAAATCATCCCGGGACATTATACCGTTTTTACCCGTATTGGTCACATCTTCTGCTTTTGCCTTTATGGGAACAATCTCCGAGAAACCTTCAAACTCTCCTGCAATGTCCCTTATTACCTGCGGATCGTCTACCATTATACCGTCAAGCTTGAATGATTTTCTGATTTCTTTTTCAAGATACTCCATATCATTTTCTTTTCCGGAAAAATCTACTGAAGGTTCCTTTATCCTGAAATAGAACACACCTGCCGGCTTTTTACCGCTTCCGCACGCAGCCTTAAGATACATCATCAGCTGCAGCCTGTATCCTGCTGCTGCTTCATCGGCATCAAACCTTTCGTTGCCTGTCTTATAATCGACTATCTTAACGGTTCCGTTCTCCAGATAATCTATTCTGTCTATGGTGCCCTCTATATATATCTCGGAGTCTGCTGTCTTAACTTCCAGCGGCGGCAGCTGGCCTTTTCTGCCAAAGGTAGCTTCCGGCATTATCTTTGATATGTGTCCTGCTCTTACCTGCTGTATCACTGTCCAGCATACCAGTGAGCATATATCCGCTATCCGGCGGCGTCTGTATTCTTCCACACTGCCTGACTGAAAAAGACCTTCTCTGTATATTGCAGATATTTGGTCTATTTCTTTTTTTACAATTTCATCACACTGCCTGCGGGTCACGGTCATCCACGGAGATTCCGGATCGGTCACATTGATTCCTTCCTTTGTAAGGTGGTTTGTCATCTTCATAAGGCACTGATGATATATATCCCCTATTTCCCTTGGAGCAGCTTCAAACACGCGTCTTTCTTCGGGTTTAAGTCCGTAAGTTATCATATGGGAAAACGGGCACCGCACGAAACCTTCCAGTCTGGAAGGACTGAGAATCAGCTGTTCTTCTCCCTGTCTTCCGAACAGAGCCATAGCGCGCTCCATGCCAAGGGGTTCCTGCCGGTTTGTGAATCCTATGCTTCGTTTTATCCTGCCGGCGGCGTCGGGGTCATTGTTCATAAGCCATGCAACAGCTTCCGCCCATTTGGGGTCCAGTCCTTTTTCTTCCTGTCCCTCCTGCGTTTCAAGAAGCTTTCTGCTTATATGCCTCATGCCTCCTGCCCTGCTGCTTATGAGACTGTGATCATCACCGCTGTTTATGACATCTTTTTTTATCTCTGCATCCGGGAAAAGTTCTTTCACCTTGAGAAAGATGGAGGAAGGCTTCATCTGGTTGCCTTCTTCATCTGTCAGACTGCAGCTCATCCACAGATAATGAGATGGTGAAGAAAGGTTTCTGTATATGGCCATTCTTTCCTCTATAAAACGTATGGAATCAACCTTGCAGAGTTCTTTTCCGTCCTGTCTGAACATTTCCCGCTCTTCTGCCGAGAACAGTCCCTGTGTAGGCCTCTCCTGAGGAAGGATATTTTCGTTTAAACCCATCACGATAAGGGCTTTTACTCTTCTGCCCCGGCTTCTCTGTATATTACCCAGTATCAGGCCGTCTTCTGACGGAGGCAGGAGTCCGATTTCAACCTGGGAAAGGCCTGCATAAAGGATATCTCTGAAAGTTTCTGCTTCAAAGGATTCTTCTCCCATAATCTCATATATCTGATCAAGTATTCCCATAAGACTGTCCCAGATTCTGGCCGTCTCATCGGCCAGCTCCGTCATGCCGGTTTCCTCCTGTGCAGATATCAGCTCATCTATGTGTTCTTCCATATCAAGATTCCGGCTCAGGCAGTCATAAAACTTTTTCAGGAAATCTCCGGTAGTCTTTTCTTTAAACGATTCTTCCAGAACTGAGGGGGCGCTTATGGCCTTTTCTCTTAGTAAGTTGATTCTTTCCAGTCCTTCTTCTCCGTATTCTTTTTTCCCTCTGCGGAAAGGTTTTTTCCACATGGTTCCTTTTATCTTATACTTTACGGCATAGTTTTCCAGGTCTGCCAGCTGATCGCTGTCAAAATCGTTAAATCCCGATTTGAGCATTGCAAATATGGTATCGGTTCTGTATTTTTCAATTACAACGTCTAATAACGATGTAATATATTTTATAACAGGACTTGACATTATATCCCGCTTTGTGTCAGAAAACAGGGGTATTCCGTATTCATCGAAAACTCTTTCTATTATCGGTCCTCTGTTTTCAAGATCATTGTATATAAGCCTTATGTCTCTGTATCTAAGCCCCTTATCTCTTACAAGATGTAATACATATGCAGCAGCGCTTTCGGCTTCATTATATATTCCTGCCGCTTCTGTAAGGGTAATTCCCTCGTCATGGAAGGTCTTAGCCGGCGGGAAGGAATAGAGTTCTTTTTCTATATGCTTTACGGCTTTTATCCTGTCATCATACTCATAGGTACGGGGGACAGGCTGCCGCCTGCATGCTATTCCCAGCGAATCAGCCGCCTTTTCTGCGTTGGCCATCACAATTCCGGTAAGTTCAAACAGTTCCCTGTCCCTTCCTCTGTCATCCCATGTGAGAACAAGATTTACATCTGCCGCATGAGCCATAAGCTGTGTCAGCAGAGCCATGGTCTTGGGTGCAAAGCTGTCAAAACCGTATACCCATATCTCATTGCCTTTTATCAGCTGTGACTTGCTTATCTTGTCCAGATAAAGGTTAATACGGTCTTCCGAATCGGTATAGCTGCCTTCTATGCTCTTCTCGTACTGAGAGAAAAGCGCATATATATCCATCAGCTTTCTTGCGGTATAAGAGTTTTCGTCCAGTTTACCGGCCATCCGGGCAAGTTCTTCCGGTCCGCAGTCATACTGTTTCATTTCAGAAATAAAGTCATTGACGGAATTTATAAAAGATGTTTTTGTCTCCATCCCTCTGAATACCTGAAGTTTATCTCTCAGCTTCACGGCATTCTGATAGAGTACCATATGTCTTCCGTATTTGTTTATAAAAGTTCTTTTGCTTCCTCCCAGCTCATTGAGTATATATGAGCCCAGTCCGGAAGGAGATACGATTTCCACATCCATGAGGGATGACACGTCAAGATGGCGGAAAGCCTGTCTTTCCGCCTCCATGGTGTACTGGTCCGGCACCATTATAAGTGCCCTTTTCCCCACGTTTTCAAATATGAATTTTTCTTTGTCCAGATTTTCTCTGCCGTAAAATATGTTCAGCATCACATTTTCTCAAGGATCTCCATCAGATCCATCGGCTCGTCTATGGAATAATTTACGGTGCATTCACCTATATTTTCGTTGGCCGCAGCCACTCTCCAGCCAACGAGAACTGTCTTGACTCCTGCATTGTTGGCGCTTTTCATATCAAAAGAGCTGTCACCGATCATCAGTGCTTTTTCGGCATCTGTCCCAAGCTTTTCAAGGCCTGAAAGCACAGGTTCAGGATCGGGTTTGTGCTTGTGGGTATCGTCACAGGTGACTATGCCGTCAAAATATCTTTCTATACCAAAACGTTCCAGATACCTCAGGGTGGATTCTCTGGTCCTGGATGTCACTATTCCCAGCTTATAATTTTTCCTTTTCAGAGCCTGGAGCAGCTCCGGTATATCGTCAAACAGCGATACAAGTTCTTCGGCTTTTTCGTTTTGACGGTTTCTGTAAACCTGTGCGCTTTCTTCAGGGTCTACATCCGGAAATTCTCTTGCCATCGTAATAAGCAGCGGTTCTCCGAAACATCCTGTTATATGCTCTATGGGCGGCTCGTCCATTCCATAATATCTGTATGTATGCTGCCATGCTTCGATTATCACATCATTGGTATTTATCAGAGTACCGTCAAAATCAAATATTATTGAATCTATCATTTTTCTCCTTTTACAGTTTCATAGAAAGGCCTATCTTCTGTTTTTCCGGATCTATGGAAATTATCTTTACCTTTACAGTATCACCTACGGAGACCACATCCATGGGGTGTTTTACATACTTATCGCTCATCTGCGATATATGCACCAGACCGTCATTTTTTACTCCGATGTCTACAAAGGCGCCGAAATCCACCACGTTTCTCACTGTACCTGTAAGTTCCATATCTATTTTAAGATCTTCAAAGCTTTTAACGTCATTTCTGAACACTACAGGGGGAGCATCTTCTCTCGGGTCTCTTGCCGGTTTTTTAAGTTCTTCGATTATATCGGCCAGCGTCATTTCTCCTACAGAAAGTTCCTCTGCCATCATAGCTATACTTTTTCCGAGAGATTTGCCGGGATAGGCTTTTTTGATTTTTTCTTCAATCTGCCTGTCTCCGCCTTCAGAAATAGCCGCAGGGTCTATATCAAGTTTTTCCATCATGGCCCTTGCCGCATTATATGATTCCGGGTGTACGGATGTGGCGTCGAGAGGTTCCTTTCCTTCGCTTATTCTCAGAAATCCGGCGCACTGTTTAAACGCTTTTTCTCCCAGTTTGGGAACTTTCATCAGCTGGCTTCTATCAGTAAATCTGCCGTTTTCTTCCCTGTAAGCAACTATATTCTTAGCTATTGCCGTATTTATTCCTGCTATATATGAAAGCAGCGAGGGGGAGGCCGTGTTAAGATCTACGCCTACTCTGTTGACGCAGTCTTCCACCACGTTGGTAAGCGCTTCGGTAAGCTGTTTCTGGTTCATATCATGCTGGTACTGGCCCACTCCAATGCTTCTGGGGTCTATTTTCACCAGTTCTGCCAGCGGATCCTGAAGCCTCCGGCCAAGGGACATGGCGCCTCTTGTGGTCACATCAAGATCCGGATATTCTTCTGCAGCAAGTTTTGAAGCGGAGTACACTGACGCTCCGGCCTCGTTTACTATGGTATACTGCACAGGCAGGTTGTTTTTCTTTATAAAGCCTGCTACCACTTCTTCTGTTTCTCTGGATGCAGTGCCGTTTCCTATGACAATTATGTCAATATTATATTTATCAACAAGCTTTTTCAGTACGGCTTCTGTCCCCTGTATATCGTTTTTAGGCTGGGTGGGATATACTGTGGTATACGCCCTCAGCTTTCCTGTTCCGTCCAGCACAGCCACCTTACATCCGGTTCTGTATCCGGGGTCAATACTCAGAACATTCTTATCCCTTACAGGAGGCACCATAAGGAGATTTTCTGTATTCTTTCCGAAGATTTTTATTGCTTCTGTTTCTGCTCTCTCCGTAAGCAGGTTTCTCATTTCTCTTTCTATGGAGGGAGCCATGAGCCTCTTATATGCGTCATCTATGGTATCCTCAAGCAGCTGTCTGAAAATTGATTTTTCGTTGGTTATCACCGTATCTGCTATCAGCTGATGAATCTTTTCTGTATCCACATTGACCTTTACTTTAAGCTTCTTTTCTTTTTCTCCTCTGTTTACAGCCAGCACCCGGTGGTTTGGGATTTTGCACAGAGCTTCTGTCTTATCGTAATACATGTCATAGACAGTCTTTTCTTCCGGATCCTGGGCTTCTGTAGCAATGAGACCTGTCTCAAAGGTTTTTTCTCTCACTGCCTTTGTTATATCAGGGTCATCGGCTATGGTCTCTGCGATTATATCCAGCGCGCCGGCCATGGCCTCTTCCGGGCTTGCCACTTCCTTTTCAGGGTTCACAAAGCCTGCTGCATCGTCTAAGGGATCTCCTTGTGTTTTAAGCTGTGCCCATACTATCATGGCAAGAGGTTCAAGACCCTTTTCTTTTGCTTTAGACGCTCTGGTTGCCTTTTTCTGCTTGAAAGGTTTATAGAGGTCTTCTACTCTCTGCAGCACTTCGGCTTTTTCTATCTCTTCTTTTAGTTCATCTGTCAGTTTGCCCTGTTCTTCTATAAGTCTTATGACTTCTTCTTTTCTTTCTTCCAGATTTCTCAGGTATCTGAGTCTTTCGTCCATATCACGAAGCACAGTGTCGCTGAGTCCTCCGGTCACTTCTTTTCTGTAACGGGCGATAAAGGGAATAGTGTTTCCCTCGTCTATAAGATTTACGGTATTTTCTACCTGTGCCGTTTTCAGATTGAATTCGGCGGCAATTTTCTTCAGTATATCCATGTTTAATCCTTAGCTTTCAGTTTTTCGTTTATAAAGTAATCCAGATCGCCGTCCATCACGGCATTTACATTGACTGTCTCTGCACCGGTTCTGTGGTCTTTGACCATAGTGTATGGCTGGAACACGTACGATCTGATCTGAGACCCCCAGGTGTTCATGGAATAGTCTCCCTTCAGCTCCCTGAGGTTTTCCTTATGTTCCTGCTCTTTAAGCTCCGCCAGCTTGGACATGAGTATCTTCATGGCCATCTCTTTGTTCTGATGCTGGCTTCGCTCATTCTGGCATGTTACAACTATATTAGTCGGCAGGTGAGTTATCCTTATGGCCGAGTCGGTCTTGTTTACGTGCTGACCTCCGGCTCCGCTGCTCCTGTAGGTGTCTATTCTCAGATCTTCCGGGTCTATCTCCACCGAAAGATCTTCTTCTATTTCAGGAACCACCTCAAGCTGTGCAAAGGATGTCTGTCTTTTTCCAGCCGCATTGAACGGTGATATTCTCACCAGTCTGTGTACGCCTTTTTCATTTTTAAGATAACCGTAGGCATTCTCACCTTCCACCATCAATGTGGCGCTTTTTATGCCGGCTTCGGTATCATCCTGAAGGTCTATCATCTTTACCGAATACCCCTTCTTTTCACACCACCTGGTGTACATTCTAAGCAGCATTGATGCCCAGTCCATGGCATCCACTCCGCCTGTTCCTGCGTGTATTGATATGATTGCCCCGCAGCTGTCGTACTTTCCGGTAAGAAGCGTCCTGATACGCATATTGTCAAGGTCCTCTTTAAGCGTATCAAACATTGCGAGGATGTCGGGAGCCATGGTTTCGTCATCTTCTGCTTCCGCCATTTCAATCAGTTCTTCTATGTCGTTAAGGTTATTTTCGAGTCCTTCAAAAGTTTCTATGGTATTTTCCATAGATTTCTTCTCTTTCATGACTTTCTGCGCATATTCCGGATTGTTCCAGAAGTCTTCCTGTTCTATTTCTCTGTCTGCCCTGTCCAGTTCACTTTTAAGTTTAGCCAGGTCAAAGAGAGTCACCGACTTCTTTAAGTGTATCCTTCATTTCGGGAAGGGCCGTTTTGATACTGTCAAGCTGTATCATAAGTCTCACTCCTTTTCTTAATATGGTCCGGCCGGGCGAATATTTTTTGCACATGTCGCCGTTTCGGTTGAATTATTATTATATCAAAAAATCTCTTGTTTTTCAAGCTTTGAGCCATTTCAAACAAGAGACCTGTAAGGATAAATCCTCCTTGTGTTACAGCTTAAAAGAATATATTCTTTTGCCGGGATAAAAGATATATTCCTTCCGGCTGGATAAGTCCTGATTTTGATGTAAACGGCAGGGGTACTCCATGCCAAACCATTATTTTTTATTCACAAAGAAATTGTTGAATACCGCAGCGATAATTCCTCCGAAAAAGCGGCAGCCTATATTAAAAACACAAAACTGCACCGGTTTAAGGTAAAATATCTTCATCATGGTCTTCATGATAACAAACCTTATTTTCAATCGCCTTACATATTTCAGATATATGCTGTCATCTTCTTCCGCAATGGCTTTTGCACACATACGTCCGCTTGCAAGAGCGTATCTTAACCCTGACAGCGTAAGAGGATCGCAGGCACCTACTGCATCACCTGCAAAATACATATTGCCATCCATTATTGGGACAGCAGTTCCTATAGGTGTAAAGGCACCTTTCAGTTCTTTCATATCTGCCTGTATATTCAGCTTGTCCATAAATTCTCTGAATATCCGGCCATAGTCTTTTGCAGGATCATATATATCGGTAAGGCCAAGATTTGCTGTTCCTCCAAAGGAACTGAACCAGCCATAGCCTTTTTCTGTTATGCCGAAGTGTATCTGTATTTCTTCTTCCTTAAGGCATGGAAACACAAGCTGCATTGCTATATTTTTTGCAGAAAGCCTTTGGTAACGGCTTCCGTACCCTTCTGTTCCGTCTGCAAATACAATGTTGTCATAACTTATCTTCTGCCGGCCGGAAACTATTATGTATTTTTCTTCCGGGCAGTGGCTGATAATGTTTGTGTTTTCAGATACTTGCACACCACTTTCTTTTGCAGTATCGAAAAATGCGTTATCAAGCTCCACTCTGTCTATTTTTCTATTAGTATAAAGAAATTTATTTACGATAGTCTGCCTATTCTTCAATCTGTAAAAAATGTTAAAATCTTTTATAAGTGAATAATGTATATCGTCTGTGTCAAGTCCAAACAGCTCATATTCTTTTTTTGTCTTATGTGTCATATAGCCGGCGCAGCACTTATACCGGGGAAAGCTATACCTTTCGAGCACAAGAACGTCTGTCCTGCCCAGTTTGTTTAAAGTCAGTGCCGCTGCAAGACCTGCAGGACCTGCTCCCACTATTATTGTTTCATACTTTTCTTTCATAGTTTTGCCTCATTCCTCTGCGCTGATTTTATCATACATTATACCGTAGTATCAGGCAACAATGCAAAATAAGTCCAGTTATTAAATACAGAAAGCATGAATTGAGAAACAAAGTGAATATGTAAAAATGGCAATGATATATTTAAAATAATCACATTAAAGTATATCATTAGAGCAATCGCTGTCTGAAAACACACAAGTATCAGCACTATTTAAATATTCTGGAAATGATTACGATTCGCAAGAATAGGAGCAATAACAATATGCTTGGATAAGCATTTGCATTATATAAAAATAATAATTTTTACAGCTTATCATTTTATTCAAAACAAAGATGTGAAAATTATAAAATAATCAAGCAACCGCAATGCAACATTTAAATTATATCCAAATTTATTGATTAAGTATTACTTTATAACTGTAAAAATAATAAAAACATTATGAACACGATAGGTATAATTCCAATAAGCAATACAATTTTTGCTTGTTCTTTTCTTTCTTTTTCCATTTGTTCTCGCCAATTAATTAAATCATGCTTATTAATATAATATTTATTTTTCATTTTAACTAATGGCAAATTATTTTGAGAATAAAATTTCATTACCATATATCTTGAGCAAGACAATTCTCTCATTATTTCTGCCATCGGAATCATATCAACACTTTGCATTAGTTTATGTCTATTTTGTGGTTTATAGTTTGCTGGGTTATCTTCATATCCTATTACATCCGTTGAAACTTTATCTATTATTTCTTGAGGAATTTTTGATATACTTTTTACATATACGCAATTAATTCTAGGGTTGAAAATGCCTAATTTCTTTATTGACTTAAATTCATCATAGATAGAATGTACGCCCATAATATAATATGTCAACAATTGTAATGTGTGGGCAGAGGTTGGCCCCCTTTTGCTCACTTTAAAATCCCATAAAGTGTCTTCTGTTAGAAAATCTCCATCTCCAGAATTAATAACATTAGTGTATCCTCCTTCAAAAGTAAAACCTTCTTTAATTATTGGGCCATACTTATTAAAAAATAAAATACTTCTGCTAACCATTACTTTTATATTATTAATTGTATCAGTATCGGGTTCTATATCATCTACT
Source organism: uncultured Bacillota bacterium (assembly GCA_949295785.1). Taxonomy (GTDB): domain Bacteria; phylum Bacillota; class Clostridia; order Peptostreptococcales; family Anaerovoracaceae; genus Fimisoma. The sequence continues at coordinate 780 of CASFMJ010000080.1, read as the reverse complement.
TTTTTATATGCCTCTGATCCTGCTCTAAAACAAACATCATACCCCACCAGCTTGCATGCGTAGTAAATAGATAACTTATCCAATCCCTTTATTGATTTCAACATATTATAGGCTTTTCTTTCTTCACCTATTATTCTAGATCCAATAAGTGAAATTTTAAAAGCTTCCTCTGATGGAGTGCCCAACATAAATCTTGTTAAATAATCAACAGCAAGTCCAACTAAACTGCTATGGATGTTTTCTTCTTTCAAAATCTCATTATCTGTAAATTCCATCTTCTCAAATTCACCTGGCTTAATATATCCGCCTCGTGGTTGCGAAATTTGTTTTATTCTTTTAGTTACAGAAGCCATACGTCATATCTCTCTTTCGTCTTACATTTATATGTGGCATAATTATATCATCTAACAAAATAAAATTCTATTTTGTTTACAAAAGTCTTTTATAACATTATTATCATTCATTATTTTGCAAAACTATAAATGTATGTTTTTTGTCGTAAGTTTGACAAGCTTAATTTTATATATTGCTACCAAGGAATATCTCCAATAATTATCTAAAACATCCCTTATAACGTTTAAGATCTAAATAATATATTCCCCCTTTTCTGTCTATTAAAATTACCCTTGACAATCATAAATAAGGCGAGTAGACTTATCCTTGTAAACTTAATAAATCTTCAGGGCAGGGTGAAAGTCCCTACCGGTGGTAAAGCCCACGAGCCGCAAGGCATGATTCGGTGAAACTCCGAAGCCGACAGTATAGTCTGGATGAAAGAAG
>CASFMJ010000079.1 GCA_949295785.1 uncultured Bacillota bacterium | reverse complement strand
TCTTAAATTTAAAACTATATTTTGCCATGAAAAAACCGACCTCCCATCTGTTAGATATTTAGGTCTAACTTTTGGGGGTCGGTTCAACATTAACCAGGGCTTTTATCTTATAAATATACATTTTAAATCAATCAGTTATTCTTACCTGCTGTGTTTTTTTTGTTTTATTATCTTATCATATAATATATATCCTGTTTCACATACAACAAAAACGCCAAGTACAGCGGCAATTATTATAAAAAAATTGAAATTCTTATCATCATTTTTTTCTTTTTCAGCAGCAGATAACTTTTCATATTCTAAAGCTTCACTGACACTGATTGATATTTCAGATCTTATCTTGCCGGACTCTTCGTCATACAGAAACCATTCCTCATCACCGGTATCTTTATTTTTCAGAAGAATAAGTGTATACTGGCTTTCTTCACTTTTGGCAATCTGTACGGGCCATTCATACTCTCCATATTTAGAGTCAGCAGTGGAAAAGCCTTCCGGCAGTTCTTTTTCTGTAAGTTTTTCTACAATAATAAATGTTTTGTCATTAACTGTCACAATAATTTCATCTGGTTTCTCTGACGGATCCTCTTCGCTTTCCTTCTTATCATCCTTATCTTCAGGCACACCTAAAGATGTGTCTGTAAAATCACCTCTTCCATTGGTAGTCGAAGGCTGCTTTGATGTGGAAGAAGATGATGAAGATGAGCCTGAATTTCCGGATGAGCCTGAAGTTCCTGATGATCCAGAAGAGCCTGAAGATCCTGAGGTTCCCGAATCTGCAGATATTTTCACTGTTGTGGCCACTGTTCCGCATGAAAAGGCTCCGTCATCCAGAGTCTCCCCTTCGATAGTGGCAACTGACACTGAAGCCTGACCTGCTGCCTTGGCTCTGAATGTAAATGTGGCAGTCATGGTTGACGATCCCATGGCTTCAAGCAGATAACTGTTTCCGTTCACCGTTGTGATTGCTCCGCCTTTTCCGGTAAGTTCCAGCAGGGAAGAATCGTAACTTAGACTTGCTTTTGCAGCGCCGAATGTGGAACCTGAATATGTGAGGGTGACCGTCACACTTTTTCCCACCTTACACGAGCCGCCTGAAAGTGAAGCTTTTACACTGGCAGCAATTCCCTTATCTGCAGGAAACATTCCAAGAGCAACAATAAATATCATCATTAATACAAATATTCTTTTCTTCATAATTACCTTCCAATTGCTTCAACAATATACGATTTATTTTATAATACTTAATCCCATTATATGCTTCCTGACAAGTATCAGATCTGCAAGGCTGACTTTTTCATCTTCATTAACATCAAGCCCCATCTGAGCCGCACCATAGTAACGATCCAGTTCCATTATATGTTTTCTGAGTTTGACAAGATCTGACAGCCCGCATTTCCCATCGCCGTCACAGTCTCCTCTGCATACAATTATGGATTCTCCTGTTTTCTTTCCACTGCTGTTATATAACGTCATTCTGTATCCGGTTCCTATTATGCCGTCTTTGACTTCTTTGCCGGCAGAATCTGTTATCTTATATGTATAGCCTTCTGTATGGATTTTTATATTGCCTTTAAATGTTTTTATATCTGTACCGGGAACCACCCCCGTTATATATTCTCCTGTTTTATACACGTCACTTTCGACTCCCGCAGATTCGTCAGTTCCGGAAGATTCAGCTATCTTAAAGGGCTGGAGATTATAATCGGCATATTCTCCCCATCCGGTTACATAAGCATATGCTGTTCCCATATTGCGATTATTTACATAAGCCACTTTATAATCCTTACCTTCAGTGAGAGTCTTGCCGTTATATGTAACCTTTACTTCAGGCTGATAATTTTTTGTACCGGTGTAAAGCATGTCCTCTACTTTCACATCACAGTTTGCAAGAGATTTCTCCTGTGAGGCTTCGGGATTTTTCTGTATGTACCAGAAATTACAGTCTACTCGGCTGTTTATACCTGAAACTTTCCCGTCTGAAGAATATTGCCATATCTGATATTTAGACTGAAAGTCACATGTGTCGTTGTACTGGGCTGCCCATATTGTATAAAGGCTGCTCAGATTTTTCCCGTCTATAGAGTTTTCAAGAAAAAGAAGATTCGAATAAACTCCTGCATTATAACCGGCAGACTCTATTCCTTCACAAAATGCTTTTGCATTTTTAGTCCGCTGAGCTTTACTCAGATTTGCTATTCGTCCCGGGTTACCTGCCTTTTCATAATCCATGAAGATTGGCAGCTTTATATCATATTTACCAAGCAGTTCCAAGCAGTGCCGCACCTCTTCCTGTGCTTCCTTTTCTGTTTTTGCCTGGGAAAAATAGTATATTCCAATTGCTATACCCGCCTTTTTTGCCCCCTCTATATTTTTCTTGTAGTAGTCGTCGAAATATAGTCTTCCGCTTTCGGAATATCCTCTTCCGCCTACTCTTATAATGGCAAAATCTATGCCGTCAGCCTTTACTTTTGTCCAATCTATGTTTCCCTGATATTGAGATACATCTATGGCATTGACAATTACGGCATCTTCAAATCTTTTGTCGTGGCTGTATCCCTTTCCCGTATATTTTGATATGGTGGATGTCCCTGCAAACGCCATGGTTGCGGTTGCAACAATTACCAATACTGAAATGATTACAGTAAATGCTTTTTTGTCCATAAACTAACTCCTGCTATCTAATAATTTTACACATAATATATCGGTACCGCAATATTTTTAAAAATTACAGCATTATTATGGCTCTTACCGGACATGCCGCTGCACAATATCCGCATGTCAGACATATACTTTCATCGATACATGCAAGTCCTCTTTCATTATATGATACTGCTCCTGACTGACATGCCTTTATACAATTTCCACAGCCTTCACAGTCACTTTCTTCTATCCACATCTTTTTAGCTGAAACATCCGGATTATAGTCTGAAGGCATTCTCCCTTCCATGAAATCTATTGCATCATCTATTTCTTTTTCTGATGAAAAGCCGATCATTGTAGAATCTATATATTCTTTCGACAATACATATCCAAGAGCCTTCTGATATGACAATGTCAGATTTCCTCCACCAAAAGCTTTCATTGAGAAAATGCCTTTACCTGCCTGATGACACAAAGAAACAGCTTTTTCCATTTCTGCCGCCGTACCCGGTACCTCTCCGTTTCTTATCCCCAGTCCTGTATAGTTTATAATAGGAAATACCACATCACATGACTGTTCCTTAGCCATGTCTTCAGTAACGTCTACATTGTGAGTGGAAACTCCTATTGCCTTGACCAGACCTTTTGCTTTTGCCTCATTGAGATAGTCCCATGCTCCTTTTCTAAGAGAGAATTGGCCGGTCCTTACTTCATGCAGCAAAAAAATATCTATCACATCAATATCCATTGCAATTCGAGCTTCTTCTACAGCTTCCTGCATACCTTTTCTGTCATGGCACAGGCTCTTTGAACATATGACAGGATGTGCCGCTGCATTGGATGATTCCATCTTTCTCAGCGCTTTTCTTATATACGGATAAGTTCTGTAATATTGTGCTGTATCTATGAAATTTATTCCGTTCTCCAGAGCATATCTTATTACATCTGCCCCCTGACCCAAAGGCATGTTTCTCTGATTGGGACCTATAGGCAGAACGCCCATTCCTATACGGCTTACTGTAAGTCCCGTATTCCCCAGTAATGTGTTTTTCATGTGAAATCCCTTTCTTTTTAAATTATAATCGAGTATAATTGTTATGTAAATATCTATTTGGGGGTATATTTCAGTGTCAGATATAATGCACCTTGCAGACAGTCCCAGCTTTGAAAGATTCAGGCACGCATACAGGGCTGCCATAAAAGAGGTCAGGACCAAGATTGAAATATTAAGTGAGGATTTTGCTGTACGTCACGATTATAATCCTATACATCACATGGAGAGGAGGCTCAAGTCTCCTGAAAGCATCGAAGAAAAGCTCATTCGCTACGGTAAAGAGATATCTATAGAATCAGCCAGAGAAAATATCATGGATATTGCAGGTATAAGAGTGGTCTGCAATTTTATTGACGATGTATATGCCATAGCAGATATGCTTATGGAGCAAAATGATATTTCTCTTATAACAAAAAAAGATTACATAGAAAATCCCAAAGAGAACGGATACAGAAGCCTGCATCTGGTACTTTCTGTACCGGTTTTCCTTCTCAACGGATGTGAAAGCGTGCCCGTAGAAGTACAGATAAGAACAGTAGCCATGGATTTCTGGGCAAGTCTTGAACATCAGCTGAGATATAAAAAAGGAAAATCTCTTTCCACAAAGATAAATTTTGAACTGAAAGCCTGCGCTGAAGTAAGCGCCAAACTGGATAAGCGTATGCAGGGACTTTTTGATGAAATAAACACCATAGAGTAGTCACAGGCTATTGGTGTTTCTGTTTTCAATAACATTGTAAAATAGGGTTATAGGACAAAATGTGTTGGTGATAACCGCTACAATCGTTCAAATTACAAGGATTGTAGCGGTTTTAAGTTGTTTTTGAGAAC
>CASFMJ010000078.1 GCA_949295785.1 uncultured Bacillota bacterium | reverse complement strand
TCCCATTTTTCTTCAACTCCTTGACTCTTTTATTATACATCAAGGTGTCCTATATTTTAATGTCTACTTTTTAGGTATCATATCACGTCGGGTTTGGAAAAAAAATTTCAAAATTGGATAAATGGATAAATGCTTTTATATCTGTCAGAATACCAGCTGAATAAGTGCCATATAGCACATGGTCCCACCTGTAATACTAAGAAGTGTGTTGCGTTTCCATACGTGAAGAGCGATGACCAGCACGCATGACAATGCCTCGGGAATACCGAAAGGAAAAGATATGACAGAGACATTTTTCAGACAGAAGACCACCAGCATTCCCATTATGGCATATGGCAGCACTGAGCCAAGATATGTTATATATGCCGGAGTTTTCTGTCCTCTCCCGAATATGATAAACGGCGTGATTCTCAAAGCCATTGTGACCAAAGCCGAAACTGCTATGATAAGCATTGTATGTTCAGAATTCACTGTCTCCCACCTCCTGTTTTTCCGGTTCACAAGAAGCCGGAGCAACTGTGTTTTCATCAAGTTTACTACGCAATATAGTCATGATCACGGCTATACATATCATAGCGGGTATCAGAAATTTATCAGCACCGAAAATAAAGAGGCAGATTGCGGATGACAATATGCCGGTTACGGCAGCTTTATGATTTTTCGTACTCATCCACTGTTCAGTAAATATGGTCACAAAGAGAGCTGTCAGAACAAAATCAATGCCTTCTGAATTGAATTCCATCACACCGCCTATAAATGCACCCAGCAGGCTCCCTGCTATCCAGTAACACTGATTAAACAATGAAAGAAAAAAATAGAACCTGTATCTGTCTTTTACGCCATTGGATGTAACGTCACTGCAGACAAGGGAATATGTCTCATCTGTCAGTGCAAACATCAGATATGGCTTTTTCCAGCCAGCCCCCTTATATCTTTCTATCATGGATATACCGTAAAAAAGATGACGGGCGTTTACCATCAGCGCTGTCACTGCAACAGTCATAAGTGATGCACCTTTTGCTATCAGATCCACCATCACGTACTGAAGGGATCCTGCATACACCAGCAGGCTTGATAAGGCTGCCCAGCCCTCTCCGTATCCTTTGGTACTGAACATTATCCCGAATCCCATGCCTAAAACAAGATACCCTGCCATCACCGGCAGAGATATCCTGAAAGCTCTGATAATATCCTTATTATTTTCAGTCTTTTTCATATACTTCTATTGCCTTTCCTGCCAGTTCTTTAAGCTCTTTTATCACTGACTGCGGTGCCTGCACTTTTATCCTGCCGCCAAAATTCATTATCCATGTCAGAAACACAGGACTTACCGTTACCCTGACTGATACAATGAATCTTCCGCTGCCATTATCCTTCATTATCACATCCTGACCGAATCTGTCTATTATGACTCCTGCCAGGGTGTCTTCGCATATCAAAGTCACCTGTTCATCTTTTCCCCCGTACATTCCAAAGGTTTTCTTTGAATATACGGCCATATCAAAATTCTTAAAAAGTTCTGCCCCCAGCCGCCTGTCACCGCATACAGCAAGGCTGAGCATTTTGTCTACCCTGTAGTGTTTTATGATGCCTGCTTCATCATCATATGCAATCATGTAATAGTTCTCATCTGTCCATGTAAGCGCCCATGGACTGACTTTATACATCTTTCCGTCTTTTCTCAGCTGCTTTTCTTTTTTCGCATTCCATTCAAAATACCGGAAAGCTATCTGCCTGTCCGAAGATATTGCTCTATGTATGTCGTCAACTGCATAATAGATACTCTCATTCATCGCCTTTATACGATTTGCCACATACACCTGACGTTGAAGTTCTCCTGCCTCATATCTGCTGAGCAGGCTTTCAAGTTTTCTGATAAGCTGGTTGCTTTTCTTATGTGTTATAAATTTAGATGATTGTACAGAATCGACCAGCAGCTTCAGCTCCGCCAGCTGAAAAAGCCGGCTTACCAGATGATATCTGACGTCTTTTCCCCGTCTCTTTTGAATATCCATACCGAAATCCCGCAGGGCTTCAAAATCAGCATAAATACTTTTTCGCTCTGCATCTATACCGTAATTTTTAAGCATGTCTATTATGCTTTCCATGGTGAGTCCGTTATTTTCATCTGTGTTTTCTTCCATTATCTTTATCAGATAAAGTATTTTGAGTTTCTGATTTGAATGTTTTGCCATATTACGGATTACAGATGCCGCAGGGCTCATACCCCATGTCTATCAGGCTCTGGCGGCTTGTCTTGGTCTCCTCTCTGTTTTCTTCCTTCATTCTGCTTACACTAAAACATTCCGGAAGATGAAATTTCCCTGTACTTATATTGAGTATGTACAGCTGATCGGACTGGGTAACAGACTGCGATGAATTTTCCTTGTCTTTCTCAGAAGAATTCTCATCTGCACGACTGCTTTCTCCTGTGGCGTAGTCTATTACAACGCCCGGCTGAACATTAAATACAAATACATCAAAGCATACGCCTCTGCCGTCATCCTCAGGGGAATATGCTTCCATCACTACTCCCTTTGCAACAAGGTCATCACCGTCAAATACCGGTGTGACTCTGTACATCACCCTGTTGCCGGTATCTTCTATATAAGAAGCCACCTGATTTTCAAAAGGAAGCATTCCTTCAACGTTCATATAACGTGTTCCTGTTATGAGATTTTTTTCGTTGGCGTTTTCGCCTGCCAGCTGAAATCCAATGAGATGACACCTGTTATAAAGATATTTATCCGATATTAAGTCATCATATCTTACCGTATGCCACCCGCTTGGCTTTATCTGGCCTATACTTTCTCTTTCCTCATCCGGCATGAGCTCCGGCGACAGCATGGCGACCGCCTCCGTACATCTTCCCAGACTGTCCATATCACCATAATGTTCAAAAGGCTGGCTCGAAAGTTCATCCTCGCTGAAATCCGGCACATTGTCTTCTATTTCCACATAAGGCCGGCCTGTATACTGAGGAATCCCATCTGAGAGGGAGGCAGAATACGCTGTTTCAATACTGTTGTCTGTACCGCAGCCGGAAATTCCCAAAAGCATCGTAAGGGTTATTACAATGGCTGTGATTTTTTTCATTTTAACATTCATACAATTTAACTCCGCAAAAATTACTGTTCTATGATTATACCTCATTTTTCCGACAGTTTCAAAGATATACAACATATGATACATGAATTGTCATGCCATATCCACAGAAAAACAAAAATCCCCTGAATCATGTATCCGGGGATTTTTGTTTTTCTGATCGATGTATTAAGATCTTTCTTACAATAATGCTCTCAGGTATCACCATCGAGGAAGAAAGAGTCTGTCATTTTTACAGAACCTTGTTAAGAAAGCTTTTGGTTCTTTCATGACAAGGATTTTCAAATATCTGGCGGGCGCTGCCGCTTTCCACTACCTGACCTTCTGCCATGAATATCACATTATCTGCAACTTCTCTTGCAAACCCCATCTCGTGTGTGACCACCAGCATGGTCATTCCCTCATCGGCCAGTTTTTTCATTACATCAAGAACCTCTCCCACCATTTCAGGATCCAAAGCAGAAGTAGGTTCGTCAAACAGGATAATCTCGGGATCCATTGCAAGAGCCCTGGCAATAGCCACCCTCTGCTTCTGGCCTCCGGAAAGATTTCTCGGATATGTGCCTGCCTTATCTTCCAGTCCTACCAGTTTAAGGAGTTTTTTTGCTTTTTCCTCTGCCTTATCTTTGCTCTCTTTTTTAACGTGTATAGGTGCTGTAGTTATATTTTCCATTACACTTAAATGATTAAACAGATTAAAATTCTGAAATACCATGGCCATCTTGGTTCTCATAGCCTGGATATTATCATCTGTCACCTTCTCGCCATCCACTTCCACAGTGCCTGAGTCGGGCTTTTCAAGCATGTTCAGGCACCTTAAAAACGTACTTTTGCCTGAACCGGATGGTCCTATAATGCACAGCACTTCACCGTCATTTACAGTGATATCTACACCCTTTACGGCATGAAGTCCGCCGAAATTTTTCTCAATGCCAGTAGCTTTTATCATATCATACCATCCTTCATCATATATTTTTCAAGCGCTCCTACAGCTTTTGACAGCGGGTATGTCAATGCAAGATAAACAACCGCTGCTCCGATATATGCCGGGAATGTTTCATAACTGGCTGCATTCCACAGCTGTGCGCTTCTCAGTATTTCTACAACTCCAACATATGAAAGAACTGCGGTTTCCTTGATCAGCGTAACAAATTCGTTACCGAAAGACGGGATTACTATTCTGAAAGCCTGTGGCAGAACTATGAATCTGTTGATCTGCTTTTTGCTCATTCCCAGCGACTGAGCCGCCTCAACCTGACCGGGATCTACCGCCTGTATTCCTCCTCTGATGACTTCTGCCATGTATGCGGCACTGTTCAGTCCGCATACCAGCATAGCAGGAATAATCAGAACGGGCCATCTGAAGTTTATTTCACAGATACTGTTATGCTGGAGGAGATACGGTATGCCGTATGCCATGATAAGGGCCTGAACGATCATCGGTGTTCCTCTTACCACCTCTATATATATCTTTGCTATTCCTCTGGGTATAACCTTTTCCGATTTTCTCATAAGTGCAAAGCCCAGGCCTACAACAGCTCCCACTATAACTGCAAAAATACTGACAGCTATGGTCATGGGGGCGCCTTGCAATGCCACCCATATTCCTTGTAAATATACTTCCATTTTTCTTTTCCTTACTTATACATAAAACTAACAACAAAAATAATTATACATAACTTTGTATATTTTTTCAATACTTTTTTTTGTTTTTTTCTATATGCAAAATTCCACTAAAAAACATATCGCATGTGATTGCAATATGTTTTTCAGTTGTTGTCTTCAGTAATTATCTCAGTCTTAGCTTTGTATTTTTCTTTAAGCTTGCCTATGTGAGCAAAGTGAGCTTTCCGGCAGTGTTCTTTCTGATCCTGAGCTGTCTCCCACTGTTCCCATAGAAAGAGTCTGTTATCCCAATCTACCGGGTAAAAGTAATCATATCTTATGCAGCCCGGTTCTCTGCGGCTGATTTCTGCATAACGTCTGACTTCCGCCAGAAAGCCGTCCCGCTCTTCTTTAGTTTCAAATATATATGTCACATAAAAATTCTTCATATAATGCCTTCCTTTCCGCTTACGCCAATCTTTCAGATACGGCTTGCACATTCAAGTGCCAGATTGAATATTCTGAATTTTTCAGATACCGGACGCACTGTAAGTCCTCTCTGCTGCCATTCTGATGCATCAAGATTGTCAGCTGCGTAGACAAACTGTCCGTATTTTATGTCTCTGAGCTTTGCAAAAGCAGCCAGGGCAGAACATTCCATATCAACGGCTATGCAGCCTTGCTGACGGCGTTCCTTCGTCTTTCTTCTTGTTTCCCTGTATGGCGCATCCGTGGTCCATATTTTTCCTTTGGTATAAGGCAGACGCCTTTCTCTGAACACTTCTTCGATTATATCTATACATTCGCCATCCATAGAAATTTCATCTGAGGCAGGCAGATAGTGATAACTAGTACCCTCGTCTCTCACCGCTGATGTGGGTATGATAAGATGGGCATCTTCTATAGAACCATCCAAAACTCCGCATTCGCCACATACAAAAATTTTTTTTGCACCCATGGCAACTATCTCTTCCATATTGCTTACACAGGCCGCAGCTCCTATCCACGACTGGCATATTCCCAGTTCGTGGCCTTTATAGTTTATCCTGTAAACAGGAGTATCCCCCGCAACGCTTACCAGTTTTGCCGCTTTTTCTCCGCCATATGCTTTTACCGTTTCTTCTATAACATATCGTGAAAATTCAAAAACCACAGTCCGGGGGAAATTGTCTTTTGGCGAAGCCACATGATCAGGCCTTAAGATTCCCCATTTTTCGCTGTCATATTGTTCAAGTATCATATATATTTTCTCCCGTTAACATTAATTTCTTTTTATTTGAAGCTTTGACTGATCGTATTTCTATAATCTGATGTGTCCATATATCTGCGCATCGCTGAGAGCTGTTGCTGACAATGTTATGCTTATATCTTAGGAGTATGTTGTTCTCCTAGAATTGGTCATCCAGCAATTTCAGACTGGCCACTGCCTTTTGCAATGTCTCCATTGAAGCTGCATAGGATATTCTGACATAACCTTTACCGCAGTCCCCGAAGGCGTCGGCAGGAATCAGTGCCAGACGGTATTTTTCCAGGGCATAGTCACAGAATTCATCTGAAGTCATCCCTGTCTTTTTTATGTTCATGAAAACATAAAATGCTCCGTCAGGCATGGTACAGCTGAAATTCTTCATCTTATTTATCTCAGCAACCAGATAGTCTCTGCGTGTCTTAAACTGCAGACGCATTTTCTCCACCGAACCGTCTTCATCCTTTAAGGCTGTTACTGCCGCATACTGGGCAAAAGAAGTCGTGCCTGCCGTCATGTAAAAGCACAGTCTGTTCATTGGTTCCAGCATATCGGCTGGGGCAGCTATATATCCGATGCGCCATCCTGTCATCGCCATACTTTTGGAAAGGCCGTTGAGCAGTATGGTTCTTTCTTTCATACCCGGAAAAGATGCAATACTGATATGCGGATTCTCATCGCTGTATGTGAGCCTTTCATATATTTCATCTGCAAGTACTATCAGATCATGTTTTTTAGCTGTATCAGCTATTGCTTCCACATTTTCTTTTTTGAGGACGCTGCCTGTGGGATTGTTTGGGGAAACGATTACTATCATTTTCGTTTTTTCGGTTATAAGGCTTTCTATTTCATCTATATCCGCCTGAAAGTCATTTTCTTCAAGAAGCCGATATTTTTTCACCACAGCGCCTGCAATTTCAGGTATGGCTGCATATGTCAGATATACCGGATCCGGCACCAGAATCTCATCTCCGGGATTTAAAAAAGAAAGAATACCGGCAAACATACCCTGGGCAACTCCTGTTGTTACCAGTATTTCATCGGAAGAATAATCCAGTCTGTTTTCTCTTTTAAGTTTATCGCATATAGCCTGCCTCAGTTGAAGAATACCTATATTATCAGTGTATTTTGTATATCCCTTGTCAAGGGCGTCCTTACATGCTTCCTTTACCGGTTGGGGAGTACCAAAATCAGGTTCTCCCAGTGTCAGAGCCGTGATATCCACACCTTGCCTTGTCAGATCCAGGCATTTGCCAAATATAATTCGTGTCTTTGACATGGGTACATTCTTAAGTCTGTCAGCCTGTTTAAAATTCATGTTTACACCTCCTTGGCACTATTATATTTTAAGGCAAAGCCATGACATTGTCTATGGTACTTCTTGCATAAATTCTGAAATTTCCATAAAACGACATGCCTTGAGGCATAAGACCATACGCCTAATTCCTCTGGTTTCTCATCTCAGCAAAGGGTTTTCATAAAAAATCCTTTTCCCGGAAAAGTTTCCCGGGAAAAGGATCAGTATCGCTGTTTATGATAAAATTACTTTAATCTTTCGCCGGCTTACGTGTGTTAAACACGGTCAAGTACTGATTCTGCCCAGGCTCCGGCATTTTCCAGATCGTTTTTATCAGGATGGGAAAGGGCTTCATCAAAGTTTTTAATACTGATTTTAAGATCTGCATCGTCAGGATTCTCTGTAAGCACCTTCACATATCTTTCTCTGACCTGAACAGGCATTCTGCCCTGGCAGTAAAAACAGTCCACTACTTCTACAGATTCGTCCAGATGATTTTTTATCCTCTGAGCCAGTCTTCTGTAATATTCTTCACTTCCTCCAAAACCTGCCGTACCGAAGAACGCTACTTTTTTATTTTTAAGGCCTTCAATAAAACTGATTGTTTCGGAAGATCCATCTCCTTTGTCAGTCCATGATCCTATAAAATATATATCAGCCTGAGGGATATTATCTTCCGGATGCCCGAAATATACCAGTTCCTGCTTTTCTGCCTTTTCTTTTATTGCTGCGGCAACCTTTTCAGTGTTGCCTGTCCTGCTTGAATATATCACTGCTGTTTTCATTTTCTTTACTCTCCTTTTCTAAAAATCACCCCGCAAGGTGTTTTAGTATAACCAAATATATTCTACCACAGTAATAATGCTTTGGCACGCTGTCCGTCAAATCTTCACACAAAAAGCCCGTGACCTTTATAAGGTACACGGGCTTTAAAATCAATTATTGCAGATAAAGCCTGCGCTGTTTTCGGAAAAGTATCAGAGCCAGGGCAAGAGCGCACAGTTCGGACAGAGCTGCCGATATCCATACCCCCGCCTCGCCGAAGATATATGACAGTATCAGGACAAATGCACTCGTAAATATCAGGCCTCGCCCTATGGATATGCTCATAGCCGATCTGGAGAGTTCCACCGATGTGAAATATCCCATCATGACTATTACTGCTCCCAGCGGTATAAATGCGGGTGAGTACATTCTGAATGCCTCTATGCCTCTTTCAAACAATGCCGGGTCTGTGTTTCTGTCAATGTATATACCAACTATAGGATCAGGGTATATCATACTTATGGCAAAAGCAAACAATGAGCATATGCCTGCGCAGATGAGAGCAATCCTGAAAATATATCCGCAGAAATCTCTCTTTTCCTTGCCGTGATAATAACTGATAAGCGGTTGAGTCCCCTGATTTATGCCCATCATTGTCATCAGTATCAGCTGGGCAAAATATGAGATTACCGTATATATTACAACTCCGTCGTTTCCCGATACCCGAAGCAGAGTCTGGTTAAACACGAATATACACACTCCTACCGATAGTTCGGTTACACAATCAGCTATACCGAGTCTTGCAAGGCCTGCCGCATCATGAGCCGACCATTTTATCTTCACAAAAGAGAATCCGGATCTGTCCGAAAGAAAATGTCTCAGATAGACTGTAAACGTCAGAACCTGCGACAGGCCGGTAGCCACAGCAGCTCCTGTTATTCCCCAGTGAAAGACCAGTACAAACAGAGCGTCCAGAACTATATTTGTCATGGCTCCCGCCACGCTGGTCTTTATGGCGGTCTTAGGAAATCCGTCGGCTTTTATCAGCACTTCCAGGTTATATGAAGTCATATAAAATGGTACAAACATTATGATTACACCAAGGTAACTTTTTACATAGTCCATTGTCTCGTCTGTAGCCCCAAGCAGCCTGGCAACAGAAGTCAGATTGACCATTACCATCGCTGCCACTATTATGCCTACACAGGCTACAGTCACAGTACTTAACGTAAATATACGATCTGCTTTCTGATTATCTCCCCGTCCCTTGTATATAGAAGCTCTGGTACTTGCTCCTACTGCAAGCAATATGCCGAGGGCAAAGGCCACGTTTATCATAGGCATTGAAATATTAACCGCCGCCAGGGCCTCTTTTCCTACACCTCTTGCCACAAACATGCCGTCTACCATCGTATATATGGTATATACCCACATGGCTGCCACAGAAGGAAGCACGTAATTCATAAATTTCGACCTGATATATGCTTTATTGTTTTTAGTCATTTTAATTCACCCTTTCTTGATATATATTCTAAACCTTGGTATAATACCAAGGTCAACAGATTTTAAAAAATTTTTTCAGGAAAGAGTAAAAGACATGAAGGAGTATTACAAAATAGGCGAAATTTCGTCACTTTATAACATAGGTACCGATTCTCTGAGATATTACGAAGAACTGGGTATACTGAAACCCCAAAGAGATTCTAACGGATACAGAATGTACAGTATCAACGATATCAGAACACTGAACATACTTAGAGAGCTCAGAAGCATAGGATTCTCAATGAAAGATATTAAAGAGCACCTCACTGACTTTGATCTTGCAAAAACTACAGAACTTTTTCGTGATGCCATAAAAACCATCGATAAAAATCAGGCACAGCTTTCAGCCCTGAAAGCCCAGCTTTCCGAAAGAATAGATGAAATTGAGAAACATACATCCATATTATCTCAATGCGGCAAGATAAATCTGATCGATCTGCCTGAACGCCGTATTCTCAGGCTCAGCGAAAATGTAATAAGAGACGATGATCTGGATTTTGTCATAAAAAAACTCCAGGCTGAATACGAAGATCAGCTTTATATAATAGGAAATGGCGACATCGGTGCAACCATCCCCATACATTGGCTTAGAGAAGGCACTTACGGTCATTTTGATTCAGCATTTTACATTGTAAGCGATGACGAGGAGTATGATGCACTGCTGCCTGCCGGGCAGTATATGACTATGACTGTCAGAGGCAGTTACCGTCAGATGGCAGACAGATGGAAGGAACTTCTTGATTATGCTGATGCTCACTTCATGACAGTAAAATCGGACGGCATCGAAATATATATAATAGATAATCATGATACATCAAATGAAGAAGAATACATTACCCAGCTTCAGATTTGTGCAGAAAGCGCCTGTAAAAAAACAGCCCCATAAGGCAAACTGCCGCCTCTGTAACAGTAAGGGTCATCCATATTCCAACAAGCTTTAAAAGGCCGGTCATTATATATGCCGCCGGTATTACTATGATAAAGCCTCTCGTCATAGATATCAGCTGAGCAAAAATCGGTTTTTCCACTGAAGAAAAGAACATAGCAGTTATTATATTGATGCCGGCAAACGGAAGCATGGTGAAATATATACGCATACCGCTTCCTGCTATTTGAGCCAGCTGTGCGTTTCCCTGTGTGTTGAAGACTGATGTTATCTGATCGTTAAATACAAATATACATGCATATATTAATATGGTTATTACAAGGCATATTTTAAGAGCACTGCCAAAAAGCTTTTCTGCTTCATCAAGTCTTCCCTCCCCCAAGGCCCTGCTGGTCAGAGGCTGCATTCCCTGAGCCACTCCGTTACATATGGCAATGGCCACAAGTGATATATTGGCAATTATGCCATAAGCTGCCACACCCACGTTCCCTTTGAGGGAAAGAATGAGCAGGTTGAATACAATCATCACCACACCCGACGCAACTTCCGCAATGAAAGAAGGAAGTCCCAGGGCCGCCGCTTTGGCAGTCATATGCATTTTTATACCATGTTTAACCGGTCTGAATGTTTCTCTTCTTCTAAAGTGCCTGCTTAAGACCATAAGGCTTATAACGGGAGCTATGCCTGTTGCAAGGACAGCGCCCAAGATGCCCATTTTAAAGGGAAAAATCAGTATATAGTCCAGAATTATGTTGGATAGGCTTCCCAGTATCATTGCTTTCATGGAAAGACCCGGATTACCGTCATTTCTGACAAAACATATTATAATATTATTTAAAATAAACGCCGGCGAAAACAGCAGCACTACTTTGAGATACGTTTCCGTCATATTAAATACCTGTTCATCGGCGCCCAGTATCAGCGCTATCTCTTCAGAAAAAGCAAGGCCTGCCGCCATATATATGACCGCCATCAATATGCCTGCAAATGCAGTGGATGTAAACATCATATCTGCCTTACTCCGGTCTCCCCTTCCCAGCATCACAGAGTACCCTGCCGCACCTCCAACACCAAGCATGAGGCCTGTTCCATAAACAAAACTGTACACAGGTATGGCAAGATTTAAAGCTGCAAGTCCCGATGTGCCAACACCTGCAGATACAAAAAAAGTATCTGCCAGTATATAGCAGGAAAGTCCTATCATCCCGGCCACATTAAGCATTACATATCCTGGCAGCAGAGCATTGAGATTCTTTTCTTTTTCCATGAAGTCCCTCCGTATATATTTTGGCTGTTAATAAAAAAGCGCCTGCGTTTTCTATCTTCAAAGACCTAACGATAGAAAACCGGGCGCTGTTCCTCTCTACCCGGTGGCAGAAAGGCGCCTTTATATATTTATAACATGAAAAGTATATCACTTTATACAGTCCTAAATCAAGTCTTCAGTAAATAATGCGGCACATTTTTTAAATTTCTTCAGACATGACAGGTTTTTTCTCGGCAGTAAAAGCATCTGTGCAACATGCAGCAGATATAATGGTGAAAATTATTTTTCTATTTTCCCCCTGTATCTGCTTATACCTCCTATATTTGTCACATTTTCGTAGCCGCTCCGCTTCATATACTGTACCGCCTGGCTGCTTCTTGCACCGCTGAGGCAGTATACGAACACCGGAGTTTTTTGTCCGGCACTGCTTTTTTCACATTTTCTATATTCTGTACGGACAGATGCCTGCTTTCCGGTA
The DNA here is from genome assembly GCA_949295785.1 of uncultured Bacillota bacterium. GTDB lineage: Bacteria > Bacillota > Clostridia > Peptostreptococcales > Anaerovoracaceae > Fimisoma. The sequence goes on along the minus strand of CASFMJ010000078.1, from coordinate 10,039 downwards.
TATGTCCGCTTTTGTACTCTTCTTTTGTTCTTACATCCAGAAGGACCGCTCCCGGAGTATTCTTATATTTTTCTATACCGTCATTTATGTTGGCACCGCCAAAAAGACCGAATATTCCCATATTTCTTCTCCTTTGTGATTATTGTCTGTTTTTATCTGATGTCTATATTCTACCCGTTTTTTGTCTTTTTTCTGTGACCAGGTCTCATTTAGTGCCGGATATTTATATATTAGAAGCAAAATGATCGGTTTTTTTGATAGAATATCGCAAGGGAAGCCCTGTGTTTCCAAAATCTTACAGATAATCTTTAATATTGAGCTTGTGCATACGATAATCCAGACGCTGCGGAGAAATCCCCAGTTTTTCTGCTGCCGTCTTGAACTTCCGGTTTTGACGTAGTGCCTCCATGATTATTTTTCTCTCATAATCTTCCAGAAGTCCTTCTATATTAACTGAACCGTTTTTAAGCATATCACTGATACTGGCAATGGTCACACATTCTTCACTGTCCAAAATAGTGTTCTGCAAATTCCCGTCGTCATTTTCTGCCTTGCTCACGTGCTTTTCTCTGTCATCACTGTTGATTTCTTCCAGCAGACCATTTATGGATCCTAAAGTTATTTTATCTGTTGTCTCAATATTGAAAGCACTTTCGATAATGTTACGCAACTCCCGCACATTGCCCGGCCAGTTCCAGTTCACAAAAGTCTGCCGTGTCATTTCAGTCAGACCTGTAATTTTTTTACCCATTTTCCGGGCATAAGCAGCAATAAAATGATCGGTCAGAGGCATAATGTCCTCCCGCCGCTCCCTCAGAGGCGGTATATGAATCCTTACTGAACTGATACGATAATAAAGATCCTCCCTGAATCTTCCGCTCTGAATCATACGAGCAGGCGGTTCATTAGAAGCGCATATTATACGTGTGTCAAACGGAATGTCTTTCTGTCCTCCCACCCGTCTTATGGTACCGTTCTCAATGGCCGTAAGAAGCTTGGCCTGCATCTGCACATCCATCGAATTGATCTCATCAAGGAACAGGGTTCCGTGATCTGCAAGCTCGAACAACCCCTGCTTATTTTCTGCTCCGGTAAATCCTCCCAGCTCCGTACCGAAAAAAGTGCTTTCCATAAGGTTTGGGGGAATAGCTGCACAATTCTGTGTAATCATCGGCCTTCCGTTACGTTTGCTCAGAAGGTGGATCACATGTGCGAAAATTCCCTTACCTGTACCTGTCTCTCCGTACAGGAAAACATTGGAATCGTTTCTGGCTATTTCAGGGAGGCTGTCCTTCAGACGCTTGAGCTTTGGATTGTTTGTAACTATGGAATTGAGAGCGGCATCGTATTCATCGTCTTTCTCTTCGTTATAGTTATAATATTCAAGGTATCTGACCGCATCCACCGCACCTTGTATATTCCCGTCATCGTCAAATATGGGATATGTGTCACCCTCAACTACTACTTTAACATTCCCGGCCATAAGAATCTGGCTTTCATTATGTGCAACTTTGCCTGTTCCTATAGCCCTGAGAACACTGCTGTTACTCATATCAATATCAGGAAAAGCCTCGAAGAATTTCTTTCCTACCCTGCCCTTATCGTAGAAAAACATATCAAAATCGTTGTTGATCCGTTTGGTGTATTCTATAACGCCCTCTTTGTTGACTATGCAGGCGGAATCATATTTCTTGCCGCTGTTTTCCAGAATATCATCAACAATTTTTATGTAATCCATATGCTGCCCAAGCCTCCCGGTATGTCTTTATTATGAAATTTTAGCATATGAACAGAATAAATTCAATCTGCCTTGCTATTTGTGCAAGCTATAAAAAACGCCGCAAATGTAACATACATAATGCTGCCACTGCGGCGTTTTACACTCATTTAATTTTTCCCGGCTCTAAAACAGGGCTGCTATAATCTGACAGCTCAGTATCACACATACCAGAGCCACCGGATATGTCATAGCATAAGCTCCGGTAACAGCATCACCTTTCTCCGAACTGTTAAGAAGAGTCCCCAGCGCAGGTGTGCTGGTCATTCCGCCGCAGATGGATCCCAATGACTTCATCAGTTCCATCTTAAGCAGTTTTCTTCCAATCAGATACGAAACCATCATAGGTATGGCAGTTATAAGTGCACCGAAGAAAAGAAGACTTATGCCGTTTTCTCTCAGAATCTCAACAAATCCGTTTCCGGCATTAAGGCCTGCTCCCGCGAGGAACAGAATCATTCCCAGCTCCCTCATTATCTCAAGGGTTTTCTTATCTGCTCTTATATTGATTCTTCCTATATGGCCAAAATGGCTTATGATAAGTCCCGAAAGCAGTGGTCCTCCGGAGTTTCCCAGACTGAAACTGCCTCCTCCGGGAAGAGGCAGCGATATACTGCCTATGATTATGCCGCTTATGATGGCAAGAGCCATGGCAAATAAACCGTGCTTTTCTATCTGTATAAGCTTTCCTGCTGTCTTATACTGATTTTGCAGCTTATCATTATCGCTGCTTTTGTCATCAGTATTTCTTTCTTTAACTAACCTGGGTATAAGCTGAACAAAAATCACGACTCCTATGACTCCAAAAGGGTAGGCTATTCCATAGCCGATTGAGGCAACTGACTCACCGGTGGCCTCAACAGCAGCTGCAAGCCCCGGGGTACTGGTGAGCGCCCCTGTCATTATACCTATAGCCAGTGACTTGGGCACATCAAAGAATACAATCACGCAGATACACACCAGCGCACCCACAACTATAGTAATAAAACCGATAAAAAGGTACCCTATGGAACTTATGCGTATGCTTCTGAAAAAATCTGCTCCCGCAATAAGCCCTATTGATGCAACGAACAGCAGAAGACCGATTTCCTGGATCTCGCCCGGTATCTTAAAACCGAAATGTCCGAATATGAGCGCCATGATAAGCACCCCTGAAGATCCCAGATTAAATCCTTTTACTTTAATTGCTCCTATAATATATCCCGTTGCGATGACAAGAAAGACTATCATCGGAGTCGACATCATTTTGCTCCTCCTCTGTATGTTTTATTATTTTACATATACTTCTCTGCCGCCGACGATAGTTTTCAGCACCGAAACCTTGCTTATCTCGTGGGGCTCAATCTCAAAAATATCACGGTCAAGAACCGTCATGTCAGCATTCTTGCCTATCGCAAGGCTTCCTCGAATGTCCTCCTCGAAAGCTTCATAGGCATTACCTGCAGTGAACAGTCTTACAGCTTCATCGACACTGAGTTTTTCTTCAGGATGCCATCCCTCTGTCTTCTGTCCAAGTTTATCCCTTGTAACGGCAATCTGGATATTTTCCAGCACATCAAAGCTTTCTACAGGAGCATCAGAACCGCCACAGCATATGAGACCCTTATCCATCATGGTCTTCCACAGATAGGATCTGTCTGCCGGTTCTTTGCCGGTAAGATTTTCTACTATATCCATGTCACTGGCTACAAAAACAGGCTGGATAAATGCCAGAATATCATATTCTTTCATCCTGTCAAAAAGATCGTCGCTTACAATCTGAAGATGATTTATAGCAAGACGGCTGTCTCTCTTTCCATATTTTTCAATAGCCTTTATATATGCGTCACAGATCATATCAGATGCCTTATCACCGATAGCGTGGATAAGTATCTGCATATCGTTCTTGTATGCATAGTCCACCAGGTTTTCCAGATCTTCCTGATCGTGGACTGCAGTGCCGTACTCATCGGTGCCTGCATACGGATTATTCATCAGTGCCGTTCTTGCTCCCAGCGAACCATCCTGATACAGTTTGACCGGTCCGATTTTATAATAATCACCGCCGTCATTACTTCTGTACCCTGCGTCGATAAATGCTTTCATATGCTCGAAAGCTGTAAACGATGCCTGCTCTCTTACGCGCAGAGTCAGCTTTCCTTCCTTCTCAAGTTCCTTGTAAGCCTTGATGATGCCTGCACTCTTTCTTCCGGGCAATGACAGGAAGTTGTCAGAATCCACACCGGTGATGCCGCGTGCATTGATGTCTTTCTGTGCAGAAAGAATCATCTCTTTTATCTTTTCCACGGTCGGTTCATTCATAGCATCGTAACACAGTTTGATAGATGCTTCTGTCAGAATCCCGTTTTCCTGATCTATCTGATCAATGTAATCGGCCGTCTGCTTAAGTCCCATGACTATTTCAAGACCTTTGGTATTAACAGCAGCCTTATGTCCGCAGACTCTTATAAAAAGAATCGGCCTTTCGGTAGAAATCTTATCAAGATCGAAGCGGTCCAGAGGTCTTTTTTCATCTGTAAAATTATCCTCATTCCATCCTCTGCCGTATATCCAGTTTTCAGGATCTTCGTCCTTCATCTTATCTGCTGTACTGCGCCCGTGAGATATGATTTCTTCTATGGATGCTGCGCCTGTCATCATATATGACTGCTTTACAAAAGCATAATTGAGCATGTGCAGATGGGAATCCGTAAGGCCCGGCAGCATGCAGCTTCCTTTCAGGTCAGTCTTTTCATCTGCCATAAGAGCAGCGGCCTGCTTGTCATCTCCCAGAAAAGCAATCTTGCCGTCTCTGATACCGATAGCTGAAAATACGCTTCTCTGATCGTCCATAGTTCTTATGACCCCGTTATAATATATCCGGTCAAAATTCTTATCCATAAAATCCTCCTAAATTGCTGTGAGGGACGAGAATATTCCCGTCCCCCACGCATGATCATTTTACACTTAAGAAATATGCGCGTCTTGTTTGGTGTCTTTTCCAACCTGTTCGTAGAAAAGTCTCATATTTTCATCTACCTTGCCGATGCCAAGATATCTTGCCTTGTAATCCTTGAGCAGCATCAGGAATTTGCCGCTGAGCAGGAAGAGCATTATAACGTTGACGAAAGTCGGGATGAGAGTTACAAAATCGTATGCTGTCCACAGCTGTGCCGGAGTTGCTCCTACATATACTGTGTAAACTGTGATCAGGAATCCCGGTATCGGGTTATCCAGTCTGAGAATCAGCAGCCATTTATCTCTTACTTTCTCCCAGAAAAGTCCTCTGCCTGTGAGGAAATGCTCGATCAGTGTCTTGTAATATGTAAACCAGCCTGCATTGGTTGTCAGAGCGAAAACGAAAACGCTCAGAGAAATTATATAAGTTGACCACTTTCCTAATACAGATTCAAAACCGGCCAGGGAAAGAGCAGCTCCCTGAAGTCCTGAGTCCCATACTCCTGTAACGATAACCACAAGAGCAGACATGGAGCATACTACGATAGTATCGATGAATACTTCCAGAGCACCGAATATACCCTGTTTCACAGGATGATCGGTATTGGCCATGGCGTGAACCATCGGGGAAGTACCCCATCCGGCTTCGTTACTGTTTACAGATCTTGCAAATCCGTAACGCATTGCCATTGCCATAGTTGCACCTGCAAAACCTCCTGCGGCTGCATGACCTGTGAAAGCGGATTCAATTATAAGTGCAAAAGACGGAATCAGCTTGTCATAATTGGCGACAAGTACGATTATAGCACAGCCTATATAGAACAGGCACATGAACGGAACCATGTAGCTGGCTATCTCTCCGATCTTCTTTACTCCGCCGAGAATGATCAGATATACACATATAGCAAGAACCGCACCGGGAATGATAAACGGAATATTGAAAACTGTTCCGACAGCTTCTGCAACGGTATAGTTCTGAAGAGTCATAAAGTGACAGGTATAAATACCAAGTGCGAAGATAGCGCCAGGTATGAACCATCCTTTCCAGCCTTTTTCTTTGAAGAAACTCTCGATGTAAAATGAAGGGCCGCCTCGGAATGAGCCATCCGGCTGCGTTCTTCTGTAGTAAACTGCCAGAGAAATTTCTGCTGTCTTGATGATCATGCCCAGAAAGGCTGCAACCCATATCCAGAACAGCGCTCCCGGTCCGCCTGTGGCGATGGCTGTTGCTACTCCGGAAATGTTACTTACGCCTACTGTGCCTCCAACTGCTATACACAGAGCCTGAAAAGGACTCAAGCTGTCTTTGCTTTCCTGCTTGCCTTTTCCTTTGTGCATTACACTTTTCAGAATAAGTCCCAGATGTGTAAACTGGAAGAATTTTGATCTGATAGTCAATATCAGACCGGTTACCAATATGATGGCTATCAGCGGGATTCCCCACAGAAAGTCAACAAAGCTTTCAAATGCTGCATACATAATGCTGTTCCCTCCTTACGCAATAAACATGGATGTTATAATTACATATTTATATAAGGCAAGAATCATGCCATATATTTATAAAATTATTTTTGTTGGAATTTCAACGATAGTTTCAAATGTCCTTAAATTGTATGCAGTATATTCCACAATATTTTTTGATTTTATCAAAATTTTTTTATTTTATACAGAAATTCATTGTCAGATGAAAGCATCCTCACTATTCCCATATTGTTTTTGTCTTTGGCAAGACCGGTGAAATTTTCAGTCTTGCAGTATCTTTTCATAACTTCCCATATAATCTTTCTTTGTAAGATTTTCTGTAGAATTTCTTTCTTTATCTTCAAATTTATACAAAGTTTCCTCTGTATCTGAGCCATATACTTTCCCGGCAAAAGAAAAAGCAAGCAAAACTGCTGATAAAATCAGCAGTGTGCCTGCTACGACAATCACCTTTTTCTTTCTCTCTTGTGTATTTGTTTTTTTCATATTATGATCCTTTCATTAAATCAGTGATAACGTCAAATCAAACTTTGTAAAATCACACTGCGTAATGAAATGATCATATAACAAATTTTAATTATATCTTATTATACACCCTCCCGGAAATAAAAGACAGCTTTATTTTATAATAAACTGTGCCTGCGGCAGATTTCCGCAGGCATCGCTTAAAAAACTGATATATAATCACAATCTATTGAGCAATCAGACCTTTAAATATCTCTACAGCATAATTTATCAATGAATCATTGAAATCAAATGCTGTAGTATGAAGAGGCGGCACATCTTCGCCGTCGCCTATGTACATTATAGCGCCGGGCACCAGCTTGGTAAAGTGGCCGAAGTCTTCCGACCCTCTGATTACAGGAATTTCATGTACTCCATATCCCAGCTTTTCAGCCACAGCATACACTTTTGCCACGCTTTCATGGTGGTTTCGTGTCTCAGGAAATTCATCCTGGAATTCAATCTTTAAGGAAACGCCTGCTTTTTTCGCTTCTTCTTCAGCAAGTTTTTCTATGCTTTCCTGAAGCTGATTCATCTCATCTTCTATTTCAGCCCTTATTGTCATTCGGAGTACGCCCCGGCTGGCTGCTACTCCGAAGGCATGATCTCCCACATTAAGCTGAACTACGGTACACAGTACCAGTCCTTTGTATTTCGACTGATCGGCAAGATCAGGCAGTGCTGATGCCAGATTTATCAGTGCAAACACAGGGTTTACGCCAAGTTCCGGCTGACTTGCATGGGTAGGAGTGCCTGTCATGAAAACCGACATACCTTTGGACGCGCAGTTGGCTGCTCCTGAAGATATGCAGATTTCCCCTTCTTTTACTCCCGGCTGATTATGGTAAGCGTATATTTCTTCAATGTCCGGATTATCTATGAGCATCTGCTTTGCTTCTGCAGCTCCCTGCCCTGTTTCTTCCGCATGCTGAAATACCATGTAGACATCACGGTCTGTATCCATATCTTCCAGTTCCAGACCAAGCCCGCACAAAGATGCGGCATGACCGTCATGGCCGCATTTATGGCCATGGCCCGCAATGCAGGACTTGTATGGCTTATCTATATCATCCTCTACAGGGATAGCATCAAAATCGGCTCTGAATGCAATGGCTCCCCTCTTTTTATTTTCCGGTCTTGCCCTATGTACTGCATAAAAATATCTTCCGCCGTCATGAAGTTCGAGTCCGGTATGTTCTTTAAGAAAATTCATCAGATGATGCTTGGTCCATGTCTCCTGACATGACATTTCCGGATGCTGGTGCAGCTCATGTCTTAATTGCTGTGCCAGCATGAAGTTTTTTTCTTTCATATAGATCTCCTCCTTCTTGTTTTAAGTGGCTGCGGCCTGCCGCGCCTTATTTCTGTCATGATATCTATATTTATCCGTTGCCGGTTTATGTATCGGTACTGGGCTTGCAGGTAAGCGGCACAATGGGTAAAAAATGCCCTTGCAAATACTCAATAGTCATTATTATATCCTATTGTTATATACTATTACTATAATCTATGATAATTAAATGAACAGAATCCTATCATATGTATTTGTCTCGTTTTTATTCTATTATATATTTATACAAAACAGGTGTCAAAAGGTAAGATACTAAAAAATTTAATCAATAGAAAAAATACAGAACTGAAAAGATTTAGTTAATATAATTGTTTTAAAGTTAAATAATGATACGAAATAATAGCTCTCTAACCTACATCAGCAGGAATTAATATGAGCTGTTAACTATCAAGAGAGCATACTTGCCGATGGAATCTACAATAGTAGAAAATTACATGAGCTATTAAACTCATTAAGGCAAGAGGCGAGCGGTTGATCTACAACAGTAGAAATTTATATGAGCTATTAAACCAGTATATATTCGATGGTTCTTGATTATCTACAACAGTAGAAATTTATATGAGCTATTAAACTTCAGGCGCGCGATTTTGAATGATTTGCTATCTACAACAGTAGAAATTTATATGAGCTATTAAACAATTGATTGGTCATACAAGCGTAATCAATCTACAACAGTAGAAATTTATATGAGCTATTAAACATAATCATCTGGCTTTTCTTTGCCCTATCTACAACAGTAGAAATTTATATGAGCTATTAAACTTGTCGGATATGCCGCATGTGCTTGTATCTACAACAGTAGAAATTTATATGAGCTATTAAACTAAATTCGCTTTGACTGACATCAACTAATCTACAACAGTAGAAATTTATATGAGCTATTAAACCATTCGCACTTAAAGTGATCTGGATATATCTACAACAGTAGAAATTTATATGAGCTATTAAACCTCCAAACATATTGGCTTCTCGTTCTATCTACAACAGTAGAAATTTATATGAGCTATTAAACTAACTAGAAGAAACTCGCATTCGCTCGTATCTACAACAGTAGAAATTTATATGAGCTATTAAACAAAAATAGAAGCAAAATGTGCTTTATATCTACAACAGTAGAAATTTATATGAGCTATTAAACCCCAAAAGGCTGGTGGAGCATATTTCAATCTACAACAGTAGAAATTTATATGAGCTATTAAACATTATCCGAATCAGAATTAAGAACTGATCTACAACAGTAGAAATTTATATGAGCTATTAAACGCGATGGCTGCAGCCGGTTATGTGAGGGATCTACAACAGTAGAAATTTATATGAGCTATTAAACGAACACGTTAATTATAAACGGCTGATTATCTACAACAGTAGAAATTTATATGAGCTATTAAACGAAGCAGGAAAACAGATGGGACAGCTGATCTACAACAGTAGAAATTTATATGAGCTATTAAACCTAAGGCGTGATTTATCATTTTTAGAGATCTACAACAGTAGAAATTTATATGAGCTATTAAACCAAAGAAGTATTTCCTACAATATTACGATCTACAACAGTAGAAATTTATATGAGCTATTAAACGCTTTGTTAAAGCTGGAAGTGGAGAAGATCTACAACAGTAGAAATTTATATGAGCTATTAAACTTCATAAGCGGCCTCATCAACTACCGATCTACAACAGTAGAAATTTATATGAGCTATTAAACATGCTGATTGCATTTTCTCCTTCTTGATCTACAACAGTAGAAATTTATATGAGCTATTAAACTGCCCATTATATGGTTCGTCTACTACTATCTACAACAGTAGAAATTTATATGAGCTATTAAACCCATGGCTTTTCATCTTCCCATGCTAATCTACAACAGTAGAAATTTATATGAGCTATTAAACACTTTTAAATCACCTTTTTTCGCTTTTGATCGTAATGATATTGTCAAGATTAGTTGACACATTTATTTCAAGGATATCACTAACTATGCTACCAGTT
>CASFMJ010000077.1 GCA_949295785.1 uncultured Bacillota bacterium | reverse complement strand
GTCTGCCCTTTCAGGTGACAGCTTTGTTATATTATCACCATTTTTCTATTATGTCAATACTTATTTTTGCCTTTTTTTGAAAAAAATGTATAAATTTCGCAGCATGGTCAAATTACATATTTTCAAAGCTTCTGTTTATCTTTATTTCAGGCATGAGTTCTCTTGAAATGACATCCAGTATCCGTTCCAGTTCCTTTACTTCTCCTTCAGAAAACCTTTCTCTTATCCTCCGCATAACCACATTCATATAATCGTAGGTTATTCCGTAATCCCTCATATATTTTTCAGTCACATCAAGATGATATTCTCTTTTGTCTTCAAGACTTCTTTCTTTCGTTATATAACCTTTCCTTACAAGATTATTAATCTTATATGCAGCATTTGGTGCGGAAAACTTGCAGAATGTGGAAAATTCATTTACGGTGGGCCTGCCCAGTGCATATATCACCTCGACACAGAACACTTCCACAGCAGACAGTCCGTCACGATTATCGTCAAATTGCTTGAATACCTTGGCATAAAGGCTGATTTTAAATTTAGTATAGATTTCCGCAAATCTTTCTTCTAACATGATATCTGCTCCTCCTGCCATAATTTTATCAAAAAGACCTGTATTCTTCAATTATTTTTTAACCTGTCTCATTCACTTATCGCAAATGTTATTTCGCCTGTTACTGCTTCTTGGCCGTCTACAGCAGCTTTAACTTTGCCGAAGCCAACAGGACCCCTTATTGCGATTATCTCGCAGTATAATTCCAGCACATCTCCCGGCACCACCTGTTTTTTAAAACGGCAGTTTTTTATTCCGCCGAATACCGCCAGTTTTCCTTTGTTTTCCGGAAGTGAAAGAATTGCCACTGCACCTGCCTGAGCAAGAGCTTCTACGATAAGCACACCCGGCATTATCTGTTTCTTTGGAAAATGTCCCATAAAGAACATCTCATTGGCAGAGACGCATTTGACGCCTTTTACCCATTTGCCAGGCTCCATATCTGTTATCTTGTCCACCAGCAGAAAAGGATATCGGTGTGGTATTATTTTTTTAATTTCATCAGAATTTAATTTCATATATCATATCTCCTGAAAATAAGTGATGCGTTATGTCCTCCAAACCCCAGAGAGTTTGACATTGCATATTCTATATCCTGCTTTCTTCCCATATTGGGCACTATATCAAGATCACAGTCTTTATCCGGCACTTTGTATCCGGCTGTAGGAGGCAGATATCCTTCTTTAAGTGCACATACTGTCAATATGGCCTCAACGGCGCCTGATGCTCCAAGCAGGTGTCCTGTCATGGATTTTGTAGACGATACAGCAAGATTCTCCGCATGCTTACCAAAAGCAGCTTTTATTGCTCTTGTCTCACATTTGTCATTCATCGGAGTGGAGGTGCCATGGGCATTGATATACTCGATCTGCTCCGGAGCTATGCATGCATCAGCCATTGCTTCTTTCATACACATTGCAGCGCCTTCTCCGTCTTCTCTGGGGGCTGTCATATGATATGCATCGCAGCTGAGCCCATATCCCGTCACTTCCCCCAGTATCTTGGCGCCTCTTTTTAATGCATGCTCATATTCTTCCAGAATCAGGACACCTGCTCCTTCTCCCATTACAAATCCGCTTCTTTCAGCATCAAAAGGTATTGATCCTCTTTCAGGCATATTGCTTTCACAAAGAGCCTTCATAGAAGTGAATCCGCCTATGCCAAGAGGAGTTATACAGCTTTCACTGCCTCCTGTCATCATAATATCCTGATATCCGTCTCTGATCTGCCTGAAAGCTTCTCCCAGTGCATTGGAAGATGATGCGCATGCCGTTACTATACACTGACAGCTGCCTTTAAGACCGAATTCTATAGCTGCCATTCCGGCTGCCATATTAGTTATGGCCATAGGTACAAAAAGAGGTGATACTTTGTCAAACCCGCGTTTTTCACCTTTGGCATGTTCCTCTTCTATTATACCCAGACCTCCGATACCGCTGGAAATATTTACTCCGAATCTTGCAGCATCTTCCTTTTCCATATCTATGCCGCTCTGCTTCATAGCCTCATGGGCAGCTGCCAGCGCCATCTGAACAAATCTTGCCGTTCTTCTGGCCTGCATCTTATCCATTACAGTCAGAGGATCAAAGTTTTTAACTTCTGCAGCAATCCTGACCTTGTGTTCTGAAGCATCAAAGCTTTTTATAAAATCTATACCGCAGATACCTGCGGCAGCATTTTTCCACATTTCTGCAACATTATTACCTATGGGTGACACGGCTCCCATACCTGTTATGACGACTCTTCTCTTCATATTATCTGTTTTTCTACCTTTCCTGCTTTTATGCGGTATTATTTCATACATAAACCGCCGTCAACACATATAATCTGTCCTGTTATATAATCGCTTTCTTTCCCTGCAAGAAAAGCCACTGTCTCTGCCACATCTTCAGGCTTGCCCAGTCTGCCTGATGGTATGGCTGCTGTGACAGTTTCGGCTGCTTTATCTGTCATGGCTGCTGTCATATCAGTTTCTATAAATCCGGGAGCAACTGCGTTTATATTTATTCCTTTTGCTGCCATTTCCCTGGCAGCTGCTTTTGTAAATCCGATTATACCTGCCTTTGCCGCAGCATAATTAGCCTGGCCGGGATTGCCCTGAATGCCCACAATACTGGATACATTTATTATTTTGCCTCTGCGTTTTTTCATCATATCTCTGATAACTGTTTTAGTCATCAGGAAAGTGCCCTTAAGATTTGTATCCATTACAGCTTCAAAGTCTTTTTCATCCATCCGAAGAAGCAGGCCATCCCTTGTTATGCCGGCATTATTCACAAGAATATCAACTGTTCCGAAAGTTTCTACGGCAGTCTTCACGATACGGATACAATCCTCCTCACATGATACATCTCCCCGTACAACTGTTGCGCCTGCTCCTTCTTTAAGGCACAAGTCTTGGGTTTCTTTTGCCGCATTTTCATTTCCGAGATAATTTATCACCACATTGGCTCCTGCCTTGGCCAGCCTTACTGCCACTGCTCTTCCTATACCCCGGCCTGCTCCTGTTATTATAGCTGTCTTTCCTTTCATGCTTCCACCTCCGGATTTTTAAGCTGCTTTACGACAGTCTCAAGATCGGACACCGTTTCTATATTGAGCACTTTCACACTGTTTCCTTTTTTGTCCAGAGTCTTAGACACAAGTCCCGACAATGCTTTTCCCGGTCCGATTTCTATATAAGTATCTATACCTGCATTTTCCATAGCCCGCAATGAATCCTCAAAATATACAGGTGACGATACCTGCTTCACCAGAAGTTCTGCTATCGTTTCAGACTCTTTCTTTTCTGCACCTGTTGCATTGAATATGACGGGAAATTTCATAGTGCCGTGATTAATTGCAGCAAGCTCTTTCCTGAGAACTTTTCCTGCCGGCTCCATGAAAGCAGTATGGAAAGGTCCGCTTACCGGAAGACTGATGCATCTTTTGGCTCCATGCTGAGAAAGAAGGGCTGACGCTTCCTGTACAGCTTCTTTTTCACCTGATATGACTATCTGACCGGGACAGTTATAGTTTGCCGGCTGTACCCATTTTGAAGTGACCTCTGATGCCATTTTGCAGCAGTTTTCCACTGTTTTTCTGTCCGAACCCAAAACAGCGGTCATGGCACATTCTATTCCCATAGCCGCTTTATACATTTCGGCAGCCCTTATTCTCACAAGCTTTATGGCATCTTCCGGAGTAAATACTCCTGCTGCGCAAAGAGCAGAATACTCCCCCAGACTTAGTCCGGCAGCCATCTGAGCCTCAATTCCGTATGTTCTTAAAACTGCTGTCAGACCTGCTGCAAAAGCTACCATAACAGGCTGTGTAAATCTTGTATCCGACAGTTTTTCTGCCGGACCTGAAAAAGCTGTCTCTTTTTCTTCCGGTTTAAGCATGTCAAATACTCTTCTAAACTGTGGATATATATCATAAAAATCTTTTCCCATACCGGGTTTCTGGCTTCCCTGTCCTGCAAATAAGAATCCTGTCTTCATTTAAAACTCCTGTCCTTAAGATCATCTGTATCAGGAAATAATTCCTCTATTATATCTTTTACTGTTGTCATCCTGTCTGTTCTTCCCACATTTGCCCCGCAGAAAAACAGCCCTTGGCTGTAATTTCCGTAAAACGCTTCTATCAGAGCTTTGTTTATACAGTATGGTGCCGTAGCGGGATCACATGTGCTTATACACCTTATACATTTTTCCGCCGGACTTCGCATGCCCTTTGCAGTCTTTTCCACCAGAGGAGTCCTTACTGCCCGTCCCGGCATTCCCACAGGACTGTCAAGTATTGCAGCATCGCCTGATGATGCTTCAAGTATTACTTTTTTATAGCCATCCGTCGCATCACATTCTTTGGCGGCGATAAACCTGGTGGCTATCTGTACTCCCCATGCGCCATTATCCTGCATGGTTTTGATATCTTTTCTGTCAAAAACGCTGCCTCCGGCAAAAATCGGTATATCAGAATGCAGTTTTTTTATCTCACCCACTATCTCTGTGAGCGGCTGACAGCTTCCGGTATCAAGTTTTTCCCGGCTGAATCCCAGGTGACCTCCGGCCATGCTTCCCTCAACAACAATAAAATCTGCAGTTCTGTCATATCTTTTCTTCCACATATTCAATATTGCCGATGCAGCTTTAGAGCTGGAAACCACAGGGGCTATCATAACATCTTTTCCGGCTGTGATATCCGGCAGGCTAAGGGGAAGCCCTGCGCCTGATATTATGGCATCAATACCTTCATCTATGGCTGTCTGGATCATGAGCCTGTAATTATTTGTTACTGTCATGGCATTTATGGCAATAAGTCCGTTGCCGCAGGAAATCTCTCTTGCTTTACGTATTTCTGCCCTGAGTGCTCTTTCATCCGCCCTATCGGGATAATCCCAGAAGTCATCTTCTCTGAAGCCGATATTAGCGGTGGAAATCACGCCCATGGCTCCCTGGAATGCTACGGCCCCCGCCAGTTTACCCATGGAGATTCCTATGCCCATGCCTCCTTGTATGAGAGGATATTTCAATCTGCTCAGCTTTTTTTTACCTAATTCTGACATTTTCAAATCCTCTCATCATATTTTCAAGTATTACGTCTGCCGGCAGTATCTCTTTCATCATGCCTGCCACCTGACCGGCCATAAGGGAACCAGTCTTGGTGTCCCCCTCTTTTACAGCACGGCGCAGAGATCCTAAGGTAAACTTTTCCAGTTCCATTATATCGGCTCCCTTCTTTTCCATATCGGTATATTCTCTTGTCATGGAATTCTTCAAAAGTCTTACGGGAGCCCCTGCGAAGCGGCCTGTTACGGTAGTGCTGTTATCCCTTGCTGCTATTATTGCCTCCTTATAATTGATGTGGATGGGACACTCTTTGCTCACAAGCAGGCATGTTCCCACCTGTACTCCACATGCACCCAAGGCAAATGCAGCCGCCATCTGCCTTCCGTCTCCTATGCCGCCAGCTGCAATTACCGGTAGGTCAACCGCATCACAGACCTGAGGTACAAGGGCCATTGTAGTAAGTTCGCCTATATGTCCGCCGCTTTCACATCCCTCGGCTATGATACCGTCCACCCCGGTGGACGCAAGACGCTTTGCCAGTGATACTCCGGAAACCACCGGGAATATCTTTATTCCGGACGACTTCCATCTTTCCACATACTTTCCGGGATTTCCTGCTCCTGTAGTCACTACGGCCACATTTTCCTCTGCAACCACCTCAGCCATTTTGTCTGCCTCCGGATTCATCAGCATTATGTTGACGCCAAAAGGTTTTTTTGTAATAGACCTGCATATCCTGATTTCTTTTCTCAGTTCTTCTGCACTCATTCCTCCGGCTCCTATGACTCCGAGAGCTCCTGCTTCAGATATGGCTGCCGCAAAGTTTCCGGTTGCTATATTTGCCATTCCTCCCTGTATTATAGGGAACTTTATTCCTAATATCTCATTTAATAACATTTCAATTTCCTTTTCCCCAATATTCGATATACATACTCGCGTAGGTAAGTCCTGCTCCAAATCCTGCACATAACAGCCGTGTTCTTTTATCCGCCATTCCTTTGCAGGCCATTTCAGCCATTGCTATGGGTATGCTGGCCGCCGAAGTATTACCGTATTTCTGAAGATTTTTAAAAAACTTTTTCTGATCTCCTTTAACACGTCTTGCAACGTTATCTATAATCCTTTCATTAGCCTGATGGCATACGTAAAAATCTATATCACTGTCATCAAGCCCTTCTCTATCCATAAGCGTAAGGATACTTTCGGATGCTTTTGTTACGGCAAAACGGTAAACTTCCTGGCCTTCCATTTTTATATGATGAGACTTTCCATCACAGCCCAGCACAACTCTGTCAGGTATGCAGCCACTGTGGAATGCAGATCTGATATTTTCACCCAGTTCCACTACCGCAGCCCCTGCTCCATCCCCGAATAATACACAGGTTGCTCTGTCTTTCATATCCATAAGGGGAGATATTTTTTCACTGCCTATTACAAGGGCATATTTCTGTTCCAGGGATTTCAACAAAGCTTCAGCTGTCATACAGCCGTATATGAACCCGCTGCAGGCCCCGTTAATATCAAATATCACAGTGTCTTCTTTAAGTCCCAGTCTTCCGGCCACTTCACATCCTACCCCAGGAGTATGATCATCCGGAGTGAAGGTGCATACTACACAGACAGCCACATCTTCCGGCTTTATATCTGCATCTTTCATGGCCTTAAGTGCTGCCTTATATGCCATATCGGCATTGGACAGTTTTTCGGCAAAGAATCTGGATCTTATACCTGTCTTGTCAACTATCCAGCTGTCGCTGGTATCAACCATATTTTCCATATCATTATTTGTTACAATCCTATCCCCGCTGAAACTGCCTGTTCCTATTATCTTGATACCGGTCACCTATAAAATGCCTGCCTTTCTTCTGGTATTTATGTTTTTTCCTATATTTCTCAGTTTTCTGTATCTTTTTTCAGCCAGCTGCTGTCCGTTTTCCTCTGCAAGTGCCGAAAGAAAAGTGATAAGCTCTTTTCTTACATTTCTGAATACACTCAGTCTGTCCTCATGCGCACCGCCTTTGGGTTCAGGAATCACAGTATCACATACTCCCAGTTTTTTCAGGTCATCTGCCGTAAATTTCATCAGCTCGCATGCTTCCTGCCATCTCGATGAGTCTTTCCATAAAATGCTGGCAAAGCCTTCCGGTGAAAGTATTGAAAACACGCTGTTTTCAAGCATTATCACCTTATCCGCCACACCTAGAGCAAGAGCGCCGCCGCTTCCGCCTTCTCCTATGAATACAGCTATCACCGGAACCTTAAGGCTGCCCATTAAAGATATGCATGAAGCAATTGCTTCTCCCTGACCTCCTGCCTCTGCCTCTATACCCGGATATGCTCCCGGCGTATCTACAAAGGTGATCACCGGCCTCCTGAATTTTTCTGCCTGTTTCATAAGGCGCATAGCTTTTCTGTAACCTTCAGGATTTGGCATTCCGAACCTGTATTTTATGTTTTCTTCCAGCGTTTTTCCCTTTCTGTGCCCGATAACAGTCACAGGTATTTTGGAAAGAGAGGCTATTCCTCCTATCACGGCCGGATCTTCTCCTGTCAGTCTGTCTCCTGATATAAGGAAAAAATCATCGAAAATATTTTCTATATATTCATCAGCTGCCGGTCTTTCGCTGTTTCTTGCGGCCATTATTCTCCGGGCTGCAGTGTAATTATGATCGCTCACAACAGTCTTCTCCTTTCAGGTTTCTGGTGAAGATGCAGCAGAAGAGAAAGTGTATTCTTCATATCTTTTCTGCATACTACGGCATCAAGGAAACCATGCTCCAGAAGATATTCGGAACTCTGAAATCCTTCGGGCAGCGATTTTCCTATAGTCTGCTGTATGACTCTGGGGCCCGCAAACCCTATCAGAGCTTTCGGCTCTGCAATGATAATATCTCCCAGGCTGGCAAAACTTGCTGTCACTCCTCCGGTGGTCGGGTTTGTCATAACAGAGATAAATAAAAGTCCTGCTTCAGAATGTCTCCTTGCTGCAGCGGCGGTTTTTGCCATCTGCATCAGAGATAAAATGCCTTCCTGCATTCTGGCACCACCTGAAGCAGAAAAGATTATAATCGGCAGTTTTTTTCTCCTTGCGTATTCAAAACATCTGGTTATTTTTTCACCTACTGCCATACCCATGCTGCCCATTAGAAAACGGTTATCCATCATGCACACAGCTGTCTTTATTCCGTCTATCTTCCCGGTACCTGTGATAACGGCTTCTCTGAGACCTGTATTATTTCGGGTTTCTTCTAATTTTTTTTCATATCCGGGAAAATCCAGCGGGTCATATCCTCTGAGAGAACCGCAGATTTCATGAAAACTGCCCTGATCCAGCACTGTCTTTATCCTGTAGACTGAAGATACTTTAAAGTGATGGCCGCATGAGGGACATACATACATCTGTACTTTAAGCACATCTTCAGGATGTTCTTCTCCGCAGGAAGGACACTTTATGACTCTGCCCTTTTCTTTAATTTCTTTAAGGGCAGCAAGCATTTTTCTCTTTTTCTTAAACGGATCCATTTTTTCCCCCTGCTCTTTCATAAATAGACAGAAGTTCCGGAAGCTTTTCTTCCATAAACCCTGTATCATATCTGCCTCTTAAGAACTGGCTGTCATACATGAGAATATGCTGCAGGGGCAAATTGGTATCTATGCCTTCTATGACCGTCTCTCCCAGCGCCCTTCGCATTTTTCTAACCGCTTCCAGTCTCGTCTGTCCTCTTGTTATGATCTTGGCCACCATGGAGTCATAATATGGACTTATACTGCAACCGCTGTAAAGTGCGCTTTCTACCCTTACACCTTCACCTGAGGGAAAATGTACGAAGCTGATTTTTCCGGGACAGGGAGCAAAATCATTAAAAACTCTTTCTGCCGTTATTCTGCACTCAATGGCATGACCCCTGATCAAGACATCTTTCTGGCTGAAAGAAAGGGGCATGCCTGAAGCTATCCTCAGCTGCTCCTTTATTATATTTATACCGCAGACCATTTCAGTGACGGGATGTTCAACCTGTATTCTGGTGTTCATTTCTATGAAATAAAAATTATCATCACTATCTACTATGAATTCTACCGTGCCGGCACTGGTATACCCTGCTGCTCGTGCTGCTTTTACAGCAGCATCTCCCATTTTTTCTCTCAGCTCTTCCGTCAGTCCCCATGCAGGAGCTTCTTCCACCATTTTCTGATTACGCCGCTGAAGGGAACAGTCCCTTTCGCCAAGATGAACCACATTGCCCATTTCATCAGCTATTATCTGAATTTCTATATGCCTTGGAGACTGGATTAACTTTTCCACATACATTCTTCCGTCACCAAAGCAGCTTTCAGCTTCGCTGCTTGCTTCAGAAAACAGCCTTCGCAGTTCTTCTTCATCTGCAGCAGCTCTCATGCCTCTGCCTCCACCGCCTGCAGCTGCTTTCAGCATTACGGGATACCCCGCTTTACATGCTGCTTTCGCAGCTTCCTGCACTGTTTCTGTAATACCTTCTGCTCCCGGCAGGACAGGCACACCGGCTTTTTTCATCAGTTTTCTTGCTGAAGCCTTGTCACCCATGATAGATATTACTGAAGATGACGGCCCGATAAATATCAGGCCGTTTTCTTCGCATTTTTTCGCAAACTCGCTGTTCTCGGCAAGAAACCCGAATCCCGGATGGACTCCATCGCATTTCTTGCTTAAAGCCGCTTCTATTATGTTATTCATATTAAGATAGCTGTCCGCAGGTTTTGGTCCTCCTATGCAGACAGCATCAGAGGCTATAACTGCATGCAGTGCATCTTTATCTTCCGTTGAATATACCGCCACAGCCTCAATGCCGCAATCCAGACATTCACGTATTATTCGTACCGCAATTTCGCCTCTGTTGGCTACAAGCACACGCTTCAGCATTTTTCCACCTCAAATAACGGCTGATCAAATTCAACCATCTGACCGTTTTCGACATATATTTTCTTTATAATGCAGTCAAAAGGTGCTCTAAGCTCATTCATAACTTTCATGGCTTCTATCACGCACATGGTGTCACCTTCCTTTATGCTTTCGCCCTCAGCAACAAAAGGGTCACTTTCAGGTGAAGGCGCCATATAATAAACTCCTACTATGGGAGACCGTATAAAAGAGACCTCGTCTTCAGCTTGTGAAATACCTTTTGCTTCATCAGTCTCCTCTTCGGCTGATATCTCACACCCATCTGCTGCGCAGTCGTCTTGTCCGGCAGCAGCTTTGGCAGCCTGATCTTTTTTTATTCTGATTCTGGTGTTTTGATCTTCCATTTCAAGTTCTGTTATGGAGCTCTTGTCAAAAAATCTGACCAGTTCAAAAATATCCTTATTATCCATAATTACGCCTTGTATTTTTCCACACAGCTTATAATGTCACTGACAGTTTTCAGATTTCCAAGCTCTTCATCGGGTATCTTTACTCCCATTTCTTCCTCGATAGCCATTACAAGTTCCACTGCATCCAGTGAATCTATCTTCAGGTCATCTGACAATTTTGCTTCAGGTACGATTTTTTCTTCATCGCAGCTCAGTGTGTTTACCATTATTTCCTTTATTTTTTCGAAATCCATTTTGTCTCTCCTTTTCCTGCCGGACCGGACTTGGCCGTGCATTTACTTTCATTTTTTTAAATAAAGAATTTTATTTAAATTTTTTTAACTAAAATTCTTTAAGTATGCTACCATTAAACTTAATATCTGTCAATCATCACAGGTAATATTTCACAATTTGTTCACCTAAACGATACAAAACCTTTTTTATACCAAACAAAAATCCCCGCTGACTGGCGAGGATAAAAAATTTCATTAATATTTTTATTTTCTGTTAAACCGTTTTTAATTCAAAGCCTTGTTTTTTGTGCATACCCATTGCCACATATAAAATGGCTCCCGTCAGATTGACAGCTGCAAAAAACATATATACCGCCTGTGGTCCTGCAAGATCCAGCACAATGCCTCCCAGAAGATTGCTCACTACCACACTGAGATTGTTTCCCAGTGCATAATATATAGATATTGCCAGGCCTGTCATTTCAGGCTTAACTATCTTGTTGAAATATTTTACAATTTCCATTAGTATTATGCCTCCGGAAAGGCCCTGAAGGAAGAACGTCCACAGAAGGGCCGAGCATCCGGGTCCCATGCCGTAAAAAGCAAATCTTGCAGAAAGAAGCACTATGGCAAAGAGAAGCATTTTTTCAGTACCTGCTTTTTTTGATATTCTGGATGCTGCTGCCATCACAACTGCTTCACTTCCTGCCATCAGAAAAAAAGCAAATCCTATTCCTGCCACATCTCCTCCCTCCTGCCTGAAAAGGTATCCGAAGTATGTATTATGTGATATGCTTGTGCCCGTCATAAAAAAAGCACATATGAGCAGTTTTACAAATGTCCTGTTCTTAAACAGATCTGCTGTTTTCACTCTGATTTTTTCAGAAGATGAGAGCACCGGTTCTTTTTCGCGGCTGACAAAAAAGGCCGCCAAAAGAAATGTCACACTATAAATATAGAAAATGCTGTCAAGTCCGTTAGCCTGGGCATACTTTCCTACAGCAAAGGATGCCACTGCATATCCTGCAGCTCCGGCTCCCCGGATAATAGGGTAATTGTCACTCTGCGCCAGTACAAACGCATCGGCAATGCCGTGGGCAGGTCCCTGAAAAAAATACATGATACTGTATATTATGGCACAAAGAATAAATGCACTTGCAGTCATATTCATGAATCCGAAAAAAGCGGCCCCCATGCACATTACCATCAGTACATTCTTCTTTTTTGACGCTGCAGAATATATTTTCCCCCATAGCAGTCCGGCAACAATGGCAGCTGCAGTTCCGGATGATGTTATTATCCCCACCTGAGTGCCGCTGAAACCTTCTGCGCTCAGATACTGCCCTATCATCGGGCATATTGTGCCAAGAGGCCAGTACATAAAAATGTATATCAGTATTTTGTTTATATCACTGCTGTAATTTCTCATGATTTATTTCTCCCTGATGACAAAATACAGTATATCAGACATCATCTCTGTAAACAATATTAGAAGAAAATATTCGGAGGTGCAAAAATGTTGATCGTAGCCATAAGGACTTTTGTAATGTATATGGTGCTTCTTCTGGCGGTTCGCATAATGGGGAAATCGGAACTTTCAAAAATGTCTCCTTTTCAGCTGGTTATAGCCTTCATGATAGCCGAGCTTGCCGCTATTCCCATTGACTCTGCCGATGCTTCCCTCATTAACGGTATAATTGCCATCAGTGTGCTGATGCTTCTTCAGGTTCTGATATCATTTTTGTCCATAAAAAGTGAATCTTTTAAAAACTTTATTTCAGGAAAGCCCACCATGCTTATAGAAAACGGAAAGCTCAATGTAAAAGAGCTTATGAGACAAAGAATATCATGCACTGATCTTCTGGAACAGCTGCGTATCGAAAACTGCCCTTCAATAGGAGATGTGGATTACGCAATACTTGAAGGTAACGGCCAGCTTTCCGTAATACCCAAAGCTCCAAACAGGCCTCTGACTCCCAAAGATATGAATATCGATATTCCATGCCAGAGTCTGCCTGCTATCGTTGTTTCAGACGGTAATGTATATGACAGGAACCTCAATATAGCCGGCATAAAAAGATCTGAATTTGAGCAAAAACTTTCATCTATAGGGATCGCCTCGTTTAAAGATGTATTTCTGGCTTTCTGCGACTCTGAAAAAACTATACATGTATATACCGCAGATAAAAAGGCCGGACCTTATGCCAGGGAGGTGAAAATATGAGAGATCTGGTCGTTTCTGCAGCCATCGTTGCTTTTCTCATCGGAGGCTGGCTTATCTTTGACAGCTATTCTGACCATAAAGTAGGACAGATGTCAGACTTCATAATATCAGATATAATACCGCAGGTTGAGGCAGAAAACTGGGAAGAAAGCCGCAAAATGATGACAAGCCTTGAAGAGTCCTGGCGTGATTACAAGTCACGTGCCTTGTTTTTCCTTAATAATGAAGAGCTTAGCGAAATAGAATATTGCATGATAAAAGCCGAAAAATATGTCAATGCAGAAGATGTATCAAATTCATCCGGAGAACTCAACTCACTTGCCGGGCAGTTTGATTTTCTCGTAGCGAGGGAAAAAATCACCCCTGAAAATATATTATAATATGAGCTTTTTCTTGCCATATGTATGTTTATATGATATTATAACAAACAAGTAGAGTAAATATTGTGCGTCAAGTGCTATGAGATGGGATGTTGCTCATAGACGAAGTCTTCCCGCATGTATGGGCAAGGCGCGGTACAATATTGCGTCCGCTGCTACACTGTAAAAAAAAGGATATATCTGTCTCCTTTTCTATGGTGTAGTTACACTGTAGAGAAAGGAGATTTTTTAATGGAAAGAAAAAACAGTGTACACACAAGATCTTACAAACTTGTGCTTGTGGCTCTGATGATAGCCATGACCCTTATCATCAACAGAGTTTTTCCTGCGACCCCTGTATATCACATTTCTTTTGATTTTGTACCCGTATTCATAGTCGCAGTGACTTTCGGACCTGTGTGGTCTGCTCTTACATACGCTATAGCTGATGCAATCGGAGGTATACTTTTTCCTGTAGGGCCGTTTAACCCCGGAATAACCTTTACTCTTCTGCTTCTCGGACTTGCTTTCGGACTTGTGTTTTACAAAAAGGATCTGTCCGGAATAAAGCTGTGGCTCAGAGCATTTATTGCTGCTCTCATTTCACTTATAATAAAACTTTTCGGTACCACATATTTTCTGTACCTCACATACGGAGGTCCCGGCGGTATGGGCTACTTTGCATATGTGATCTCAAGGATACCCAATTGTGTGATTTTTTCACTGCTTGTGCTTGTACTGCTGCCTGTGATTCAGAAAGTCATAATAGAAAGAATAGTAAAATAAATCGGTGCCACCCGTAAAACGGGTGGTTCGAACTGGGGCTATAAGCCCCCACTACTAGCCCGCGCCTAAAGACGCGGGCTTTCT
>CASFMJ010000076.1 GCA_949295785.1 uncultured Bacillota bacterium | reverse complement strand
ATTTTAGATTTCGACTAAAGCTATCATTTTAAGCATTAGAAAAGCCCAGCCTTCTGTTTTAGGCCGGGCTTTGTCTACGGTCTGAAACCGGTCTTATTTTTAAGACCGGTTTTTATTATCTTTATTTTTCATCGGGATAACTGGTTCTTACAAGATTTATCCTGTTCTGACTGTCTATCTCATCTACTTTGACTTCTACCTTATCTCCGATGTTCATTACATCTTCAACCTTGGCAACTCTTCCTTTTGCCATCTTGGAAATATGGAGAAGTCCTTCTTTTCCCGGAAGAACTTCTATGAAGGCTCCGAAATTCATTATTCTCATTACCGTTCCTTCATAAACTTCGCCTACTTCAACTTCTTTTGTCAGAAGTTCAATCTGCCTGCGGGCTTCTTCTGCTCCCTGCTGATCAACACTGTAAATACTGATCAGACCCGGTGTCTCCTCAGAAATATCTATCTTTACTCCTGTCTCTTCGACTATCTTGTTTATGGTCTTTCCTCCCGGACCTATGACAATCCTCACTTTATCAGGATCAATGGTCATGGTCATGGCTCTCGGAGCATATTTTGAAAGTTCCGGACGAGGTGCCGGTATTTCTTCCAGCATCTTTTCCATTATGTGCATACGGCCTTCCTTAGCCTGCCTTAAAGCTTTTTCAAGAATATCTCTGGAAAGTCCGTGAACCTTTATATCCATCTGGATGGCAGTTACACCGTCAGCAGTACCTGTCACCTTGAAGTCCATGTCTCCCAGGAAGTCCTCCATTCCCTGAATGTCAGACAGGATTGCAAACTCAGAGGTTCCGTCTTCTTTGACTCTCTCTATAAGTCCCATGGCTATACCTGCAACAGGTTTCCTGATAGGTACACCTGCATCCATCAGTGCCAGACATGATCCGCATGTTGAACCCATAGAAGTCGATCCGTTTGATGAAAGTACCTCCGAAACCACTCTTATAGCATAAGGGAATTCTTCAAGGCTGGGCAGTACCGGTACAAGAGCTCTCTCTGCAAGAGCACCGTGTCCGATTTCCCTTCTGCCGGGGCTTCTTGAAGTCTTGGCCTCACCTACTGAAAATCCCGGGAAATTATAATGATGCATGTATCTCTTTTCGGTATCTTCTGTTATGCCGTCTATGGTCTGAGCTTCACTGGCCGGAGCAAGGGTGCACACAGACATTACCTGAGTCTGGCCTCTCTTGAAAAGCCCGCTTCCGTGAGTTCTCGGAAGAAGTGAAGTTTCACACCAGATAGGTCTGATTTCTTCCAGTTTTCTGTTGTCCGGACGTATTCCTTCGTCCAGTATCATTGTCCTTACAGTCTCTTTTGTTATATTATAGAGAACCGAATCTATGTCTTTTGCGCCTTCCGGATAGATTTCTGCAAAGTGCTCCTTGGTATCAAGCTCGACTGCATCCATGTTTTCCAGTCTTTCAAGCTTATCCGGCGTACGGATGGCTTCTTTCATCTTGGGAGTGGCATACTCTCTTACTGCCTCATCAATTTCCTCAAGAGGCTTGTACAGAGTCACTTCCTGCTTCGGCTTTCCTACTTCTTTAACTATCTCTTCAATAAACTCGACTATTTTCTTTATTTCCTCATGAGCAAACAGGATTGCGTCCAGCATCTCCATTTCGGGAACTTCGTTGGCTCCTGCTTCAACCATCATGATGGCATCCTTGGTGCCTGAAACAGTCATATCCATGTCGGAAACTTTTCTCTGCTCCAGAGTCGGGTTTATTATCAGCTGTCCGTCAACTCTTCCCACTTTAACAGAGCCTGTAGGTCCGTCCCATGGAATATCCGATGTTGCAAGGGCAACCGATGAACCTATCATTCCGCATATTTCAGGTGAACAGTCCTGATCCACAGACATGACAGTGGCAACCACAACAACATCATTGAAATAGCCCTTCGGAAAAAGCGGACGTATAGGTCTGTCAATGAGTCTTGACGTAAGTATAGCGTGTTCGCTGGGTCTTCCTTCTCTTTTAATGAATCCTCCCGGGATTTTTCCTACAGAATACATTCTTTCTTCAAAATCCACTGACAGAGGGAAAAAGTCGATATCAGGCTTTGGTTCCTTTGATGCACATGCTGTAACGTTTACAACAGTGTCACCGTATTTTACCATAACTTGTCCGTTAGCCTGCTCACATACCTTTCCGATCTCCAGCTGAAGGAGTCTTCCTCCGATTGCTGTCTTGAATGTTCTGTAATCTTCAAATCTTGCCATAATTAACAACTACCTCCTGTTAATTCTTCTCTTTACCTTTAACTTCTTTTCTCCTTCTTATAAGCCGCGTAATGGCATCTTGCGGCTTTCCGGTAACTTCCGGTCTATGGCTCGCCGCATTGATTTTCAGTGCGCACCGTCTTTCTTTTAAGAGGCACTTCTTGCAAAACCAATGCCGGGAGCCATGTATCAGATGTAATAAAACTGATATAAAGTAAGCGGGGATAATGCTCCCCGCTTAGATTTACGTCTTATGCAGCTTGCTTATTTTCTCAGTCCCAAACGTGCGATAAGTGTTCTGTATCTTTCAAGATCTTTCTCCTTCAGATAAGCGAGGAGGTTTCTTCTCTGACCTACCATTTTAAGAAGGCCTCTTCTTGAATGATGGTCTTTCTTGTGAACCTTCAGATGCTCGTTCAGGTCGTTGATTCTGTAGGTGAGAACTGCTATCTGCACTTCCGGGGAACCGGTGTCACCCTCTTTGAGCTGATACTCTTTGATAATCTGCTGTTTGATTTCTTTTGTAATCATTTTATTTCTCCTTTTCTGATACGCCTGCTGCCTCGTAAAACGCCGGAGTGTCGCAAAACAAAGCATCAGGTACATAATCTAACAATTTATACTAACATATATAAAATGTTTTGTCTATGATTTTTTAGCCATTTTGCTTATATTTTACACGGATTTATACTGTGATGCAAAAATATCTCACAGCACCTTAAACCGGCATTGCCCGGTCCAGGAAGATACCGTGTGTTATTTATCAGTCTGAAGCTGAATTCTCTCAATCGTTATCTTACGATGGCTAAAGCTACATCCCGTGATATGATTTGGCTTCCTGACAGTCTCTGGCTATCTGTGCAGAAAGCTCCTGTATACTGTCAAATTTCACTTCATCTCTTGTCATTTTCAGAAATTCTATTTTTATGTATTTCCCATACAGTTCCTTATTAAAATTAAAGATATGAGTCTCCATATTTTTCTTATATATGCCTACTGTCGGTTTAACTCCCACATTGGTCACACTGGGATATTTTACTCCGTTATATATACAGTATGTTATATAAACACCGTTGGGAGGAGTCACCATATTCTCGTCTATCATTATATTTGAAGTGGGAAAACCCAGACTTTTTCCAAGACGGTTGCCTACAACAACTTCACCGCCTATATCGTAATTTCTTCCCAGATATTTACTGCACTCGTCCACATCCCCTGATCTTATGAGGCTTCTTATCAGAGTTGAACTTACCACTTCGCCATCCACGGTAACAGGCTTTATCACATTAACCCTGAAATCATGTTTCTTTCCTTCTTCTTTAAGAAGAGTCACATTACCTGCTGCTTTATGGCCGAATCTGTAATTAAAACCGCAGAACACCTCTTTTGCCATGAATTTTTTCACCAGCAGTTCTTCTACAAAATCTGCAGCGGGCATATTCATTATACTTTCTGTAAACTCTATGTTAAAGAGATAATCCACTCCCAGTTCTTTGATGAGAGCTTCTTTTTCATCGCTGTATATGATGTTTTTAAACTCTTTACTGCCCGGTATCATAGCTTTGGGATGATTTGAGAAAGTGAATACCGCACTTTTAAGGCCATGCCTTTTGGCGGTCTTTACGGCTTTTGATATAAGCTCTCTGTGTCCTATATGGACCCCGTCAAAGTTGCCTAAAGCTACGGCACAAGGCTCGATGTCATTTATCTGATTCAAATCATTAAATATTTTCAATATCCTCACCTCTTACAAATACCTTGTCTGCCACAAGTTTTCTGTATTTATCGCTGTAAAAAGCAACGCCGAGAAACAAAGATCCCGTTTCACTTTGTGTATATACATTATATGCCCTTTTATATTCGGGTTTTATCTTTAAAGGTGATGAAACACCTGAAAATTCCGGCTCCTTTTCTATGCGGCATTTATCCATGGCAAGATGTTTGCCGTCAG
This sequence comes from uncultured Bacillota bacterium, assembly GCA_949295785.1. GTDB lineage: Bacteria > Bacillota > Clostridia > Peptostreptococcales > Anaerovoracaceae > Fimisoma. The sequence goes on along the minus strand of CASFMJ010000076.1, from coordinate 7,555 downwards.
CAAAATTTCTGGCCAATGCTGCGTTGACAGTCACCTTTCCGAAGTGTACCAGTGGGAAATCAACCGGCAGCATCAGGCTTAAAGCTTCCTCCGGACTCATAGCTTTAAGATCTGAAAGATCAACAGAGTCCTCAATACGAAATCTGCCGCTTGCAGTTCTCACAAGCGATGTCATGACTGCACCGCATCCCAGAGTCTCACCCGCATCCTGACATATGGTTCTTATGTATGTGCCTTTGGAACATTCCACCTGAATCTCTGCAGATTTTCTGTCATCATCAAAGGTCAGCATACGGAGATCTTTTATGAATACTCGCCGTGTCTTAACATCCACTTCTTTTCCTTCTCTGGCATATTCATACAGACGCCGTCCGTTTACTCTTACGGCGCTGTACATGGGCGGTCTCTGATCGATAACTCCCGAAAACTGTGAAAGAACTCTTATCATATCTTTTTCTGATATGTCTTGTGCAGGTCTTTCTTCTGTCAAAGTCCCCCATATATCCTGAGTATCTGTTGTCTTTCCAAGAAGAAGTCCGCATGTGTATTTTTTCATATCAAGATCCAGATACTCTGTTATACGTGTCGCAGCACCTACACATACAGGAAGCACGCCTGTTGCCATAGGGTCCAGCGTGCCTGTATGTCCCACTCTCCTGATCCCCGTTACTCGCCTCACTATGTTTACCACATCATGTGATGTCATACCCTGGGGCTTGTTTATATTAAATATTCCGTTTTGCCTCATTTTTACCAAGTTCCTCTATAGCTGCCTCAAGCTCTCTTTCAACCATCCTCTCCGCCTCGGCAAGGGATGCTCTGATAGTACAGCCGGCAGCTTTAAGATGGCCGCCTCCTCCCAGTCTTGATGCGATTTCGGATACATTGCCTTCCCTTTTGGCCCTGAGGCTCACTTTGATAACATCCGGCTCATACTCCTTGAGCACTGCCGAATATTCTACTCCTGAAATAGCGCGAAGATCCTGTGCCAGTCCTTCGCTTTCATCCATGGACGCGCCTGTGGCTCTAAGCATTTCAAGGCTGACGCAAAGCAGCGCTCCCCGCCCTTTGCCTATAATCCTGAGAGTTTCCATTGCTTTATTTTTAAGCATGATTTTTTCCATGCGTACATTTTCATATATTTCCACACTGACTTTGTTGAAATCAACACCCCAGTCATAAAGTTCCGCAGCTATAAGATGGCTTTTCTTCTGAGTATTGGAATACTGAAAGTCGCCGGTATCTGTGGTTATAGCCGCAAATATGGCTTCTCCGATTTCAGCATCTGGCATTACATCCATTTCCTTCAGCAGGTCAAATATTATCTGACCCGTGGCTGCTTCTTCAGAGTCGACAAAATTAAGATCACAGAAATATTCTGTAGTCATATGATGATCCACACATATGGTAGTTTTTCCGGAAAGGAATTTTTCTGCCCTTTCAGGAAACCTTCCTGTATCTCCGCAGTCAATGCACATACATATATCCGGTTCTTTAATTTTATCTTTATCTGCAGTCGAATAGCCTTTGTCCAAAAAAAGCAAATTAGCCGGAATATCATCTTCCAGCAGTATCCATGCGTCTTTTCCCATAATGCGCAGCGCCCTGCATAAAGCCGCACATGAGCCTGCGGCATCGCCGTCGGTATTTAAGTGAGGGAAGAGCAAAACGCTCTCCGCCTCACTTAGAACTTTTGCGATTTCTTTCAGAGAGTTGTTTTTCATGACTTATTTTACCGTATCCTCTCCGTCATCTTCTTCATCTTTCTGATAACTGTCAAAATCCATGGTGGAAAGTATGCTGTCTATATGCTCACCATAATCCATGGAATGATCCATTTTGAATATCAGCTGCGGTACTCTGCGAAGTCTTATCTGCCTGCCGATTTCCTTTTTCATAAGTCCGGAAGCACTTTCAAGACCTTCCAGTATCTCTTTTTCGGATGCAGCTTTCTCTTCTTCGTTTTTCCCAAGCTTAAGAGCTGATATATAGCATGTGGCATAGCTTCCGTCGGCAGTAACATCCACTGCTGATATGCTTATCATGGATGACAGCCGGGGGTCCTTTATCCTGCTTATGAGCATTGAACTGATTACCCTGCGGATTTCCTCCCCCAGTCGTCCCTGTCTGTAACCTTTTCCCATTGTCTTCCTTTCGTTTAAGCTTTGGGCTATTTACGTTCTACCTCTACCATGTGGAAGCATTCTATCACATCACCGATCTTTATATCGTTATAGTTTTCGATGCCTATACCGCATTCATAACCCTGGTTTACTTCCTTGGCATCATCCTTGAACCTTCTGAGAGATGAGATCTGGCCCTCATGAATGACAATGCCGTCACGTACAAGACGGATCTCAGCATTACGGATGACTTTGCCTTCCTGAACATAGGCTCCTGCTATTATTCCCACATTAGGCACCTTGAAGGTTTCTCTTACTTCAGCTTTTCCCAGAACTTCCTCTTTATATTCCGGATCAAGCATACCCTTCATGGCATCTTCCACGTCATTGATGATATCGTATATAACCCTGTAGAGTCTTATCTGTATATTTTCTCTGTCGGCAAATGTCTGTACGGCTGTTGTAGGTCTTACATTAAAGCCTATTATTACAGATCCTGTGGTTCCTGCCAGCATTACGTCAGATTCTGTCACCGTGCCGACGCCGGTGTGTATTATTCTTACTCTTACATTTTCATTGTTGAGTTTCTCAAGTGAAGAAACTATTGCTCCTATGGAGCCTTGTACGTCGCCCTTAATGATAAGGTTAAGGTCTTTCACTTCACCTTCCTGTATCTGGCTGAACAGCTGTTCCAATGTGGTGCTGGCATTTCTTGCCAGTATTTCCTCTCTCAGTTTGGCTTTTCTGTTTTCAGCTATCTCTCTGGCAATCTTATCTTCCTTGACAGCATGGAACTCGTCACCTGCTTCAGGCACATCAGTAAGTCCCAGGATTTCTACGGCAGTAGCCGGTCCGGCTTTTCTGATAGTGTCGCCCTTAAAGTTGGTCATAAGACGTATTCTGCCTGAACATGTACCTGCAACAACGCTCATGCCGCTTTTTAAAGTTCCGTTGGTCACAAGCAGTGTTGCAACAGGACCCTTGTTTTTGTCAAGTCTTGCTTCGATAACTGAACCCATGGCCAGCCTACCTGGGTTGGCTTTAAGTTCCAGAACCTCTGCCTGCAGCAGTATCATCTCCAGCAGGTTCACTATACCCTCACCTGTCTTTGCAGATACAGGTACAGATATAACGTCTCCGCCCCAGTCCTCAACAAGTATGCCGTATTCTGTCAGATCCTGCTTTACTCTTTCAGGGTTGGCTCCCGGTTTATCTATTTTGTTTATGGCAACGATTATGGGAACCCCTGCAGCTTTTGCATGGCTGATGGACTCTACCGTCTGAGGTTTTACTGAGTCGTCGGCTGCTACTACCAGCACGGCTATATCTGTGATATGAGCACCTCTTGCTCTCATTGCAGTGAAAGCTTCATGTCCCGGCGTATCAAGGAATACTATTTTCTGGCCGTTTATGGTTACTTCTGAGGCACCGATATGCTGCGTGATACCTCCCGATTCGGAAGCTGTCACGTTGGTCTTTCTGATAGCATCAAGAAGCGATGTTTTACCGTGGTCAACGTGTCCCATAACGGTGATGATAGGCGGACGAGGCTTAAGATCTTCTTCTTTGTCCTCGAAGTTCTCGATTCCCTCTTCTTCAACCTCTTCCTCAACCTTGGTGACTGCCACGCTTATTCCCAGCTCATCGGCAAGAATCAGTACAGTATCTTCATCGATATTCTGGTTTATATTAGCCATTATACCCAGCTTCATCAGAGCCATTATTACTCTGGATGTGGAAACTTCTGCCTGTTCACAGAACCCTGCCACTGTTATAGGAGTAGTTACAGCAATGGTTCCGGTAGGAAGTTCTTCTATGATATTTTCTTCCTCAACAGGTGCCGGCTTAGGTTTATTATGCTTCTTTGGTTTTGACTGTTTTTCAAGAGAACGTTCCTGTATCTTCTGCTTATTTTTCTTGCCGCCCTCCAGTTTGGCGAATTTATTACGCTCTTTATCCTGGTGCTGCATCTTTTCGGCTCTCTTGTGAGTACCTTTTCCTGCCAGTTCTCCTGGTGATGCTGAAGGTCTGTCGTCTCTCCTCTGAGGACGGGCAGGTCTGTCACTGTCCCTTCTCTGAGGTCTGTCATCATCTTTTCTCTGAGGACGGTTCCCAGCCGTACGCTGAGGTCTGTCACCTCTTTGGGATCTGTCCTGATTTCTTTCACCTCTGGCAGATGATGGCTGAGGACGATCTTCTCTCCTGCCACCGCGAGGTCTTTCTGTTTTCTGAGACTTTTCTGCCTTCTGAGTTTTTTCTGTTTCACTTTTATCATCCGATCCGGATATTGAAGCAGCTTTTTCCTGCTGCTTACCTTCCGCAGGTTTTAACTCCGGTTTTGTCTCCGGTTTTGCTGAAGGTTCTTTCTTTGCAGGGGATTCTGCAGATTTCCCGGCAGAAGATGACCTTACTGCCGCTTTTGGTTTATCCTCACTTCTATCCGCTGTTCCTGCTGAAGGTGATGCTTCAGATTTTACATCAGTTACTGTTTTTTCTGCCGCAGCAGCAACAGCCTGTTCCTGCACAGGAGCAGCAGCTTCTGTTTTTAAAACTTCTGCCGGCTTATCATTCTTTATCGGTTCTGATACAGTCTTCTCAGTATCAGGAGCCTTACCTCTCTCTGCAACTTCTTTTGGTACTACCGGCTTTCCGATAGGCACTCTTCCTCTTCCTTCAAGTTCTTTATTTATTACAGGTTTTCCTACAGGCGGTCTTTTTGTCACTTTCTCCTGAACCGTCTGCGCAGGTCTGGCTGCTTTTGCCTGTGTCCTCACCTGTGGTTTAACTGCCGCTTTTACAGTTACTCTCGGTTGTTCTTCCTGCTGGCTGTCGGTTTTCTTGGGCGTAGCCCTCACGATCTTGGTTTCTTTTGTATTACTTTCTGTTGCCATTAGAACACCTCCCTCTAAGATTCTTTATGATCAATCTCTTCTGAAATCGCTTTTGCAAGATTTTCATCTGTTATACCGAATATACCGCTTGATGTCTTTCCTGTGATATGAGACAGTTCTTCAACTGTGCCATATATTCTGTACGGCACTTTTTTTCTCTCCGCTGATGACACCATCTTTTTCACTGAATTCTCCGAAATGTCGGATGCTATGAGAAGCAGTCTGATCTTCTTCTTATCCATCATATATAAACATGTGTTATATCCGTTTGCCAGAAGCCTTCCTCTGGCTGCAAGACCCAGATAATTCAGTACTTTATCTCTCATTTTTCTTGTTTATCTCTTCCATCTGCAACATAAGAGTTTCTTTCTGCTGTTGGCTGGGAGAAACACCCAGCGTCCTTTCGAAAGAGTTTCTTTTGAAAGCTTTTTTCAGGCACTCCGGGCTGCCAATACAGATATATGCGCCCCGGCCCCTGGCTCTTCCTGTAGGATCCGCTTTTATTTCCCCCTCATACGCAGTTAGACGTATAAGTTCTTTCTTTTCTTTTGACTCCATGCATCCTATACATCTTCGCATGGGTACTTTCCGTTCTTTCAAGGCCCTTCACCTCCGCAAAATTACTCCTGGGGTGATTCCTGCTCTAATGAAGTGTCCTCAGCATCTGCTTCAGGTTCGTCACACTTTTGCTGTTCATCTTGCATATCTAAACAGGATTCTGTCATTTCTGCAGTTTCTTCACTGTTTTCTTCGCCTTGATTTTCTTCATTCTGAATATCGCCTTTGTTTTTATCAGTAAGAGCCTCGTACTGAGTATGGCTCATGATATCTATCTTCCATCCGCTTACTCTTGCTGCCAGCCTTACGTTCTGACCTTCTTTTCCTATGGCCAGAGAAAGCTGATAATCAGGTACGACTACAGTAGAAGCTTTTTCTCCATCTTCAGCCAGTATGACGGCTTCCACTTTTGCCGGACTCAGCACGCTGGCAATCAGCTGTACCGGATCTTCACTCCATGTTATTATATCTATCTTTTCGCCATGCAGTTCATCAACTATAGCCTGAACTCTCATGCCTCTTGTACCGACACATGCACCTACAGGATCAACCTCTTCAAACTGGCTGTACACCGCCATTTTAGTCCTTGAACCTGCTTCTCTGGCTATGCCTTTTATCTCAACTGTGCCGTCTTCTATCTCAGGTACTTCCAGTTCAAACAGTCTTTTGACAAGACCGGGATGGGATCTTGAAAGGAATACCTGCGGCCCTTTGGTTGTCTTCTTCACATCCATGATGTAAACCTTGAGTCTGTCATTAACCTTGTATTTTTCTCCGGGAACCTGCTCATTGGCTGAAAGTATGCCTTCGGTTCTTCCCAGATTTATAAACATGGTCTCGTTGCTTATCCTCTGGACTGTACCTGTGACTATTTCTCCCTGTCTTGTCACATAATCGTCGTATATCATTCCTCTTTCGGCTTCTCTTATTCTCTGTACCACCACCTGCTTTGCAGTCTGCGCAGCGATTCTTCCGAAGTCTCTTGGGGTCACCTGATATTCAACAATGTCACCTGCCTGATATCTGTAATCGATTTCTCTGGCTTCCTCCACAGAAATCTGGGTCAGCTCGTCTTCCACTTCATCCACAACGTCCATCCTCATCAGTACAGCTATATCACCGTTTTCTCTGTCTATATCGACTCTTACATTCTGAGATGTGCCGTAATTCTTTTTATAGGCTGATACCAGCGCCGATTCTATGGCTTCGATAAGGACATCTTTTGATATCTGACGTTCTTTTTCCAAATCCTCAATTGCCTGAATAAATTCCTTGTTCATCTTGACCTCCTTTAGAAAACTACGCTCAGGCGTGTTTTCGCCACCTGCTGCGCAGGGAATTTAATTTCGTTATCATGCTCATCGGTTATTATTATGTTATCATCTATGAGACCTTTCAGTGTCCCGGTATAATTCTTTTCACCGTCTATGGCCTTATAAAGGCTTATATCCACCAGTCGTCCCGCAAATCTTTCGAAATCCCCGGGTGTGTAAAGAATTCTGTCCATTCCGGGTGAGGATACCTCCAGATAGTAATTCTGTGATATGGGATCTTCTTTATCCAGTCTCTCACTGAGGAATCTGCTGACTTTTTCGCAGTCATCGGTAGAAACATATTCTTCACCTTCTGCAACTTTGTCTATATACACTCTGAGAAACCAGTCTCTGCCTTCTTTCACAAATTCGCAGTGATAAAGTTCCATCTGATTTTCTCTGAGAAAGTCCTTCAGCATCAGTTCCACCATTTCTGCTATTTTTGTTTTTGCCATTTTTTCTCCTCATCAAATTGAAAGAGTGGGTTTTGCCCACTCTTAAGTAATACCGTCTAAAATCTTATCCTTATACAGTCTACCATATTCTAATCACTAATGCAAGAAAAATATCGAAAGTCTGACTGTTTCCTTAAATGAAAATTTAAATTCCCGTCCTTGCTGAATTTAGTCTTACACCCTTGTGATACTATCCTTTATCATTCTTAGTATCT
>CASFMJ010000075.1 GCA_949295785.1 uncultured Bacillota bacterium | reverse complement strand
TTAGATGATTTGTGGTAAAACCATTCTAATGGACTCAATCGCTTTTTTCTACTACTTAAGTCTCACATCTATTGTAAACCTACAAAACAAAAAGTATTCAAGACAATTCCGAGTCTAAAAGTCTGTTGCACTGGAATTAAAATAAATGTAAAATATATATGCATATATTTCAGACAAGAAGAGGTTTTGATGAAGACTGTATTTATATTGAATCCCCAGGCGGGCAAGGGCAAGGGCCTTGATAAGATAAAAGAAACAGTAGCTGTGTGTGCAAAAGAACTGGGAAAAGAAGCCGGAACATATCTTACAAAAAATCCGGGCGATGCAGAAAAACTTGCATATCTTGCAGCAGATGAGGCACATAAATCAGGTGATAAAGTAAGGCTTATAGCCTGTGGTGGAGACGGAACCCTCAATGAGGTGATAAACGGAGCAGCAGGTTTTGAATCGGCTGAAATAGGCATAATGCCTACCGGCACCGGAAATGATTTTGTGCGGAATTTCCCTGATGCCGGAGATTTTTTAGATGTGAAAGCACAGATGCTGGGGCATACCGTAAAATGTGACATCATAAAGTATAGTGGAATAATAGATGGTGAAGAAAAAACCCGTTACTGTGCCAACATGTTCAACATAGGTTTTGATTGCAATGTGGTTGATCTTACTGCAAGGCTCAAGACATATCCGTTCTTTAAGGGCTCATTCGCTTATCTGGCGGCAGTAGCCGGCATACTGGTAAAAAAGAAAGGTGCCAGCCTGAGGATAGAAATAGATGGTGAGACTGTTCACGAAGGTCCCCTTCTGCTGACAGCTATCGCCAACGGCAGTTTCTGCGGCGGAGGAGTCAGAAGTTCCCCCAAAGCAGCCTTAAATGACGGGCTGATGGATGCCAACATAATATACAATGTTACCAGGCGGGAATTTGTCAAGAAGTTCCCTGCATATTCAAAAGGCACTCATTTTGAACTTCCTGACATAGACAAGCTGCTTTATTACAGACAGTGTAAAGAAGTGGTGATAACACCCCTTGACGGCAGTATGCGTCTTTGTACAGATGGAGAAATAGCAGATGCGGGCAGGATACATATGGAAATTGTATCTGAAGCAGTAAATATAGTTATTCCCGAAAAATAACCGGAGAACAGATATGAATATAACACTTTTAATCGCTATAGCGGGATGTATCACAGGTGTATTGTCGCTGATCATAGAGGCTGCTTCTTTTCTTTCGGAGCGGACTCATATTGAGACCGGTACATTCAGTCCGCTGGAAAACATGATACATAAGCAGGTATATCGCGATGGAGATGATGAAACGACAGTGTTCAAATGTTTTCTCAATCTTCAGATGATAAATACCGGCGGCAGATATGCGATAATACAGGACGTATATATGATAAGACCCGGCTGCAAAGGCAAAAAAACTGATGATATGGTGGCATACCACAGTGTTTACAGCCGTACACCATGGAAATACTGTGACGGGAAGAAACTTCCGGAACCTGATAAAGTGCATCTTCCGGCTGCACTTCCATCGGGCGGTATTTTTGAAGCGTGTTTTGTGTTTACTGACATGGACATGCCATGTTATCATACGGAAGATATTTTTCTGAAACCGGTACTCTGTATAGTGATGGCGGACGGAAAGATGATAGAAACACCAGTGGAGGCAATAGTAGCCAGAAAAGGTGCATTGGTTTATGCGGATTCCGCTGAGGATAAGAAATACTCTATGGATACAGAAGGAGTTACAGAATGAATAAGATAAACAAAAGCGGCAGAATTGCTGCGGTGACCGGTGCATCCAAGGGGATAGGTTTTGAGATATGCCGCATGCTTCTCGGAAAGGGATGCAAGGTATACGGTCTTGCAAGAACAGCAGGAAATGATGATGATATACATTGGATTAAATGTGATGTGACTGACACAGAAAGTGTGAGACAGGCACTTTTGCATATACTGGATACAGAAGGCAGAATAGATATACTTATATGTAATGCGGGTGTAGGAATTTCCGGAGCAGCAGAGTTCATACCGGAAAAAGATCATATTATGCAGACAGATGTGAACTTTAACGGTGCTGTGAGATGTGCAGCTGCCGTAGTACCGTATATGCGAGAAGCAGGTAGCGGAAGGATAGTGTTCATATCTTCTCTTGCAGCTATTTTCCCGTTACCGTTTCAGGGTTTTTATTCGGCTACCAAGGCGGCGCTCAATGCCTACAGCGATTCTCTGGGCATAGAGCTTGCGCCTTTCGGAATAGAGACATCGGCAGTAATGCTTAACGATGTTAAGACAGAATTTACTGAAAACCGCAAAAAGACTCGGACAGGAGATGATATATACGGAGGAAGAATTGAGGCTTCCGTATCAAAAATGGAAAAGTCTGAGCAGACAGGCATGAGCCCTGAAAAGGTAGCAGATACAGTAGGAAGAATACTTGAACGAAGGAAAATGCCGCCTCATAAAATAGTGGGATTTTCCAACGAGATTCTCGGGTTCCTATTCAGAATACTTCCAACGTCTGTTTTAGTAAAACTGCTGAAATTTATATATGGATAACCGAAAATAGTATTAATTAATTCTGTGATGTGAAACAATCGGTGCCACCCGTAAAACGGGTGATTCGAACTGGGGCTATAAGCCCCCACTACTAGCCCGCGCCTAAAGACGCGGGCTTTCTCTTTCGTTCAAGCCTTATTGCTCTTGCCT
>CASFMJ010000074.1 GCA_949295785.1 uncultured Bacillota bacterium | reverse complement strand
TTTAGGTCTAACTTTTGGGGGGCGGTTCACTCTCGTGACACTTTTTTTACTTTAATTGTGCTCCACCCCAACATTTGACATAGAGCCTTTATTATATCTTATAGTATTTATCATGGCCAATACCTTCGGTTTATGATTTATAATGCCTTACGGTAATCATATTCAAAATATCCAATGAAACATGGGTTGAAATTCAATAATCAGTTATATAAACCATTCTGTTCATGTACTGAAAATCTATATTATCACCATTGCATCTCCGTAACTGAAAAATCTGTATCTGTTTTTTACCGCCTCATTATAAGCTTTCAGTATTTCTTCTCTGTCATAGAAAGCAGATATCAGCATCAGAAGAGTTGATTTGGGAAGGTGAAAATTAGTAACAAGGCCGTTCATAAGTTTAAACTCATATCCGGGGTAGATAAAAATCCCCGTGCTGCCTGATCCTGCTGCAAGCATATACTTTCCTGTCTTTTCATCAAAGACGGCAGCACTCTCTATGGTTCTGCATGAGGTTGTGCCCACACATATGATCCTGCCCCCTTCAGATATGGTGTTGTTTACCGTTTCAGCCGCTTCCTCACTGACTGTGTATTCTTCAAAATGCATGTGATGTTCTTCTATATTTTCGGTTTTTACCGGCCTGAATGTACCGATTCCTACATGGAGAGTCACATATGCCAGTTTTACTCCCTTCTCACGGGCTTTCTGTAGAAGTTCTTCCGTAAAATGAAGCCCCGCTGTGGGAGCTGCCACCGACCCTTCCTCACGGCAGTATACAGTCTGATAAGCCTCTTTATCGTCTTCTTCAGCCGGCCTTTCTATATATGGAGGAAGGGGCATACTGCCCAGCTGCTCCAGTCTCTCCAGAAATATTCCATCGTATATGAATCTGGCGTATCTTGTTCCGTCATCTCCATATCCTTCTATTACGGCTTTAAAGCTTCCGTCTTCTGAAAAAGAAACCACGTCTCCGGGTTTAAGTCTTTTTCCGGGGCGCACCATAGTCTCCCACAGATCACCTTCTTTTCTCTTGATAAGCAGAAATTCAACCCTGGCACCTGTAGCTTCTTTGATACCGAATATTCTTGCAGGAATGACTTTTGAATCATTCAACACAAGACAGTCTCCCGGATTCAGATAGTCGAGAATATTGTGAAAACTGTCGTGTCTTGTTGTCTTCTTTTCTCTGTCAAGTACCATGAGCCTGCAGGAATCTCTGTCTTTCAGAGGTTTCTGCGCTATCAGCTCCTTCGGCAGATCATAGTCAAAATCATTTATGTGCATATATTCTCCTCAAAAGTCCTGCTGCTGCAGAACATATATAATATTATCATATGTCTCTTTCAGGCAGAGCAAGCCCAAGATGATTATAGGCAAGATCTGTTACTATCCTTCCTTTCTGGGTTCTTGCCAGAAATCCTATCTGAAGAAGATAAGGCTCATATGCTTCTTCAATAGTAACACGTTCTTCACCTATTGCTGCAGCAATTGTATCAATTCCTACAGGGCCTCCGCCGAATTTTTCTATTATAGCCAGAAGAATCTCTCTGTCCAGTCTTTCAAGGCCCATCGAATCTATCTGCAATGCTTCAAGACCTTCCTTTGTTATATCCGCCTTTATTCGCCCGTCACCTCTGACCTGGGAAAAATCCCTTATCCTTTTAAGTATCCTGTTGGCTACTCTTGGTGTTCCTCTGGACCTTTTGGCCATTTCCATAACAGAATCATCATCAGCATCTATACCCAGTATTGCTGCCGAACGTCTTATTATCTCAGCCAGTTCTTCTTGTGTATAAAGCTCAAATTTACTCAGAACTCCAAATCTGTCTCTCAGGGGAGCTGACAGACTTCCTGCTCTTGTTGTAGCTCCGATAAGGGTGAATCGGGACAAATCGAGCCTTATTGATCTGGCAGAAGGGCCTTTTCCGATTATGATATCCAGAGCAAAATCCTCCATTGCTGAGTAAAGCACTTCTTCAACTGAACGATTGAGTCTGTGGATCTCATCTATAAAGAGCACATCATTTTCATTGAGATTGGTCAGTATTGCCGCAAGATCGCCTGCTCTGTCTATAGCAGGACCTGATGTTATCTTTATGTCCACCCCCAGCTCATTGGCTATTATACCTGCCATTGTAGTCTTTCCAAGTCCCGGCGGGCCATAAAAAAGCACATGATCAAGAGGTTCTCCTCTCATCTTTGCCGCTTCTATGAATATTTTAAGGTTTTCCTTTGCATTATGCTGTCCTATATAATCTTCCAGTCTCTGTGGCCTGAGGTTTGTCTCCTGTCTCAGTTCACCCGGGCTTATAGCCGCAGAAGTTATTCTTTCGTTTTCCATTGTCTTCCTTCTTATTTAAAAAAGATTTTTGAGAGCTTTTTTTATATATTCCTCACTCGACAGACCTTCGTCGTTTACCGCTGCCACCGCACTGAATGCTTCGGCCTTGGTATAGCCAAGAGATATAAGTGCGTTTATAGCCTCGGTTCTGCTGTCAGTGCCGATTCCTGCTCCCTGCTGCTGATCAGCCATGATCTGGCTTTTTTCATCTAATCTTCCGAGTTTATCCTTTAACTCAAGTATTATCCTCTCTGCCGTCTTTTTACCGATTCCGTTGGCCCTTGCAATTTCTTTGGCATCTTCAAATGTTATTGCCCTCTTCAGCTCATCGGTACTTAAAGTTCCGACTATGGAAAGTGCTCCCTTTGCACCTACACCGCTTACTGTTATAAGTTTTTCAAACAGTTCAAGACTTTCTCTGTTATGAAAGCCATATAAACTGATACCATCATCTTTTACTATCATAGAAGTATAAGCCTGCACCGTTTCTCCCTCTCCATATCTGTAAAGGGGAGAATTGGCCGGAAGAAATATCTCCATACCAAAACCCGACTGAGTCTCGATTACTATTCCCCCGTTTATATTCATGCTGTATATTCCTTTTATATATCTTATCATCCTGTTATACCTTTCAGAAAATCTTTTTTCCCTTTTGAGTGGGCATGACATATAGCCGCTGCCAGTGCATCGGCTGTATCATCGGGTTTAGGAACCTGAGCCAGATTGAGCATTGTCTTCACCATAAACTGTACCTGTTTTTTATCAGCTCTTCCATAACCTACAAGGGACTGTTTTATCTGTAGAGGCGTATATTCACCTATGGGAAGCCCGCCGTTGGCACAGGCCAGCAGGGCCACACCCCTTGCCTCACCTACCAGTATGGCAGTCTTGGCATTATTATTGAAAAAAAGTTCTTCGATTGAAGCCTCATCAGGCTTGTATGTATTTATCAGATTTGTAAGGTTTGCATATATGCTCTGAAGGCGAGATGTCATATCCATTGATGCATCTGTCATTATCGACCCGTAGTCTACTGCAGAAAATCTGTTTCCTGTCACATCTATGATTCCGTATCCTAAGATTGCATATCCCGGATCTATGCCTAAAATTCGCATGTTTTACCCTGCTCCCGTTGATTTTTCCAAAAAATTATATCATACAAACACGTGTTTGTCTACTTGCAAAGGCAAAGTGTGTATGTTAAAATTTTATATATCATAATTATGCAAAGGAGACTATTCATGCGTTATTCAAGACAGCACAAAATACTTGAATTGATAAACACCTACGACATCGGCACTCAGGAAGATCTGGTAACTATATTGCGAAACAACGGCTATAATGTAACCCAGGCCACAGTTTCCAGAGATATAAAAGAACTGCAGCTGGTGAAAGTCCTTTCTACTAAAGGTAAATACAAATATGTCTCCGGCAAATCCAAGGACATGCCTGCATCAGACAGATTCTCAAAGATCTTCAGAGAGACCATCACATCTTTCGCCTCTTCAGGCAATATCGTGGTTGTAAAAACGCTGTCAGGCTGTGGCCCCGCTGCCGGAGAGGCAATGGACAACGGCGGAATAGATCATATTATCGGCAGTGTTGCAGGAGACAACACCATTTTTCTGCTGATAGATTCAGAAGAAAATGTCCCTTATGTCCTTTCTCAGTTTGAGGAGATGCTTAATACGAGGCAAAAAAATGATTAATCATATCAGTATAAAAGATTTTGCCATAATCAAAGATACGGAAATAGATTTTGAAGACGGGCTGAATATCATAACTGGAGAAACCGGTTCCGGAAAGTCTATAGTTATTGAAGCTGTAAGCCTTGCCCTCGGCAGCAGAGCTGATTCTTCATATGTGCGGACAGGCTGCACAAAAGCTGTTATACAGCTTGCAGGTCTGCTTGATGGAGAAGAAGTCATAATAACCAGAGAAATTTCATCTTCCGGTAAAAATCTCTGCAAGCTTAATGGCGAAATAGTTACTCTTGCCAGGCTTAACCAGGTTTCTTCCAAAATGGCCGATATACATGGGCAGTACGATAATCAGTCCCTGCTTGATCAGGAATATCATATCGTCCTTCTGGATGCTTACAAACAGCAGGATACACAGCATATCAAAAAACAGGTGGCCCAGCTGTATGACAGCTATTCCCGATGCCGTCTTGCTCTTTCTAAACTGATAAGAGATGAAAAGGAAAATGCCCGAAAACTGGATTTTTACAGATTTGAATACGATGAAATAAAAAAAGCCCGCCTTGTTTCAGGAGAAGATGCTGAGCTGGAATCTCGTATCAATCTTCTTCAGAACAGTGAAAAAATATATGACAATCTTAATCAGGCATACAGTCTGATATATGAAGCTTCACCATCCATAACGGAAAGTATGGGTACAGCATTAAAATCCATAGAATCAATTTCATCTTTTTCAAAAGATATAGAAAAGCTGAGCGATGAATTAAGTGATCTTTATTACCGGCTGGAAGATCTGGGCAGTGACCTTAGAAGTCTGAAAGAAGATGTGACATTTTCGCCGCAGGAACTGGATCAGGCACTGTACAGGCTGGATACCATAGACGGACTCAAAAGAAAATACGGCAGAAGTATAGAAGAAATAATAGAATATTCAGAAGAACTCAGATCAAAACTTTCAGTATCAGAAAACCTTGATGAAATAAAAACATCTATGATGAAGGAGCTTAAAGGGCTAAAAGAAAAACTCACTGATGCATGTGAAGTTCTTACTTTGGCACGAAGAGAGAAGGCATCTGAGCTTGAAGCTGCCATAGACAGGGAGCTCAAAGATCTGAACTTTAATGATGCTTGTGTAAAGATTGCTGTCGAACCTTTGCCGGAGCCTACATCATCAGGCTCTGACCGTGTTGAGATTCTGATCACAACAAATAAGGGCGAACCTTTAAAACCACTGAGCAAAATTGTTTCAGGCGGTGAAACGTCAAGGATAATGCTTGCTATAAAAAACATAATAAGCTCATATGACAATATTTCCACACTTATTTTCGACGAGATAGACAGCGGTATAAGCGGAATAACAGCCAGCATAGTCGGTAAGAAATTAAAAGAGATTTCTTTGTCCCATCAGGTTATATGTATAACCCACCTTCCCCAGATAGCAGCAGCCGGGGATCACAATTATAAAATATATAAAGAATCTGATGATAACAGTACTTACACCTATGTAAAAGCTCTTGATGATGAAGGCAAAGTACAGGAAATCGCCAGACTTCTGGGAGGTACAGTAATAACAGATACCACTCTTCGCAGTGCCAGAGAGCTTATCGAATCATAAACCGTTGAAAGCATAAACTGCGTTTATTGTTTATATCGACTTATATAACAAAAGGGGCTGTCGCACAGTTGACCAAATCAGGTTGGGTGTAGCGATAGCTCCCTTCTTTTGCATAAAAGTATGAAAACCCTTGCAA
>CASFMJ010000073.1 GCA_949295785.1 uncultured Bacillota bacterium | reverse complement strand
TCCCATTTTTCTTCAACTCCTTGACTCTTTTATTATACATCAAGGTGTCCTATATTTTAATGTCTACTTTTTAGGTATCATATCAAAAATTGTATCATAAAAATGTGCCTGCCGTGAATATGATCAGAACTATGCTCTTGGCAGCACTATCTGTTTGTTTTCTTTAGATTCTCTGTACAATGTGAATTTTCGTCCGATAGCCTGTACAAATTCTGCACCTAATATCTCTGCCATCTCATTGGCCGTATCCTTAGGCGCAAGGTCACAACCTTCCTGAAGTTTGACCTTTACCAGCTCTCTGGCCTCCAGGCATTTGTCCATCTCATTTATCACATTGTCAGTAATCCCGGCTTTTCCTATGTAGACAACAGGGTCTATATTGTGAGCCAGCGATTTGAGGTAACTTCTCTGCTTGCTTGTTATCATCAGGATCTGTCCTTTCTCAGATATATACCATTATATTATAACTCATTTCATGTAAAATGACCAGATAAATTGCTGAAGATGCAGCTATATAGGGAACCAGCGGTTTCTGCTGGCGCGGTTTTACCCTCTTTCTGATCATGAGCCACCCGAGATGGAGTGCGCTGACTAATGTGGAAAGGACAAAGACCGATAATATTCCTTTAAGTCCCAGACACAGTCCTAAAGCTCCAAACAGCTTAATATCCCCTCCCCCAAGAGAGTCTTTGCCATATATGATTTTTCCGGCTATGCCGATTAGAAGCATTATTCCAAAGCCTGCAAGGCCTCCCCATATGCCGTCAAAAGCGCCTTCTTTATGATGAGGCACAAAACCTACGGCCGCCACCATCAGAAGTATTATGAACTGATCCGGCACTATGCCGTATTTTATATCGGCTATAGACATCTCAGCAAGGAGCCAGCACGTTATAAGGGCTATTATGCCATATACAGGGTCTCTCATTCCGAGAAAAACAGCTGCCATGACAAAGAAACAGGAGAACCAGTATTTCCAAGGCATGCTGTTTATCCGCTGCCTGGTGGGATGCAGCAGTTCTTCGTCCGGCTCCTGACCGTAATCGCACAGCCACCTTCCGGGTATTCTGTTAAACGCATATACCACGCTGTTTCCCAGCACTATACCTGATGCTATGGCTGCGGTACATATAAGTATTACTCTCAGATACTCCAATCTTATCCCCCTTTGTATGACAAAAGGCATCTCAAGCATTTATCGCTTTTATCCCTGCTGAGATGCCTTGCAGATTTTGATTTTCTTGTTGTGATTGCCTGCTACTGCCTTATATCTTTTGCACTTATGCCTTCTTATGAATACCTGCCGTGACCTCTGAAATCTCCCGGCATTTACTAAGCTATCTCACTATTTCCACGAACTTTTCAGCGGGACGATCTCATTGAATACAGGCTTTTCTCCGGTATGAAGCTTTGAGTCTGCCACAAAGTATCCGTGTCTGAAAAACTGGAAACGCTCTCCCGGTGCGGCTTTTGCCGCTGCGGTTTCAGCGTATGCGGTTATGGTTCTTACCGTGTCGGGATTTTTCACCATGTTTCCTTCTTCATCTTCTGTCATCAGATATCCGTACTGACGAATGGTGATGGGCACTGCATCTTTGGCATTGACAAAATGAATGGTTCCTTTCACTTTCCTGCCCTCGAAACCGCTTCCGCTTCTTGTATCAGGGTCGTATGTGCAATATACTTCTTTTATGCTGCCGTCTTCATTCTTTGAAAAACCGGTACAGGTCACAAAATAGGCTCCTTTCAGCCTTACTTCATTTCCCGGGAAAAGCCTGAAATATTTTTTCGGCGGTTCCTCCATGAAATCTGCCCCGTCTATCCAGAGTTCTCCGGAGAAAGTCACCTGCCTTGTGCCAAGGTTTGGATTCTGGGCATTGTTGTCCATATCGCAAAGCTCGGATTCGCCTTCAGGGTAGTTGGTGATTATCAGCTTTACAGGATCAAACACCACATTGCGGCTTTCCACTTTCTCTTTCAGGTCTTCTCTCACACAGTGCTCCAGAAGAGAGATGTCAACTGTACTGTTGGCTTTGGCCACACCTATGGCCTCACAGAAGTTTCTCACCGCTTCCGGCGTGTATCCTCTTCTTCTTATGCCTGCAATGGTAGGCATGCGCGGGTCGTCCCAGCCTTCTACAGTGCCGTCATCCACCATAGCCTTAAGGTATCTCTTGGACATGACGGTATTGGTCAGATTGAGTCTTGCAAACTCTATCTGCTGAGGAGGAGCCGGCCACCAGCCCACTTCTTTTAAAACCCAGTCATAAAGAGGCCTGTGATCTTCAAATTCCAGTGTACATATAGAATGGGTTATTCCTTCTATGGCATCCTCTATGGGGTGGGCAAAGTCATACATGGGATATATGCACCATTTGTCACCTGTGTTGTGGTGAGGCGTATGAGCTATCCTGTATATAATGGGATCCCTCATGTTTATATTGGGAGAAGCCATGTCTATCTTTGCTCTCAGCACCTTTTCGCCATCTTTATATTTTCCGGCTTTCATTTCTTCAAACAGTCTGAGGTTTTCCTCTACAGTTCTGTTTCTGCAGGGGCTTTCTTTGCCGGGTTCTTTTAGTGTTCCTCTGTATTCTCTGATCTCCTCTCCCGTAAGATCACATACGAACGCCTTTCCTTTTTTTATCAGTTCTACTGCGGCTTCGTACATGGTGTCAAAGTAGTCTGAGGCCCACAGTCTTTTGTCCCATTCAAATCCCAGCCATCTTACGTCTTCTTCTATGGAGTCAACATACTCCACATCTTCTTTTACAGGATTTGTATCGTCGTATCTTAAATTACACTTTCCGCCGTATTTTGCTGCTGTGGAAAAGTTCAGGCATATGGACTTGGCATGTCCAATATGCAGATAGCCGTTCGGTTCCGGTGGAAAACGTGTACATACTTTGTCTCCGTATTTATGTGTTTCAAGGTCTTTTTCTATTATTTCATGGATAAAATTATCTGCCATTTTATTTTAGCCCTCCGAATCATTTATAATATGAATTATATCATCAAGGGCGGGATTTATCCAGTACTGCGTGGTATTTTTTGCGTTTTCAGTCAAAAATAAGGATGATAATGCAAGAAAACAGTAGGATCTTTTAATTCTGCCAGATATTACCTGTCCCATGTGGTGTTTTACTTAACGGAAGATATTACCTGCTGAATTTCTTTCGGGATTTATGCCCTGTTAAAAACCTTTCCTTGTTTTAAAATTTTTTTATGGTATAATCTCCACAAGGAGGATTTGGACAATGAGATTATACATAAAAACTTTTCTTATAGCCGTAATATTCATATGCTGTTTTTGTCTTGTTTCCTGCGGAAGTATAGACAGTGGTCAAAACGCTGCCGGCCAAAGCGGCCAGAATCAGAGCGGAGCAGCTGTTGCCTTTTCGGGACTTAAGGAGGTCTTTTCCGGTCTGAAAGAGTATGCCGATAATGAAAGAGCAAAAGGTTCCTCATCGAAAGCATCTGTTGATATGACAGGCCTTCCCGATGTGATAAGCACTATCTCTTCTGATGACGGCAGCAGGCTGGTTCTGGTCAATAAGCTTTATACCGTATCTGCTGACTATTACCCTTCTGATATGGTAGCCGTTGACGGCTCACTTTCCACCAATCAGGGGCTGTATTTCAAGAAAGAGGCCTACGAGGCATATCTTAAAATGCTTGCCGGCGCAAAAGAAGAAGGAATAGATTTTATGATATGCTCGACATACCGTTCCTATGAACTGCAAAAGAGCCTTTACAACAATTCTCTCGCGCAATATGGTGAAGCCTTCACCAATACCCGCTCGGCATATCCGGGAAGAAGTGAACATCATACCGGCTGGGCCGTGGATATAACCTCAAAATCCATGGGTTACGGACTGAGCCAGAATTTTGTCAACTACCCGGAAGGGCTCTGGATAAACAATCATTGCAGCGAATATGGATTTATAATACGCTACCCCAAAGGAAAAACAGATATAACCGGTTACGACTATGAACCGTGGCACCTGCGCTATGTAGGTGTGGATGCGGCAAAAGAGATCACCGAAAAGGGACTGACACTGGAAGAGTATCTGGGGAAAGCATAATTAAAGGTATGAAAAAAGAGGGCAGCTGCCCTCTTTTTGTTGGTGGTTTTTTTGGCGATATAGAAAAGGGAAATTATGTTGTCATCTGTAAGGCGCTTTTTTGTATGCATATAATTTTCTGCAATCCATCAGTTTCTCATAATGCATGTCTTAAAAGCTTATTGAAATAATCGGCTTTCATAGATTTCATTTTTCCCTGTTCTTTTAACCTCTGCCGCTATAGTGATAATAAAGCGTTTTTTTCACAACATTAATGCTTGTCACTATTTTTATAAGCTGTTTGCATTTAGAATAACCAACTTATTCAGATATTCTACTGTCTGTATTATCACAATAATGCTTCTGATTAGGGTTATATTATTACATACAGAAGAACTTTAATATTCAATAGTTTTTGGATTTTGTTTCGAGAATTATTGGTATTTTAGATTTTTTTGGAATAGAGTTGAACGTTTTGGATAGAATTGCAAAAGGAAGAATCAAGCTAAACTAAATTTTTCTAATAACAGATGAATAAGACTATACATTTTAATCTGATGTTCAGCTTTTTTCTGTCTTTCCATGATAAAAGGTTCTTTTATGAGAGCCTGTGAAAAAATCTCTGTAATTACAGATCTTCTATGATAATTGTTGGGCTGAAAGCGAGTCTGAGAGCTTTCAGCCCTTGGT
>CASFMJ010000072.1 GCA_949295785.1 uncultured Bacillota bacterium | reverse complement strand
GACTACCTTTGGCAACCGTTTTAATGGTATCACTTGACCTTTTTCTTTTTCACGAATTTGGTCTCACATCATTGACTAATGTACAGCCTTAAAGCGTATGATTCATGTTATCCCTTTCAGACAGAGATCTTTTCCTCAATAAGAAATAAATAACAGCGCAGCAGGCAATAATCACGATGCTTATAACCTGAGCCTGCCTCAGAGGCCCTATCATGAGGCTGTCTGTCCGGAGTCCCTCTACAAAGAATCTTTCAACAGAATATAATATGCCATACATACATATGATCTGGCCTGTAAATTTTCTGTGGTGGTTTGACCAGTACATCAGAAACAGGAAAATAAGGAAACACCAGATAGATTCATACAGGAAAGTAGGGTGATAACCTACACCGTCTATGATTTGAGCCCAGGGAAGATCAGTGGGGCCACCATGTGCCTCCTCATTGAAAAAATTTCCCCATCGGCCTATAGACTGAGCAAGAGGTATGACAGGAGCCACCAGATCTGCTACATTAAAAAAGTTTTCTTTATATTTCCTGCAGAGGAAGTAGCCGACAATAAATGAAAGAATCAGACCGCCGTGTATAGCCAGACCGCCATTTCTTATATCTAATATTCTTAAGAGATCGTCTTTATATATATCCCAGCTGAAAATCACATAATAGAGCCTTGCTCCCACAAGAGCAGAGGGTATTATCCATATAGTAAGTGTCAGTATAAAGTCACTGTCGATACCGAAACGGGGAGCTCTGAAATATGAGATTATTATGGCCAGAACAAAGCCTGTGCCTATAAGAGCTCCGTACCACATTATATCAATACCGAAAACTGTAAAAAGTACCGGATCCGGTGCAACCATTTTTTTCCTCCTTTGACAATTTGTCTGTGTATAAATTTCCTTTAGTATTATACAGAAAAAACTACAAAATGTCATCAAAGTTTGATATTATTTTTATATGAAATATGAAAACATTGTAAAAGGGAACTTCATAGAGAGACCTAACAGATTTATAGCCCAGGTGACCATAGCAGATAAAGTTTATAAGGCACATGTAAAAAATACAGGGAGATGCAGAGAACTGCTTATAAAAGGAGTACCGGTATATCTTCAGGATCATAATAACAACATGCATAGTAGAAAACTCCGATATAGTCTTGTAAGCGTAAAAAAAGGAGACAAAATTGTAAATATAGATTCACAGGCTCCTAACAAAGTGGTTAAAGAAGCTCTTGAAAGCGGAAAAATAAGCCTTGAGGGCATGGGAAAAATATTACAGATAAAAGCCGAAAAGACATATGGCAGCTCGAGGTTGGATTTCTTCGTAAAAGATGATAAGGGGCATGAGGGATACATAGAAGTCAAGGGCGTTACGCTGGAAGAAAACGGTATCGCCATGTTTCCCGATGCACCTACAGAAAGAGGCGTAAAACATATAAAAGAACTTATAAACGCAGTGGAGAACGGGAAAAAAGGATTTATAGTATTTATAATACAGATGAAGGGAGTAAGAGCATTTACGCCTAACAGAAAGACTCATGAAGAATTTGCTCAAGTCCTTAAAGCTGCAGATAAAAAAGGAGTAAAGATAATGGCTTATGACTGCACCATCACAGAGGAAGAAATACTCTGTGGTGATGCAGTTCATATCATGTTATAAAATCAGTTCATTATAAAACCTGCTGCAAGGAAAAGCAATGCAGAAATAGAAGCTGCAAGAAGACCGTACGGCGCCTGCGTAAAGGCGTGGTCAAAATTGTTGCAGCCGGTTGCCGAAGAGGTTATTACTGTGGCATCTGAATAAAAGCAGATGTGAGATCCGAAAACTCCTGCGCTCAGAACGGCTGATACAGCCAGCGTAACATCTGCTCCCAGCGACTGTGCAAGTGGAATAACTATAGGCAGGGCGATGATATACATTCCCCAGTTTGTACCGGTTATAAATTCTGTTATAGCAAGTGCTATGAATACTGTAATAGGCAAAAATTCCGGAGTTATAATCTTTGTTGCTGAAGTTATCACATAGTATGTGAAATGAATCTGCTCATTTACTTCTGCAAAAAGAAATGCCAGTATCATCAGAAGTATAGGCATCATCATGTTCTTGAGACCTTCAAGAGAGACGTCCCAGAATTCTTCAGCTGTCATAACACCTTGCCACATATATGAAACAAACATAAATGCAAGTGTTACCAGCACACCCATCTGCATGTCAAAATCCATGATTACAGTGGAAGCAATAAGTATCAGTATAGGTATAAAAAGATTGAACATTTTTGGATTTGTAGGAACGACACTGTCCTTACCGGCTCTTATATCTATTTTTTCACTTCCAGCAGGTGCCAGCGGGCCTCCCTGTGCCACACGGTGAAAAGCATGCTTCATAGGGCCGAATATGGGTATGATGCCTATTATGACAAGCGGAACTATCAGTGCTGCTATCCACCCGTAAAAATTATAGGGTATAGTTTTTATGAAGTACAGCATTCCTTCACCTTCAGGCGCCCATCCGTTAGTCTCCAGAATGCGTGAACAGAATACAGCCCATGTGGATATGGGTATCACCACACAGAGCGGTGCAGCTGTGGAGTCAACAACATATGACAGGAATTCTCTCGGAACCTTATGCTTGTCCGTAAGTGTGGTCATACATGCACCTACTGTGAGAGAATTAAGATAATCATCTATAAATATTATGATTCCAAGAAACCATGTGCACAAAAGCGAGGACTTCTCTGTTTTTGCTTTTGAAGCAATCCATTCACCAAATGCATATGAACCACCGGCTTTTTCTATAAGGGAAATTATGCTTCCCATAAGACCGCATACTATGATGAGCCATGCAATATCTTCGCTCATCATAACATTAAGAAGCCCTTCACTGAAATTGGAAAAGGTATTTACAATCCATGAACCGCCGTCAGAAGCTGCCGGATGTGAGACCATTATGAATCCTATGAGTGATGCAAGTATAAGAGCTTCAAGAATACGCTGAGTTGCAAAAATGTATACGATGAGAAATATGGCCGGTACCAGCGAAAATATACCGAAATTTCCGGAATCAGTATCAATCATACCGGTAAAGAGAATAGCAGCTGCTATGACGACGGCTATTATAAGTAGTGTTCTTCTGCCGTCAAAACCGGCTTTCTCTCTGGCAAATAGTTTTAGCAAATACCATCGCTCCTTTCATTGTTTAGTGATTATAAGATAAATAAGCAAGGTAAATTATAACAAAAATTTTTCTTATTTCAACATATTTTTTTGTTCGGAATATTATTTTATTTTATATGTAAAAAAACGTTAAAAGAATGTATAATAATATCAATGATGATATGCAGAAAGGATGTACATATGGATCTGAATAAATTTTTTTATCAGCTGGACGAGCTTTTGACTCAGGGAAAAGGCAAAGAGGCAATTATGTTTATCAGTGAAGCTATAAAAGAAGCTGAAAACAACAATGATAAAAAAGCACTTATAGCCTTATATAATGAAGCAGGAGGCTTATGCAGGGATTTTTCCAGATATGAAGACGCAGAAGAATATTATAATATGGCATTTGATCTTATAAGAGAGATGGATGCATCACACAGTGAAAGTTACGGAACTACTCTCATAAATTACGGAACGTGCCTGGCAAATGAAAGAAAATTTGAAGAAGCGGCAGCGGTGTTTTCTGAAGCTGCATCTGTGCTGGCTGACGCGGGAAGTAATGATGATTACAGAATGGCGGCATTGTATAATAATATGAGCTGGGTAGCTCAGGAACAGGGTAAGCTGGATGATGCAGGTGATTTTCTCAACAGAGCTCTTCTCATGCTTAAGGCAGTGCCGGACAGTGAAGGAGAACAGGCCGCATCCTATACCAATCTGGCAAATCTGTACTGGGTGCAGGGATTACTCTCAGAAGCAAAAGTTATGCTTATTAAAGCGATTGATATATATAAAGAGAGAGAAGAACTTAAAAATGAAGGCAGATATGCCGCTGCCATTTCCTCTCTGTCGAATATTTATTTCAGTGAAGGTGATTATGAAAAGTGTGCATCATTATGTCGTGAAGCAATGAGAGAGATTGAAAAAGAATATGGACAAAATGATGCATGGCATATAGTGGATGAAAATCTTAAAGAAGCTGAAAAAAGGATAAAGGAGAGTGCGAAGTGATGGAGATTCTTAAAGGAAAGCCTGTGGCTGACAGGATAAAAGAATATATAACAGCAAAAGCAGATGAACTTCTTGCACGTGATGTAGTGCCTACTCTGGGAATACTGCGTGTGGGGTCATCAGAAAGTGATATTGCTTACGAAAACAGCGCAGTAAAAACAGCAAATTCACTTGGCATACATGTGGAAAAATACATAATGGATGAAAAATCTACAGAAGATGAAGTTATAGAAGTTCTGAAAGTAATGAATGAAGATTCAAACATCCATGGAATACTTATATTCAGGCCTCTGCCTTCCCATATGGATGAGGATCGTGTCAGAAATCATATTGCCGTTGAAAAAGATATAGACGGCATTTCAGATGCCAGTGTAGGAGGACTGTTTACAGGAAACAAAACCGGATTTCCCCCATGCACTGCAGAAGCAGCAGTTGTTATACTTGATCATTTTAAAATACCTGTTGAAGGCAAAAGAGTAACGGTAATAGGCAGGAGTCTTGTGGTGGGAAAGCCCCTGGCTATGATGCTTCTTGAAAGAAATGCTACTGTGACCATATGCCACAGCAAAACACCTGAAGATGCTATGATAGAATATTGCAGGCAGTCTGACATAATAATTTCTGCAGCCGGAAAGATCGGAACTGTAGATGCAAGACATGTAAGCAAAGGCCAGGTAATAGTGGATGTGGGAATCAATTTTGATGATGACGGAAAAATGTGCGGGGATGTTACACTTGATGAATCATGCGAAGATGCCGCAGCGCTTACGCCAGTACCCGGAGGGATGGGCAGCGTGACTACTGCGCTTCTTATGTATCATGTGACAGAAGCAGCACAGGCGCAGCACCATAAAGGGTGAAGTTTTGCATGAACACTTGACTTTTCATCGCGAAATATATAAAATATCAAAGTAATAATTTAATAAAAACGGTGACGGAGAGGAGTAGGCAAAAAAGCGCTCTACAGAGAAGGAAGACCAGGCTGAGAACTTCCGGGAAAGCATTTGCTGAAGGTTGCTTCTGAGTTTTAAAATGTAATGAGAGCTTTCTGAAATCAGCATTATCTTTTTTCAGAAGGAATAAAGGTGGTACCGCGGAAAAATCCGTCCTTTAGCGAGGGCGGTTTTTTATTTTTATTTTTATTTTTTCGGATCTTCCGCCCATATCAGAAGAAAATAATTGATAAGGAGACGCGAAACAAATGGAAAAAAATCTGGCAAAAAATTATGACCCCAAAGATTTTGAAGAACGTATCTATGAAATGTGGGAAAACAGCGGCTGCTTCAGAGCAGAAGCAGACCGGGACAAAAAACCTTTTACTATAGTTATGCCTCCTCCAAACATAACGGGACAGCTGCATATGGGTCATGCCCTTGATCAGACTCTTCAGGATGTGCTCACAAGATGGAAAAGAATGCAGGGTTACAGTGCACTCTGGCTTCCCGGTTCAGATCATGCCAGCATAGCTACAGAAGTAAAGGTGGTAAATAAGATAAGAGAAGAAGAGGGGCTCGAAAAAGAAGATCTGGGTAGAGAAGAATTTTTAAAGAGAGCCTGGGCATGGAAAAAGGAATACGGCGGAAGAATCACAAGACAGTGCCGTAAACTGGGAGATTCCTGTGACTGGAGCAGAGAACGCTTTACCATGGATGAAGGCTGTAACAAAGCTGTAAAGACCTTTTTTATAAAACTTTATGAGAAAGGACTGATATACAGAGGAAACAGACTTATAAACTGGTGCCCACAGTGCGGGACATCATTATCTGATGCTGAGGTGGAACACGAAGATAAAAACGGCAAATACTGGTATTTCAGATATCCTTCAGCTGACGGAGGCGACGGAATCGTAGTGGCCACTTCAAGACCTGAGACCATGTTCGCAGATGAGGCAATCGCCGTTCATCCTGACGATGAAAGATACAAGAATATGGTAGGCAAGAAAGTCATACTTCCTCTGGTTGGAAAGGAAATCCCTGTTATTGCTGATACTTATCCCGATCCGGAAAAAGGAACAGGAGCCGTAAAAATCACTCCGGCTCATGATCCTAATGATTTTGAAGTGGGAGAAAGAGCAGGACTTGGAAGACCTGTGTGCATAAATAAAGATGCTACCATGAACGAACTTGCCGGGAAATATAAGGGCATGGATCGATATGAGTGCCGTAAGGCATGGGTAAATGATCTGAAAGAAGCAGGTTATCTGGTAAAAATCGAAGAGAAAACCATCCCTGTGGGAGAATGTTACAGATGCCATACTGTTATTGAGCCTATGCTGTCTGATCAGTGGTTCGTGTCCATGGAAGAACTGGCGAAACCTGCCATAGAGGCGGCGAAAAAAGGAAATCTTACTCATGTACCTGAAAGATTTGAAAAGACATACCTGAGGTGGCTGGAAGAAATAAGAGACTGGTGTATATCAAGACAGCTCTGGTGGGGGCACAGGATACCGGCATACTATTGTGATGAATGCGGTGAAGTGGTTGTAGATTATGATATGCCTGAAAAATGTCCAAAATGTGGATGCTCTCATCTTACACAAGATGAAGATGTGCTTGATACATGGTTCTCTTCTGCTCTATGGCCTTTTTCCACGCTGGGCTGGCCAGAGAAGACCGAAGACCTGGAGTATTTCTATCCGACAGATGTTCTTGTTACAGGATACGATATAATTTTCTTCTGGGTAGTCAGAATGGTGTTCTCAGGCCTTGAGGCTATGGGTGAGGTACCGTTCCATCATGTTTATGTGCATGGACTGGTGAGAGATGCCGAAGGGCGCAAGATGAGCAAATCTCTGGGTAACGGCATAGATCCGCTGGAAGTTATAGATCGTTACGGCGCAGATGCTCTGAGATTCATGCTCACTACAGGAATAACGCCGGGAAATGATATGAGGTTCAAAGAGGACAGACTCGAATCATGCAGAAATTTCGCCAACAAGCTTTGGAACGCATCAAGATTCGTGATAATGAACCTTCTCGATGAGGAAGGCGAATTCAAAGAAATGGCTAAGTGCTGCAAAGATTGCTGCGGAAAAGCCTGCGGTGATACAGATGATTTTTCTAACATTGCCCTGAAAGACGAAGATAAATGGATGATATCAAGGGTAAATGAAGCCGTAGAATATGTTACATCTGCTATGGAAAAGTATGATCTGGCTATGGCCGGACAGCGTGTCTATGATCTTATATGGAATGAATACTGTGACTGGTATATAGAGCTGGTAAAGGCAAGACTGTGGGGCGATGATGAGGAAGACAAAAAAGTGGTAAGATTCACTCTGGTAATGTGTCTTAAGAATATGCTCAAACTGCTCCATCCTTTTATGCCGTTTATAACTGAAGAGATATGGAGTTATCTGCCTCATGGCGAAGAACAGCAGGATAATCCCCAAAACTACCTTATTAAATCCCAGTGGCCGGTATGCAGTCTTGGAAGAGTTTTCCCGAAGGCTGAAAAAACACTGGAAACAGCCATGGAAATAATAAGGTCTATAAGAAACATAAGGGCTGAAGCTGAAGCTGCACCGTCAAAGAAACTGAGGGCTGTTATACTTGCTTCAGATGAAAAAATGGAAATGGTAAAATGTGGAGAGGCATATATAAAGAATCTTGCAAATATAACAGAAGTGACATTTGCCGGCAGTAAGACTGATGTACCTGAAGAATCAATGTCTGCAGTTACACAGAACGCTGAGATATATATACCGCTTGAGGATCTTATAGACTACAAGGCTGAATATGAAAGGCTTGTCAAGGAACAGAAGCGTCTTGAAGGCGAAGTGAAGAGAGTGGAAAGCAAGCTTTCCAACAGCGGGTTTGTCAACAAGGCACCTGAAAAAGTCGTAAATGAAGAAAAGGAAAAAATGATAAAGTATAAAGATATGCTTGAAAAAGTTACCGAAAGACTGAGCCAGGTAGCAGAGAAAGCAGATAAATGATTGGCATATGAATGCATACTGAAAGGGGAAAAATGACGCCTGATAAAGAAACAGCAATAGATAAAATACACAGGTTTCAGCGGTTCGGAAGTATCCTGGGACTGGAAAGAATGAATGAACTTCTTGAGCTCTTAGAAAGACCGCAGGACGACCTTAGAGTGATCCATGTGGCAGGAACCAATGGTAAAGGATCTTGCTGCAGGTACATTTACAGTGTTCTGTGCGCGGCAGGTTATAAGACAGGCATATATATATCGCCGTTCATAGAAACCTTCAACGAGAGGATAGAAATAAGCGGAAAAAAAATAAGTGATGAAGAATTATCAGCATACACTGAAAGAGTCCTTGAAGCAGTTAAAAAAATCACAGATATGGGTCATGATTCTCCAACGGAATTCGAAGTGATAACCGCTATAGCAATGTTGTATTATAAAGAACAGCACTGTGATTATGTGGTGCTTGAAGTGGGCCTTGGAGGAAGGGGCGATTCAACCAATGTATGTGAGCATCCTCTCATGACCGTAATAACATCTATATCAATGGATCATACAGACAGGCTTGGAAATACCATAGAGGAAATAGCAGAGGAAAAAGCGGGTATAATAAAACAAGGCTGCCCTGTAGTGACTTCTGTTTCTGATGAGAGAGCACTGCAGGTAATAAGAAAGACAGCAGGAGACCATAACAGTCCTGTTTTTGAAACGTCAGGTATAAATGCACAAATAGAGCATAAAGGACCTGACGGCAGCAGATTTGATGTCATAATTGACGGTGAAAAATTCAGTTCTGTTGAAATATCCATGGCAGGCAGACATCAGATAGAAAATGCAGTTACTGCTATGTGCGCCATTAAAATAATGCAAGAAGCCGGAGTTTTAAGCCTGTCTGAAAAAGCACTATATGAAGGACTGAAATCTGCAGTACAGCCTGGCAGGATGGAAACATTCATTCTTAAAGATAATACGCGTGTCATCATAGACGGCGCCCATAATCCTGATGGCGCAAGAGCTCTTGCTGACTTTATCTGCGAGGAGTTTCCCCATAAAAAGATACTTGCAGTAACAGGTATACTTGCCGATAAAGACGTAGAAGGAATACTCTCACAATTTACAAGGATCACGAAAGATTTTGTTGTAACCGAACCGGATAATCCCCGCAGAATGGATGCAGCAGAACTTGCTTTAAAACTTAAAGAGAAGAAATGCATATGCAAAGAGGCGCCGGATATTAGGAAGGCCTGTAATCTGGCATCAGGTATGGCCGACAGGTACGACCTTATAATTTTTGCCGGTTCCCTTTATATGATAGGTAAAGTGAGAACCCTTCTGAGAAAAGGAGAACTTTAAGATGCTTAGATTTACCATAAGATCCACTGATGAATATGAACGTCTGGTAAAATTTTTTGTGGATAACCAGCTGGAGTTTGACGGAGATGAGGAAGTGGATACGGATATATTAAAATGCTGGAAAGTGACCCATACAGGGGATGTGCTTATCGGAGGTTGTGTACTTGCTTTGAGAGAGGGCAGATACATAATTGACGGAATAGCTGTAGATAAACTTTTCAGAAAGTTCGGCATAGGCAAGATAATGATGGAAAAGGCCGTGAAAGAGGTAAAAAACCGAGGAGGAAAAGAACTTTTTCTTGTAGCCAGAGCTCCGGGCTTTTTCAGGACACTTGGGTTTGAAAAAGTAGAACCTGAAAAGGCACCCCTGTTTTTTGAATGCGGTCAGTGCCCTCAGTATCAGAAAACATGTCATCCGGAGATAATGAGATTGGAGATAGAATAATGGATTATTCCAAGCTGCTACAGGCGATACTTGATATTGCCGAAGAAATGCTGGTATGCGGTGCAGAGGTCGAAAGGGTAGAAGACAGCATAGAGCGTATGTGCGACGCTTATGGCTGTACCAGAACAAATGCTTTTATAATAACATCCAATATACAGGTGACCTTCGAAGACCCTCATGGCAATATAATAACCCAGATAAGGCGTATAGTCAGAAACGATGTAAATTTTGACCGGCTTGATTATCTTAATGACCTGTCAAGATATGTATGTGCAAACAGACCGGATGTTCCGGAGCTGATGGAAAGATATGAGGAAGTGATGAACAGAAAGCAGCTTCCCGTATGGGTTGAGTATCTTGGTGCAGTGCTGGCATCTTCAGGATTTGCTGTATTTTTCGGCGGTAACATTTACGATGGCATTTACGCAGCAGTATTGGGAATAATAATTACAGCTGTTCAGAGAGTCTTGGGAAAATACGAGAAAAATCCTCTGGCACTTACTTTTATTTCCTCACTGATTGCAGGGTTTGCGGCTGTATTCGCCGTGCCTGCACGCTTTGGAATACATGTTGATAAAGTGATGATAGGCGGGATAATGCTTCTGATACCTGGAATAGCGCTGACCAATTCCATAAGAGATCTTCTGGCAGGAGATATCGGAACAGGACTTCTGAGACTTGCAAATTCATTGCTGCTTGCGGCAGCGGTAGCATTCGGTTTTGCCCTTCCGATGATACTCAAAGGAGGGATGATGTGATGATAACACAGATAATGGCTGCAACAGTCGGCTCACTGGGATTTGCCATATTTCTTAAAATGAAGGGAAAGCAGATAGCTCTGGCAGGGCTGGGAGGAGCGGTTACGTGGGCCGTATGCTTGTTATGTCAGCAATATGCTGAAGGTAATTTTATACCTTATTTCGTAGCGTCTATTTTTGTAGCGGTCTATGCCGAGATAATGGCAAGAGTAAACAAGGCTCCGGCAACTATTTTTCTGACGGCAGCAGCTGTACCATTGATACCGGGAGGAAGTCTTTATTATACTATGGCAGGACTTGTGAACGGCGATGAAATTATGCTTGAAGAAAGCGGAAGTGCTGTTGTAACCATAGCGTTGGCCATTGCCCTGGGTTTTGTGGTGGTTTCGATAATCACAAGATATATGAGAGCAATAACAGGCAAAAAAGCTTAGTCATATCTTTCCCAAAGGAGTAATAAACTGTAAGGTAGTGAGTTTCTTTGGGAGGGAAAATATGAAAAGTACGACTGACAATGTATATGAAACAAATAAAGCTGTGGTTTCCGGAATCGTTAAGACGGATCTTAAATTCAGCCACAAGACATATGGAGAGGCATTTTACACCTTTGTTCTTGGCATAGAGAGAAGAAGCGGATATGTTGATGAAATAAATGTGATGATTTCCGAAAGACTCATATACGAAAGTTCTCTGTATGTAGATGATTATGTGGAGATTATCGGTCAGGTAAGAACATATAATGAAAATTCCGAAGGCAGGAACAAGCTGAATGTGGTGATCTTTGCCAGAGAGATACAGATAAACAGCGAGAATATGTACTTTGAGAACTATATTTATCTGGAAGGATATCTTTGCAAGACTCCTGTAAAGAGGACATCTCCACTGGGAAGAGATATATGTGATCTTATGGTTGCTGTTAACCGGATGTATAACAAATCAGACTATGTTCCCTGTATAGCATGGGGAAGAAATGCCAATTACGCAGATAAATTGACTGTAGGTACCAAAATTTATCTGGAAGGACGCATACAGAGCAGGGAATATAAGAAAAAGCTTGAAGACGGGTCATCTGAGATAAGAAAGGCTTTTGAGATATCCATACTCAAGCTGGAAGAAGAATATGAAGAAGATTACATAGAAGAATAAATAAAGCACTTTTGATTTGGCCGGACTTTTCCGGCCTGTTTATTTATCCTGACCAAATATATATAAGAATGGGATATACATAATAATCAGAGTTGTAGTCCTTGAATTTCAAATATACATATGATACAATTAAATCCTGATTTCATAAAATACGGAGGGCAAATAATGTTCGATATTAACGGAAAAGATAACAGCACTTACAACATTGACAATATAGAGCTGATTAAAAAAGCATCACCGACTGTCGGGGAGTTCATAGAGAAAGAGTATAATCGTCAGAAGAACAATGTTGAACTTATCGCATCTGAAAACTACTGCTCTGAAGCGGTACTGGCAGCCTGCGGAAGCTGTCTCAGCTGGAAGTATGCAGAAGGATATCCTTATGTAAGAACCTCCGGAAATACCAGCCGTTATTACGGAGGAACAGAATTTGTAGACGGACTCGAAGAATACGCCTGCGATGTATGGAGAAAAGTTTTCAACACAGATTATCATGTTAATGTGCAGCCTCACAGCGGATCACAGGCCAATTTTGCCGCATACAAGGCTGTGCTTAAACCGGGAGATACGATTCTTTCCCTGACTCTTGATAACGGAGGTCACCTTACTCATGGTTCATCGGTGAATTTCAGCGGAAATCTTTACAACATGGTATTTTACGATGTAGACGAAAAAGGCTATATCGATATGGACGATGTCAGAAAAAAAGCACATGAATATAAGCCGCAGATGATTCTGACAGGCGCTTCAGCATATTCAAGGATAATTGATTTTGAAGCTTTTGGAAAAATAGCAAAAGAAGTAGGCGCCGTATTTATGGTAGATATGGCCCATATAGCAGGCCTTGTTGCAGGAGGTGCACACCCGTCACCTTTCGGACATGCGGATATAATAACTACAACAACTCACAAGACTCTCAGAGGACCCAGAGGCGGTCTGATATTTGCCAGAAAAGAACTGGCAAAAAAAGTAGACAGTGCCGTGTTCCCATATGCTCAGGGCGGTCCGCTGGAGCATATAATCGCAGGTAAGGCAATATGTGCTGAAGAAGCATTGATGCCTGAATATAAAGAATATATAAAGCAGGTTGTAAAAAACTGCAAAGCACTTTCGGACGAATTTATCAGCCTTGGATATAAAGTAGTGACAGGAGGAACCGATAACCATCTCATTCTGCTTGATCTTTCGGATGAACCGTTCAGCGGAAGAGTCCTTCAGGAAAGATGTGATGAGATAGGAATCACTCTGAACAAAAACTGCGTTCCATGCGAAAAACGCAGTCCCAAAGAAACCTCCGGAGTCAGGATCGGCACAGCGCCTATGACAACCCGCGGATATAAAGAAAAAGACTTTATTGAAGTGGTCCACAGAATCGATAATCTTATTAAAACTTTAAGAGAAGAATATAAATAAAAGATATACCGGACACTTGTCTTATGCAGACGAGTGTCCTTGTTTTAGGAGTAAAAAATGTACAGGCTGCTTATCGTTGAAGACGACATGGGTATAGCGGAAGAAGTAAAACGTCAGACTGAAAACTGGGGATTTAAGGTTACATTAGTATCGGATTTTCAGCATGTTATGTCTTGCTTTGCAGAAACAGATCCACATATCGTACTGATGGATATAATGCTTCCTTTTTTTGACGGATACCATTGGTGCCGTGAAATAAGAAAAGTGTCTAAGGTTCCTATAATATTCATATCATCAGCTTCAGATAATATGAATATTGTCATGGCCATGAATATGGGAGCCGATGATTTTATAACAAAACCCTTTGACGGCAATGTGCTTATAGCAAAGATACAGGCCATGCTCCGCAGGACATATGATTTCGGAGGGTCAATGCCTGTACTTGAACACAGAGGTGCTCTCCTGAATACCGGTGATGGTTCTCTGGTTTACAAAGATGAAAAAATCAGTCTTACAAAAAATGAATACAGGATACTCCTTACTCTGATGGAAAATAAAGGTAAAACTGTAAGCCGGAAGAAACTTATGGAAGCATTATGGGCAACAGACAGTTTTGTTGACGAAAATACACTTACGGTAAACGTTGGCAGATTGAGAAAAAAACTTGAAGGCGCAGGACTTCACGATTTCATTTCAACTAAAGTCGGAACGGGATACATAATCCAGTGAGCGATATAGTAGAAAAGAGAGGACTTAATAGTGGATTTTTTCGGAGAATATGTCAGATCACATAAACTGGTGATCGGCACGTTTGTATTATTTATCGTTATATTATCAGCTTCATTCGCTTTATACAGATTGCCTCTCGGGGCAGTTTTGTATCCGGCCGTACTTTGTGTGGTAGCAGGAACAATGATATTGTGGATTGATTATCATAAAGCACTGAAAAAACACCGGCAGCTTCAAAGAATGAACCGGATGCCGGCAGCTCTTATTGATAAGTTTCCTGAACCAGCCTCTTATGATGAGAAGGATTATGTTAATATAATACAATCGCTGGCTGAAGAATGTAAGGCCACCATAACAATGATGAATAACCGCATTTCTGACATAAATGAATATTATACAATGTGGGTTCATCAGATAAAAACGCCTATAGCAGCCATGAAACTCAGCCTTGAGGGGCAGGATTCATCTCAGGCAAGAAGAATGGCCGCAGAATTGTTTCGTATTGAGCAGTATGTAGAGATGGTGATGGTATTTTTAAGGCTTGATTCAGATCAAACTGATTATGTGTTCAGAACATATGATCTTGATAATATACTGCGTCAGTCAATAAAGCGTTTTTCAGGAGAGTTTATACAGCGCAAAATCTCTTTAGATTACAGGCCTGCAGAAGCTTCCGTTATAACTGATGAGAAATGGCTTTCATTTATAATAGAGCAGATTCTTTCCAATGCGTTAAAATACACTAAAGAAGGCAGTATTACGATCACTTTCAGAAATGAGAAACTATATATCAGGGACACAGGCATAGGTATTGCTCCGGAAGACCTGCCTAGAATATTTCAGAAAGGTTATACAGGATATAATGGCAGATCAGACAAGCGTGCCAGTGGTATAGGATTGTATCTGGTAAAGAAGATATGTGATAATATGGGACACGATATATCTGTGACATCTCAGGTAGGAAAGGGTACTTTGGTATGTCTGGATCTTTCACAGTATAATCTTGAAGCTGAATAGACAAAATATGTGACAAAAATGTAAGATTAAAACGTGGAATTGTAAGGTGATTCGATTGGCCGTGCAGTTCCTTTTTGTTATCATAAAAATGCAACAGGGAAAAGGAGGATATTGAGATGAGTATTTTAGAAGTAAAAGGAGTCCAGAAAATATATACCACCCGCTTCGGAGGTAATAAAGTGCAGGCACTTAAAAATGTAAATTTCAGCGTGGAAGAAGGGGAATATGTGGCTATAATGGGAGAATCCGGATCAGGTAAAACCACACTTCTGAATATAATTGCATCCCTTGACAGACCTACTGCAGGTACGGTTATGCTGGATGGAAAAGATCTGGCAAAGATAAAAGAGCAGGATATGGCTGCATTCAGAAGGGATAATCTTGGATTTGTATTTCAGGAATTTAATCTGCTGGATACATTTTCGCTGGAGGATAATATTTTTCTCCCTCTGGTTCTGGCAGGGAAAAAATATCAGGAAATGAACATGAGACTTAAGCCTATAGCTGCTGAACTCGGCATTACAGAACTCCTCAAGAAATATCCATATGAGGTGTCAGGCGGACAAAAGCAGAGAGCAGCAGTTGCAAGGGCCTTGATAACAAATCCCAGACTTATTCTTGCTGACGAACCTACAGGGGCGCTGGATTCAAAATCCACAGACGAACTTTTAAAACTTTTCAGTCATGTCAACAGAGGCGGACAGACAATACTGATGGTGACCCATTCAGTAAAGGCTGCGAGTCATGCAAGCCGTGTACTGTTTATAAAAGACGGAGAGGTATTTCATCAGATATATAGAGCTTCAAGCAGCAATCAGGAACTGTATCAGAAGATATCAGATACTCTTACCATAGTTGCGGCAGGAGGTGGAAGGTTATGAGAAAAGGGCTTTATCCTCATCTTGCTTTTAGCTCCATGGGCAAGAACAAAAGAATGTATGTACCATACCTTCTGACATGTACAGGTATGATTATGATGAACTATATCATCACTTTTCTTGCTTTGTCAGATAATCTCAGCAATATGAGAGGCGGCGATCAGATAAAAACCATGCTGGGGCTTGGCTGCTATGTCATGGCCGTATTTGCGGTGATCTTTCTCTTTTATACCAATTCTTTTCTGATCAAGAGAAGAAAAAAGGAACTGGGACTTTATAACATACTTGGAATGGGAAAAAGAAATATAGCATGTATTTTGTTATGGGAGACCATAATAACAGCAGCCGTCTCTCTTGCAGCAGGCATAGCAGGAGGTGTGCTGTTTTCAAAACTTGCAGAACTTGTGGCCGTAAATCTTCTTGAAGGAAGCATAGACTATGATTTTTCTGTGTCAGCAGCGGCGATAATGGAAACGACAGTGCTTTTTGGCGTAATTTTTGTGCTGATATTGCTGAACTCAATAAGACAGGTTCATCTGGCTAATCCGGTAGTATTGCTGAAAAGTGAAAATATGGGAGAAAAACCTCCTAAAGGAAACTGGATAATCGGTATACTCGGCATACTGATACTTGCAGCAGCCTATTATATAGCCGTCACCATAACAAACCCTCTGGCAGCTTTTGTGTGGTTTTTTGTGGCCGTTATAATGGTGATAGTCGCTACAAACATGTTGTTTATTTCAGGCTCAGTTCTTGTGTGCAGGATACTGAAAAGAAAAAAAGGATATTATTATAAGGCTTCTCATTTTATTTCTGTGTCATCGATGTCTTACAGAATGAAAAGAAACGGGGCAGGGCTGGCATCCATATGTATTCTGGCTACTATGGTACTGGTCATGGTTACAGGCTCAGCATGTCTTTTCTTTGGTTCAGAAGACAGCCTCAACACTCGCTATCCACAGGAAATATGTATAAACGTTTCATTTAATGAGAGAAATGAGGAAAATATTGAAATTTCAGATGAGATAAAGAGCCGTGTAGAATCAGTATTAAATGAAAACGGAACAGAAGCCTGTTATATGGCAGACTATAATGTTTCCGTCATTGAAGGTTATCTTGAAGGAACAACTTTTGATCCTGATGTATATGTTTCAAACAGCATGGGATATGAAGAAATGAACAATATATATGTGGCATATTTTATATCAGAAGATGGCTATGCAACTATGACAGGACATGATATTAACCTTGGGCCTGATCAGGCGATAATTTATACAGGGGAAAGGATATACTCCGGTGATTCGATCACATTCAAAGGCGGTAAAACTTATGATATAGTAAAGAAACTTGATAAGTTCCCGTATAATGGAGATATGGCAATGACAGTGGTGGCTCCTCTTATCGTGGTAGTCGATGATATAGGCAGCGCTGTATCGCCTTATGAAGGGATAAAAAGCCGCGGCTACAATGTTGTAACGAATAAATGGTATTTAGGTGTTGACACAGGTCTTGACCATGCTTCCCAGATGAAGATAAACGAATCAATAAATGATGCTTTAAGCTCTGTAAGTGCTAAATATGAAAAAGAGATACAGTATGCGAGAAGTGAAAGCAGAGAAGAAAACAGAGAGACTTTTTATGGTATATACGGAGGAATCTTCTTCTTGGGGATACTGCTGAGCATTGTATTTATATCGGCTACTGCACTTATGATATATTACAAGCAGATATCTGAGGGGTACGAGGATCAGAGCAGATTTGACACTATGAAAAAAGTAGGCATGACAGAAAAAAAGAGCCTGTGAAAAAATCTCTGTAATTACAGATCTTCTATGATAATTGTTGGGCTGAAAGCGAGTCTGAGAGCTTTCAGCCCTTGGT
>CASFMJ010000071.1 GCA_949295785.1 uncultured Bacillota bacterium | reverse complement strand
GGTGGTCTTGTTGTGATACTCTTTTTTCAACCTGTATAAAATTTTCAAAGTTCATTAATTTCTGCTTGACTTTTTATTTGCAGACTTCTTTAATTTTATTTTTAACTCTATGGTCTTTCGAAGAATCATATATTTTAGCCAGATTAAGTCTGAGGGCATTGGAAACAACACAAAAGCTTGACAGGCTCATAGCCGCGGCACCGAACATAGGATTAAGCTCCCATCCGAACAGCGGTATAAAAAGTCCTGCTGCCAGAGGAATTCCAATCACATTGTAAAAAAACGCCCAGAAAAGGTTCTGATGGATGTTTTTCAAAGCTGCCCTGCTTAGTCTGATTGCTGCAGGAACATCCATCAGAGTGTTTTTCATAAGCACAATGTCGGCAGCATCTATGGCCACATCTGTTCCTGCACCTATTGCTGCACCTGTATCAGCGCTCACAAGAGCCGGCGCATCATTGATTCCGTCGCCTACCATGATAACTTTTCCACTGCGGCAAAGCTCACGTATCACACGCTCTTTACCCTCAGGCAGAACTCCGGCGATTACCTGATCCACTTCCACCTGTTTTCCTATGGCTTCAGCCGTTCTCTGATTGTCACCGGTCAGCATCACTACTTTCATTCCCATAGCTTTCAGTTCTCTGACTGCTTCATAGCTGTCTTCCTTTATTATATCTGATACGGCTATTATTCCCAGCAGTCTGCCATCCAATGCAAAAAACAGTGGTGTCTTTCCTTCTTTTGCCATATTTTCCGCTTTCTCCTTCATTTCCGGATTTACTACAGTTTCACCGGATATGAAATTAAAATTGCCTCCGCATAATAGCTTTCCGTCAATGTATGCTTTAAGGCCATTGCCGGGCATTGCCCTGAATTCATCCACATCTTCCGGCTTTATGCCCATTTTGCCTGCTTCTCTCATTACAGCTTTTGCCAGCGGATGCTCACTTC
Source organism: uncultured Bacillota bacterium (assembly GCA_949295785.1). GTDB lineage: Bacteria > Bacillota > Clostridia > Peptostreptococcales > Anaerovoracaceae > Fimisoma. The sequence goes on along the minus strand of CASFMJ010000071.1, from coordinate 11,966 downwards.
TTGTTTCCAGGCAGCACGCAAACCGTACCAGCTGGTGATCAGTTATTCCGTCTGCAGTTATAATATCTGTAACCTCAGGTTCTCCCAATGTCACAGTACCTGTCTTATCAAGTGCAACAATCTGGCTTTTTCCTGTCATTTCAAGGCTGGCAGCAGTCTTGAACAGTATACCGTTTCTGGCTCCGATACCACTGCCGACCATTATTGCAACCGGTGTAGCCAGTCCAAGGGCACAAGGGCAGCTTATAACCAGCACCGAAATTCCTCTGGCCAATACAAATCCTGCCGTCTCACCTGATATTGCCCATACTGCCATAGTTATCAGTGCGATTATAATAACAGCCGGTACAAAAATACCGGATACCTTGTCTGCTATCTTGGCAATAGGAGCCTTTGTTGCAGAAGCGTCAGTTACCATCTTTATTATCTGCGCAATAGCTGTGTCCTCTCCCACTCGTGTAGCGCGGCACTTTATGAAGCCTGACTGATTTATGGTAGCTGCAGCAACCTGATCGCCTGCGGCTTTGTCTGCAGGGATACTTTCTCCGGTGAGGGCAGCCTCATTTACGGCACTTGTCCCTTCTGTCACTATACCGTCCACAGGGATACTTTCTCCAGGTCTTACAACAAAAATGTCACCTTTTTTCACTTCATCTACAGGCACTTCACTTTCAATGCCATCCCTTATTACCACAGCTGTCTTAGGTGCCAGCTTCATAAGGCTTCTGATAGCGTCTGTCGTTTTTCCCTTTGATTTTGCTTCCAGCATTTTACCTACAGTTATAAGTGTAAGGATCATAGCAGCTGATTCAAAATAAAGCTGATGCATATATTTCATAACAGCTTCCGCATCGCCCCCTGTCTGGGCATCCGTCATGGCAAACAGCATTACAAGGCTGTACCCGAATGCTGCCGAAGATCCCATTGCCACAAGAGTATCCATATTAGGTGCTCTATGCCAGAAGCTTCTGAATCCGCTTATAAAAAATTTTCGATTTATAATCATAATTATGATTGTGAGCAGCATCTGCATTATGCCTTGTGCCACGTGATTATGCTCAAAAAAAGCCGGCAGAGGCCATCCCCACATCATAGCACCCATCGAAAAATACATAAGTATTAAAAGAAAAATCAATGACATACAAAGCCGCTTTTTCAGTATGGGCGTCTCGTGATCAGCCAGCTCATCAGCTTTATTATGTGCTACGGCTGTATTCTCTTGTGGTTTATCTCCTTTCGGTACAGCTTTATATCCGGCTTTTTCAACAGCATTTATAATCTGCCCGTTTGAGGCTGTTCCTTCTACACTCATGGAATCAGTAAGCAGACTCACAGAACACGATTCTACCCCCGGAACTTTTGAAACAGCCTTTTCTATACGGGCACTGCATGCTGCACAGCTCATACCTGTCACATCGTATTGTTTCATCACACATTACTCCCTTTATAAAAGTCATCTCATAAGTCTGTTTAATGTAGCAACCAGTTCATCCACCACCGCCATGTCTCCGTTTTTAATATCCCGCACCACACAGGTTTTTATGTGACTGGATATCAGCTGTCTGTTGAAGGCGTTTAAGGCAGCAGCGGCTGCCGCTGACTGTATAAGTATATCATTACAGTATGCGTCTTTTTCCACCATACCTTTTATACCCCTTATCTGTCCCTCTATCCTGTTAAGACGATGAATGAGTTCCTTTTTTTCTTCTTCTGCACGCTTTGTATGTTTACACATACAGCAGTTTTCTTCCTTAATATTCATATCACTTACTCCTATTCAATATACCCCACGGGGGTATATTGAATATATACCCATACAGGGTATATTTAAACACATTTTATCATTTTTTATTACATGAACTTTTTCCTTATAGCAGCAAATAAAACGGAGGGCATAATGCCCTCCTTAAACTACTGTTCTTTTTCCTTGTCCTTTGCCAGTTCTGCAAAACGTTTTATCTTCATGGTACTGGTCTTCTCAAACTCATCCGATTTTATCTCAAGTTTTTTGACAGTCTTATAATTGGTCAATTTGCGATTTACTTTCTTTATCTGTTCCCAGATTATTTTATATATCTGTTCTTCACTCAGATTATCGCCGTGAATTTCTTTTATCATTTCCCTGTCAGGTATCACTCTTGCTGTGATTATCAGCTCTTTTTCGCCGGCTACTTCCTTGCCGTATACCATACATTCAGCGATTTCTTCTACCTTTGAAAGAAGATTCTCTATCTCCTCAGGGTATATATTTTTCCCGTTCTGAGTGACAATAACGTTTTTGCTTCTTCCGGTTATGTATATAAAACCGTCCTCGTCCATATACCCTATGTCGCCGGAATGGAACCATCCATCTTTAATAGCATCGCTTGTGGCCTTAGGATCCTCATAATACCCAAGCATTACCGTTTTGCCTTTTATGAGTATCTCTCCCTCGCCTCTTTCATTGGGATTATCGATTTTTATCTCATCCCATACAACCGATTTTCCCGCAGAACCTACCCTTGTGTCAAAGTCAGGCGTAAGCGCAGCTATGGGCGCAGTCTCTGTCAGCCCGTATCCCTGAAGGAAAAGGATTCCTATGTCTTCCAGCCATTTCCCAACCTTGGCATCTATGGGGGCTGCTGCAGAAACCACTATTCTCAGTCTTCCTCCCAGATTTTCATATATATCTTTGAAAACTTTTCTCTTTACATCAATACCCAGGTTTTTAAGTCCGTTAGTAAGCGATATCATTGATTTCACAGCTGTGGCTTTACCACTCTTTTCAATCCCCTGATTTATCTTCTTGTACAAAGATTCTATAAGCAGTGGTACTGCAATTATTGCTGTCGGTGAGGTTTCTTTCATGTCACTGGCTATATGTCTCAGGCCCTGACACACTGCAATGGAAGCTCCCATTGCCATAGGATACAGAAATCCTATGGTGGATTCATATGTGTGATGCAGCGGAAGCACAGAAAAGACTCTGTCCTCCGGTGTGATATATACATATGGCGTTACCGAATTGATATTATATGCCAGGTTGGTGTTGGATATCATTACTCCTTTTGCCGCTGATGTTGTGCCGCTGGTAAAAATCAGTACAGCAAAAGCATCCGGGTCTATTTCAATGTCCAGATAACCTTTATAGCCCATTTCAGTAAGGAATCCGCCTTCTTCCATTACATGATCAAGACCGACAAATCTTCCGTTAACCTTGTTGTCCGAGTACATCTCCATAAAATATCTTACACCCGGACAATGATTTGCAACCTTTTTTATCAGATCTTTTTTTCTCGGCGAATATATTACAGCTGCTGCATCAGAGCGCTTTATTACATTTTCAAGCTCATTGTCAGGAAGTTCCTTATCAGTAGGCACTGCTATACCTGCACCGCATAACATGGCCATATACGAAACATACCATTCATAGGTGGTTTCTCCTATTATCAGTATTTTCTCCCCTTTCAGCCTGAAAGCCCTCGTAAGTCCTGTTCCCAGGTTTACAACATCATCCCGGAATTTTCCGTAAGTGATCTCTTCAAAGCCACCTTTACGGTTGAATTTTTCAAGTATAAACGGCCTGTCTCTGAATTCCTCGGTACTCTTAAGAAAAACTTCTTTAATTGTTTTATATTCAGTACCTGCATATCCCTGTCCATCCCCGGCTTTGATATTCTTTTTTCTTAACTTTTCGATGATTTCCGGTGTGTATTCTATATTAAGTTCTTCAATCTCATCTATATCCCTCATCTTGTACTTGGGCAGCTTAAAATTAGGGATTTTTTTCAAAATTCTTGCCATGACTTCCTCCTTGTCATCATAGTATGGCATCTATTATATCACTTCTCACTGCGGAAAAGCAATCTTTTTAGAGAATCCCACTTAAACGGCACCAGCGGATAAAGATATGAATCCCCGGACAAAGTCTTGGTGGTGGCCAGCACAAGTGCAGCAATCACCACGCCTGCAGCAAATCCCCATGCTCCCAGTAGCCCTGCTCCCAGTATCATTATTACACGTGAAAATTTTATCCCGTAGCTTAATTCTATACTGGGCTGAGTAAAGCTGGCCAGTGCCACAACTGCCATGCACAATATGGTCTGTGGTATGAACCATCCGGAGTTTACGCTGAATTCTCCCAGAATCAGAGCCCCTATAACTGACAGAGACATTCCCAGAGATTCAGGAGTGTTAAGAGAAGCAAGTTTAAGACCATCTATAGCGATTTCCAGCAGAATAAACTGCAGAAGAATAGGCACAGCAAAATCTTCTTCCGGAACGAAAAACTTCAGTACTCTCGGGGTAAATTCCTCATATTCTATGATAAGCATATATACAGGTGTAAGAAAAAGTATTACCAGAAAGTTGAATGTCCTGAGCAGCCGGAAATAGTTACCTGTCATCTGCGGGAAATAAAAATCATCAATGTCCTGGAGAAAATCAAATATACCCACCGGTATAAGCATGACTGTGGGAGAATTATCAACTATTATGGCTATTTTCCCCTCCGTTACATGAGCCGCTATTATATCAGGCCGCTGTGAATATCTGACCCGCGGAAAAGGGTTGAATTTTCTGTATGCACCCATGGATTTCAGCAGCTGCTCCAGCAGGCTCTGATCTCCCACCGTCAGATTGTCCGCATCAAGATTTGCGATTTTATCATCTATGCGTTCCAGCAGTTTTTTATTTACTTTATTTTTCATATAACAAAGCACCACGTCGCTTTTGCTTACTTTGCCCACCAGATTATGTTTGAAAATAAGGTTGTTGTCTCTTATTCTCCTCCTTATAAGACTGACATTTTCCATCATATTTTCTGTGAATCCGTCTTTCGCTCCGCGCAGGGACTTTTCCTTCTGAGGTTCTTCAGCAGATCTTCCGGGATACGCACGCATATCCATTACTATTATCTTGTCAAGTCCTTCCACTATGAGCGGGGTCAGGCCTGCGTACATTTTTTCTTCTGCCTGAATGCAGCAATCTGTTACAGCGTCTTCTTCCCAATCTTCAGCTGTTTCTTTAAGACTCTGGGGGATATTACGAGGATCTATCAGCACACTGTCAAGAAACGGCAGCTGTCTTTCCATAAAATCCCTGCTTTTCGTCATTTTTTCCATTTTTTCCTTAGGAACAAGCATCAGATAGCTTAATATCCTCTGTGTTTTTTCTCCATCAGTCAGGCCATCGGTAAAAAATACAGATGCTCTGCGTCCTCCTATGACCATCTTTCTTTCCAGTATATCGAAGCTCTCTCCTATGGGAAGATCTTTTCTCATACATTTCAGATATTTCTCAAACATTTTTGCCTCCTTAGATACTGTTTTTATTCTTCCAAAATCTTGCCATTTAATACTTTTACATATATAATTAATAAATCAGTAACAGACCACGGAGGTTTTTAAATGGATCATAATAAACTGGCAGAAATGCTTTTTCCTGATATAAAGGAGACTCCTCAGTATTATGAGGAAAAATTCCCGCCCCGCAGCCTTCCTCAGGATGCAAAGGTAACAAGACTGGGGCCAAGTCCTACAGGGTTCATACATCTGGGCAATCTGTTCGGCGCATTTGCTGACGAAAGACTTGCCCATCAGTCAGGAGGTATTTTTTATCTGAGGATAGAAGATACTGATGACAAAAGATATGTAGAAGGAGCCGTTGACATAATCCTTAATTCTCTGCGCTTCTTTAGCATAAATTTTGACGAAGGAGCCACGTCTGACGGAGAAACAGGTGCATACGGAAGCTATACTCAAAGTAAAAGAGGTCCTATATACCGCTGTTTTGCCAAGAAGCTTGTGGCAGAAGGCAAGGCATATCCATGTTTTCTTACTGAAGAAGAAATCTCTGATATCAGAAAACGCCAGGAAGCAGCTAAGGAAAATCCCGGTATCTACGGAAAATGGGCACTGTGCAGAGACCTTACACTTCAGGAAATTGAAGAAAAACTGAAAGCCAATCTTCCTTATGTTATAAGGCTGCGTTCTGACGGAGATATGACGCTTCCTGAAGATCAGATAAAAAGGTTTACAGTAATTGATGCCATAAGAGGCGAACTGTCTATGCCTGTAAACGATCAGGATACTGTACTCCTCAAAGCTAACGGCATACCCACATATCATTTTGCTCATGTAATTGATGATCACCTTATGCGTACCACCCATGTGGTGAGAGGTGCAGAATGGCTGCCATCACTTCCCATACATGTGGAACTGTTTGAGAAACTGGGCTTCGATATTCCTGTATACTGTCACACCGCTCAGCTTATGAAGCTTGATGAAGACGGCAACAAACGCAAACTTTCAAAAAGAAAAGACCCGGAGCTGTCACTGGATTTCTATCGTAATCTGGGATACCATCCGGCTGCGGTCCGTGAATATCTTCTGACTATTCTTAATTCAAACTTTGAAGAATGGCGTATAGCAAATCCGGCTTCAGACATTGACGAATTTAAATTCACCACAGAAAAAATGAGCAACTCCGGAGCGCTTTTTGACCTTAACAAACTCAATGATGTAAGCAAAGATGTGCTGCTGCGTATAAGCGCTTCTGATCTGTTCAGTTTTCTCAAAGACTGGTCCTGTGAATTCAGGCCCGATCTTGAATATATTTTTAAAGACAGAGATTACCTGGAAAAAATACTCGACATTGGAAGAAATGAAGCTAAACCAAGAAAAGATCATATATACGCTCAGCAGATTATCCAGAATATCAGCTATTTCTTTGATGACATGTTTAAAATCGAAGATTCTTTCCCAAAAGAAGCTGAATCTGATGTGAAAGAGATAATTTCAGGATATCTGTCCTCATATGATCATAATGACGATCAGGAAATCTGGTTTTCAAAGATACGTGAACTTGCAGTATCTCTCGGATATGCAGCCAAACCTAAAGATTTTAAAAAGCATCCCGAAGAATATAAAGGCCATGTAGGGCATGTAAGTACTGTAATAAGAATTGCTCTTATGGGGCGCAGTCAGTCACCGGATATATGGGAGATTCAGCAGATACTTGGAGAGGCCCGCACCAGAGACCGTCTTGAAAAATTTCTTTAAAAATACCAATTCAACAAAAGCCATTCCTGTATGAATGATACCGGAATGGCTTTTGTTTTTATAATTCAGACAGCAGTTCCGCAAATTTGTCAAGGCCTTCTTTCAGTGTCTTGCTGTCAAAAGCATAGCCTATACGTACTGCTCCTTCCATTTCAAAACATGACCCGGGAGTAAAGAGCACGCCCTTTTCTTTGATCAGTTTTACACAAAGATCATAAGACGGAATGTCTTTATCGTAATATACCAGAGCTGTGGTTCCAGCCACAGGCGCCAGATATTCCACTCTCGGTGTGGATTTTACCCATTCATCCAATATATGCCTGTTTTTATTCAATATTTTCCTGTTTCTGGCAAATATGGCATCTTTATTGACAAGAGCCAGAGCTGACAGCTTGTCATCGATTGCACCACAGCTGATGGTATCATAATCCCTGCGTTCATGGCAGAGATGAAGCACATTTTTGTTCTTGGTAGCAATCCATCCCATCCTGAGTCCCGCCAGAGAAAATATTTTTGACATGCTCCCCACTGATATTCCTTTGTCGTAAATATCTACGATTGAATGCATGTAGCTTCCGTCATCGGAGATTCCTCTATATACTTCATCACAAAGAATATAGGCATCTGCTTCTTTAGCTATAGATACTATTTCTTCCATCACTTTCACAGGTATCCATGATCCGGTGGGATTGTTCGGATTATTAAGTGTTATCATTTTCGTGTTTTTATCCACCATACTGCGCAGCATATCCAGATTAGGCAGATAATCATCTTCCTTGCGAAGTTTAAGAAGTCTTACTTCTGCTCCTATTGATTCAGGGATGGAATAATGCTGCTGATATGTAGGAAGAACGCATACCATATTATCTTCCCTTCCTATCATGGTGGTTATGACCTGATTATTTGCTCCTATAGCCCCGTGAGTAGGTATAACCTGCTGCGGCATAAGGTCTTTATACAGATCAGCTACTCCTTTAAGGAACTCCGGCGAACCGAATATGTGGCTGTATGTGAGTCTCATATCCGCCATCTTTACCATATATTCCTCCGGATCTTCACCGCAAAGCGTCAGTAGTTCCCTTATAGTCATGGAGTCTATACATGTCTCTCCAAGGTTATATATTGCATCATCTTCAAACTCATTCATCCAGCGTTCTACTTTGAAAGTCTTGATTTCCATTTTTTTCTCCTTTCATCATCAATGTGTTTCTTTAAATTCTTTTTTTATTTCTTCAAGAAGTTTATGATCAATAAGCACTTCTGCTCCTGTCATTGCCAGCGCTGCTGCACCGTTTCTCACCAGTATGTCAGCCTGCGGACTCATGGTCATTTCTGCAAACTTTTTCGAATGAAGCTGAAGTGTGCTGTCCCCAAAGCCTATCCACGGATGTATTGCCGGAATTACATGACTTGCATCGCCCATGTCTGTAGATGCAACGCTGTCTTCTTTTGGCATATATCCGCCGCCAAGGTTTTCATAATATCTGTCAAATACATCTGCAAGCGTTCTGTTTGATATCATGTTCTTGTTTGCAGGCTCATTCTGCCATATTTTATATGTTGCTCCTGTTGCCTTGGAAGCTGCCTCAGCACAGCGCTCAAACATTTCTCTGATACTTTGCATACCTTTCATATCTTTTGATCTGACAAGATACTTGACAGATGCCCTGTCAGGTATTACACTGCATTTTTCTCCTCCGTACACGAATACTCCATATATATTTGTTCCTTTAAGATACTGCTTCTCAAATCCGATCAGTGAATAAAAATGTACCGCTGCATCCAGTGCATTTACTCCTTCTTCCGGCGACAATCCCGAATGGCTTGATTTGCCGAAAAAGTCTATCTGCCATGCATCAATGGCCAGAGTATTTCCGCTTGACAGATTTTCGGGACTTGGATGTACTGCCATCACAACATCCAGTTCATCAAATGCACCCTCATCTGCAAGCTGTACTTTGCTGCATACATTTTCTTCCCCGGGTGTTCCTATCACAACTATTCTGCCTCCTGTTTCTGCTGCAGCTGCTTTAAGTGCAAAAGCTGCTCCCAGAGAGGCTGCTGCAATCATATTATGTCCGCATCCGTGGCCAATACCTGGCAACGCATCATACTCTGCAGTGAGGCCTACGACAGGCCCCTCTTTCTTACTGTCAAATTCTGCTCTGAAACAATATCTGATACCATGAAAATCTGTCTCGGTCACAAAACCTTCTTTTTTAAGTTCTTCAATCAGCAAGGCTGAAGATAATTTTTCTTCTCCACCTATCTCAGGAGATTCGTAAAGCTGCTTTTTTATAAAGCACAACCTGTTCATGTTTTTTTCTATTGTTTCGTAAATTATCTTTTCAATTTTTTCATTCATATTTATCCCTATCCTGTTCCTTCAGTTGATCTAACGCATTTTCAATGCGTTTTGCCGCTTCTGTAAGCTGAGGGATGCCTACTGTACAGGCTATCCTCACATAACCTTCCCCGCTTTGTCCGAAAGCACTGCCCGGAAGCACCAGTACATGTGCCTTTTCAAGCAGAAAATCGGCAAAATCGCGGCTTGACATTCCCGTTTTTTTTATGTTCACAAACAGATAAAAGCTGCCGCAAGGCGGATAGCCTGCAGAAAGGCCTTTTATGCTGTTAATCTTTTCTGCCGCAAAATAAAGTCTCTTCCTGTATTCTTCAACCATAGGCGGCTGTATTCTTTCACGATTTCTAAGGGCATGCAGAGCCGCCCTCTGTGATATAGATGGCGCAGTAAAGACTACATTCTCATTTATCTGCTGCACGGCATTTATGATATGTTCCGGAGCAATTATATTGCCCACACGCCACCCTGTCATGGTAAAGTTTTTTGAAAACGAATTTATGGTTATGGTCCTTTCCCGCATTTCAGGCATTGATATAATAGGCACAAAAGGCATGGAATAACTGAATGAGGTATATATGTCGTCGGCTATTACCACAATATCATATTTTCCGGCTATGCGGGCTATGTCCAGTAAAGTTTCCTTCCTCTGCATCGCTCCTGTAGGATTGTTAGGGGAATTGATGATTATTGCCTTAGTTTTGTCTGTAATGAGCGATTCTAATCTTTCTCCGTTTATCTGAAAATCTTCTTCTTCATATGTCGGCAGTTCCACCGGCACACCTCCGGCAAGCTCCACCTGCTGGGGATATGGTGTGAAAAAAGGCCCTGGTATGATCACTTCTTCTCCGTCATCTACAACTGCTTCCAATGCAAGATACATGGCAAGGCAGCCTGATGCACAGACGAATATTTCTTTATCAGGTATCCGGATACCATACTCCTGAATATAAAAGAGAGATATTTCTTTCCGCAGTTCAGGGTCTCCCCTGAATTCCGTGTATTTTGTATGACCTGATGCGGCATCCTTAAAAGCATTCTCAATTATTATATTATCTGTTATAAGGTCAGGATCACCAAGACTGAGATTTATACAGTCGTCAAATGATTTTGCAAGCTGATCTGACTTTCCCATAGGAGTAGGAGCCTGTACCGCATATTTTTTTGCTAAAAATTTTTTCTCCAATGTTTGATCCTCCATTTTCTATAAAAGCTATTATACACCCAACCGTTTATGTATTACAACTCAAAAAATATTATAATTATTCTTTTTGTACAAAAAAAACAGCCGGTATAACTTTTCTTGAAATTATACGACTGCCCCTTACATTCATTTTATAAACGTCAATCTTTTCCCATTATCTTCTGCACAGCTTGCACACGATTATTCACACCCAGCTTTTTGTACAGATTGGATGTATGCACTTTGACAGTGTTTGTAGAAAGAAAAAGTATGTCTCCAATTTCGTCATTACTTTTTCCTTCATAAATAAGCATGGCTATTTCTTTTTCTCTTCCAGACAATCCTGTCTCCGCTGCAATCATTTCCAGTCTTTTTTCCATATTATATGTTGAATCATAAGTTTCTTGATCATCATTTATCTTACACGATCTCCATACAAGCATCGCATTGAGAATATTAAAGATAAACCAGAAAACAATATATACTGTCTTGTCATCTTCAATGTAATTCCATGTTGTCCGTGAATCTATAATACTTACAGTTACAACAAAGCATAAAAATACAAATACTATGTTATATATTGAAAGGTAAACAGCTGCCACTCTTCCTGCCCCACTTTTTATAACTTTTTTCATATATATAACGCAGAAAAAAGCTGTAACTGCCAAAGGCATCATATTAAGTCCAATCATCACCGCCATATACATGTTTTCTGATATGGCCAGCGTCCCTGTTGCATATAGAGTATCTGTCCATAGTATTACGCTTCCTAAAGCAATAAAGAAAGCCGGCAGCCATCCTTTTGGCTGTTCATTTGCATATTCTGCTTCAACATTTATAAGGCAGTAGGCCAATGCCACTTCAAGAACATTTTCTATTATAAGTATCCATGCTATATTCTGCATGTCTACATGACCATCAAGAAAAACAGTAAGAAAATCACACATATTGAATACAAGTATTATAGCAAAAAAACCGGTCATTTTTTTGCTCCTGACTATATCATTACTGACATCAAGATTTTTAAATGCCGCCATTGTCTGAATTCCAAAACACATTGCGCCTATTATTATTGTCATGATATACATCAGCTGCATGAATTGGTGCATTATATCACCTGCCTTTCATACTGTATGTTTTTTATTATACAACAAATAACAGTTTTTTGTTTTTTCAGGAGATTATTTAGCACTTTTTTAGCAAAATTAACATCAAAAAATCGGGTAATATTACCCGATTTTCTGATGTGTTTTATTTATTCATATTCACCTAATGTATTAAGGAGAATATTTTTTTAAGCCTCCAGAGCCTTCAGAGCAGCCTGCTTCTCAGCTTCTCTTTCTTCAAGTATTCTCTGGTATTCTTCGTCTGTCATCTTTGT
>CASFMJ010000070.1 GCA_949295785.1 uncultured Bacillota bacterium | reverse complement strand
GAATACAGGCAATCAGCTATTGCTGCATAAAAACAGCGTAGCAGCTTGAATAACTGCTACGCTAAAAAGTCTAACTTTTGGGGGTCGGTTCATATTTCAGCATGCCGGAGGCTTTTGTTACATAATTTAATTCAGAGGCGATTTATTCGCCGGCAGATTTGAGTTCCTCATTTTTTCTGACTATTTCCTGCAGTTTATCTATTATAGATATTTTTTGCGGACAGTGTGATTCACAGTTGCCACATTTGAGGCAATCTTTGCCGTTTGCCCCCAGCTTCTCATATTCTGCTGAAAGAGATCCCCATATCCAGTGGAATCCTTTGGCAGCGGCATCGTTGTACCAGCTGAATATCTTGGGTATTTTTATTCCTGCAGGACATTCATAACAATAATTGCAGCCTGTACATGGAATTATAATATCTGCTTTCAGTTTTGATGCAGCTTCCGATATGGCGTTCATCTGATCTGCTGTCAGAGCAGGGCCTGAAAAAGTAGCGATATTATCACTTACCTGGTCTGGCTCAGACATGCCTGAAAGTGTGCATACAACACCCTTCAGCTGTTCAGCATATCTAAGTGCATATGAAGCATATGAGGCACCGCTTTGACCGGCTTCATCAGAAGCTTTGTCCAGGATACGGCGTGATTCTTCACTGGGTACACTTGCAAGCATCCCGCCTCTGACAGGCTCCATTACTATGATTGGCTTATTGTATCTGCGTGCGGTATCGTAAAGTGCTTTTGCATCCATGTATTCCCAGTCAAAATAATTAATCTGTAACTGGACGAATTCTAAAACATCACCATATTTTTCCAGAATGGAATTCAAAAGTTCAGGTTTGCAGTGAGCTGAAAAGCCCATATGACGAATTTTCCCCTGAGCTTTCTTTTGGGATAGAAAGTCTACTAGCGATAATTTCTCTATGTTGGGCCAGGTCTCTTCATCTACATTATGGAGAAGATAAAGATCAAAGTAGTCAACATTACATTTTTGCAGCTGCTCGTTAAATATACGTTCTGCATCATCTATACTTGAACAAAGCCATGTAGGCAGTTTATCAGCCAGAATGTAGCTTTCACGAGGATATCTGGAAATGACCTTTCCGCAGAAATTCTCTGCTTCTCCTTCGTGATAGCGGTATGCTGTGTCATAATATGTTATACCGCCTTCCATAGCTTTTGCCACCATTTCGGCGCCTGTCTGATAATCTATAGATCCGTCAGCGAACATCGGAAGTCTCATGGTGCCGAAACCAAGAGATGAAAGTTTCAGATCTTTAAAATCATTGTACCTCATACATATTACCTCCTTGACAGTTTAATGATAGCACACAAGGAAAATTTAGTAAACTGAAAAAACAGACCTGGCAGATACAGACATAGGAATGCAGTAAAATATAACAATATTATTGACATATGCCGAAAACGGATATATAATATAAATGTAAATGGCATATGCCATAAATTAAGGAGGTATCATGCCTAGACCAAAAAAATGCAGAAAAGTCTGCTGCATGCCTAAAAATACCGGATTTGTACCTGCATGTTCCGGCAGTGAAGGCAGAGAAATAATAATGACAGTGGACGAATATGAGACGATTCGTCTCATAGATAAAGAAGGATTTTCTCAGGAAGAATGCGGAAATTATATGAATGTCGCACGCACTACAGTGCAGCAGATATACAATAATGCCAGGAGAAAAATTGCAGAAGCTATAGTAGAAGGTATTGCGCTGAGAATAGAAGGCGGTGACTATATGCTCTGCGAAGGCAAGGAAAAAATATGCAGGTGTGGTGGATGTGACAAGCATAGGATTATAAATGAAAAGAATAAAAAAGCGCAGCAGTAAATATGACGCGCAGTAAATAAACGGAGGTAATTATGAAGATAGCGGTAACTTATGAAAACGGACAGGTGTTTCAGCATTTCGGACACACAGAATTCTTTAAGATCTATTCAGTAGACGGTGGAAAAATCTCCTCGGCAGATGTTATAGGAACAAACGGAAGCGGCCATGGGGCACTGGCAGGATTTTTGAAAGAACAAGGTGTTGACACACTGATATGCGGAGGAATAGGAGGCGGAGCACAGGAAGCACTCAGAGAAGCAGGAATAAAGCTGTATGGCGGTGTATCCGGAAATGCCGATGCTGCAGTGGAGGCGCTGCTTGATGGAACCCTTGGATTTAATCCGGATGTAAAATGCAGTCATCATGAGCATGGAGAGAGTCACAGCTGCGGCGGTCATGGTCATGACGGCGGATGCGGACACGGCGGACACTCTTGCGGACATTGAAAACAGGAAAAGAAATCTGCGTTAACACTAAACGCTGACTATATCCCGTACAGCAGTTATATGCTGATGTACGGGGCTTTTGTTTTTTGCGCGGCTGTGATACAATAGCATAATAGGAATTGAGATTATTTACAGAAAGGCGGATAACATGGGTTTTGATATTTTTGGCAAAAGCCTGCAGCTGACCGATATATATACGGCCGGAGTAAGATGGGTATTTGTCATACTGGCACTTTACATACTTATAAGAGCTATACGATCTCTGCTGCAGACAAAAAATCCTTCGGAGGTATGGGCATATATCAATCTGAGAACCGTATCGCTGGACAGCGAGGGTTTGCCTGTTGATACAAAAGAGATAAGTGTGCCGGTCACTCATTGGGAAAATGTAATAGGAAGAGATAAAAACTGCGACATTTCTGTTGAAGATCCCACCTTGTCACGTAATCATGGTATTCTGATGAGAAATACAAAAGGACAATGGGTGTACAGAGATCTTGGATCAAAAAACGGAACTCTTGTCAATGACGAGGAAGTGGGCAGCGCCGTAGGCGCAAGGCGAAGCCAGAAAGTTAAAAAAAATAAGATGGGCGCCATGGGAGAGGCTGTGACCATAGAGTATGGTGATGTCATAAGGGCAGGACTTACTGAAATGGTTCTGATGCCTATAAGTGTGGAAGAAAAGAATAATAATACGGCAATGAGGCGTTCAGATACACGTTTGATGTCTGCAGGCCCTTCTGTGGCTGCTCTCGTGCTGTTTCAGCTTCTTACAGCGTTTCAGCTTGGAATAGCACTGGGCGAAGAGCACTATACACAGATCTTTCTTGGAATGGGCGGCCTTATAATAATAATGCAGATATATATGGCAGTGATGCGGATAATGGGTAATACAGCCTTTGAGATGGAGACCATAGCGTTTTTCCTATCCACGCTGAGTATGGCTGTGGTGGCATCATCAGCACCCGAAAGTATGATCAAGCAGCTTGTTGCCATCGTTATAGGCGCAACGGCGATGATAGTGATGTGTGTTATCCTCAGAAATCTGGAGCGGACAAAAAAACTCAGATGGATACTGCTGGCAGGAGCAGCGCTGCTGCTTCTTGCGAACCTGACAATAGGGACATTCAGTTATGGAGCAAAGAACTGGATAGACATAGGAGGATTTTCTTTCCAGCCCTCAGAAATAGTGAAGGTAATATTTATATGGATAGGAGCAGCAACTCTGGATGAACTTTACGAGAAGAAGAACCTTACAGTGTTTATGCTTTTTTCCGTGTATTGCTTCGGATGTCTGGGACTGATGGGAGATTTCGGAACAGCCATTATATTTTTTGTCACATTCCTTATAATATCTTTCCTGAGAAGCGGAGATTTTTCCAAGCTTGCTCTGATGGTAGGGGCTGCTGCAGTAGGTGGGTTCCTTATATTGAGATTTAAGCCTTATGTTGCCGGCCGCTTTGCATCATGGACCCATGTATGGGAAGCAGCCGTGGTAGATGGTGCAGGCTTTCAGCAGAGCCGCACTATGAGCGCCGCAGCCAGCGGAGGACTTATTGGTGTAGGTGCAGGTGAGGGATGGCTTGAGAGCGTACCCGCTGCTGACACAGATATGGTATTCGGCATGCTTATTGAGGAATGGGGATTCATAATAGCCATTCTGGCAGTGCTTTCAATAGTAACGCTGTCAGTGTTCGCTTACAGATCCATATTTGCCGGCAGATCTACATTTTATACAATTGCAGCATGCGGAGCCATGTCAATGTTTATTTTTCAGACCATGCTGAATGTATTTGGGTGTGTGGATCTTCTGCCGTTCACGGGAGTAACATTTCCGTTTGTTTCCAACGGAGGTACCAGCATGATGGTATCGTGGATTCTTCTTGCATTCCTTAAAGCGGCTGACACCAGAGAACGTGCAAGCATAGCGGTAAAGGCAGGTGGCAAAATATGAAAAAGATGGAAGGACGTGCAGTGCTTTGCCTGCTTCTGGCGGCAGTACTCATAATAGGTCTGATTATTTTCGGTGTCAGGTTTGTAAAAGATGGCGATAAGTGGGCATCATTTTATGCCAATGCTCATGTTTATTCACAAGGTAGACTTGCAGTCGGTTCAGTATACGACAGAAACGGAACGTTGCTGCTTAAGAATGATAAAGACGGAGCTCATTACAATGAAGATGAATCCATACGTAAAGCCACAATGCAGGTTGTCGGCGATCAGGGTATGAATGTTTCTACTGCAGTGAACTACGCATTCAGAAGCCACATAATAGGATACAACATACTCACAGGAACCAATGGTTTTCTTTTTGCAGATAACAGAGAAGTGAAGCTGACCATAGATGCAGATATATCCAAGACGGCATATGAAGCTATGGGAGGAAGAAACGGACTTGTCGGAGTTTATAACTGGAAAACGGGGGAAATTCTGTGTATGGTAAGCAATCCCACCTATGATCCGTCAGTTCCTGAACAGGCAGAAAATGCCGAATCAGGTTCATATATAAACAAAGTACTGTCATCAGCAATGACACCGGGATCGACTTTCAAGCTTGTGACTACAGCTGCAGCCATACAGAATAAACCGGATCTGGACAGCTGGTCTTTCACATGCACAGGCTCTCATGAAATAGATGGAGAAAAGGTCACATGCCAGAGTGCTCATGGAACGGTGGACATTTACAGCGCTCTGTCCAAATCCTGTAACTGCGCATACGCGCAGCTTACTCTGGAACTGGGCAGCAGCGTTATGAATGATATAGTAAAACAGCTGGGACTGACAAAATCATACGATATCAATGGTATAAAATCCGCACCGGGAAGTTTTAATTTCGACACATACAACATAAATCTCGGATGGGCCGGAGTAGGACAGTTTGAAGATCAGGTGAACCCGCTGTCTATGATGGTTTATATGGGCGCAATAGCCGGCGGAGGTAAAGCTGCTTCTCCTGTACTGCTTGCAGATACAGATTGTGGAAGCGTTGAACTTTTAGATTCACAGACTGCTCTTAAAATGGATGCGCTGATGCGAAATAATGTCACATCAAATTACGGCGACAGCAATTATCCCGGACTTGAACTGAGGGCAAAATCAGGAACGGCAGAAGGTGCAAAAGGGCAGCCGCCCGATGCATGGTTCTGTGGATATTCAGGTGATTATGCCTTTGTGGTATGCGTTGAAAAAGGCGGATATGGATCAGCCGTTGCAGGCCCGGTGGCCAACAAGGTTCTGCAGGCCATAATGGCGGAATGATACATTTGAAGTGTGCAAAGGCCGTATACCGGTATAAAATCCGGGTATGGCCTTTTGTTCGTGCGCCTGGCGGCGCACGTTTCTAACGGGTGAAAGTCCCGAATCCGCCCGGTAGTGGGAAGGATATAGCCGAAGGCAAGGGTG
>CASFMJ010000069.1 GCA_949295785.1 uncultured Bacillota bacterium | reverse complement strand
TGGATGCCCCCTGTTAAATACAGGGAAGCATCCATGTGTTAGCCGTGATCATAAATCAATGTGTCCAGGATTCTGGGTACATATCACCCATTGGCGGCATTTTTATATTACAGGGTAATAAATTTCACTTTTATTTATATCTCTGACATAAACATTTTTGCTATCATAAGTTGACGTACATCCTTGGATGTATACCTTACAATGTTGCTTTCAAGCAGCTCAGCTCCCGGATACCATGAAGCAGCTCTTGCCTGCTGATGTTCTTTAAAATACATATCCATCTTATATTCATCTTCAATGAAATAAAGCTTATGTTTCTTTAAGAGAGCATTTTTTACTCCATCTTTTATCATTTCAACCGTTTCCAGCGGATGGCGGTTCCAGGTAGCATTTCCTATTCCCTTCTTTGTAGCTACAGTCTCTATATCACCGCAATACTCAATAGCATGATCACAAATTCCCTGATCACCTGAAATAAAAACCGACGGTACACCAAAATCAGCAGCCATCAGAGCATTCATTGAAAATTCAGATGCAAGCCTGTCATTTATCTTGACCCAATTGTACCATTCGTGCTCTGTTGTATGAGCAAGCGAGCTGGTATTCATGCCTTCAGGAGAATGATATCCTATGTATATGACAGCATCAAAAGTCTCATCAATGCCGGCCATCATTCCATAAGGGGAACACATCCATCCTCTTATCAGCTGTGTCCCTCTCGGAAGCTGATTCATATCTATATTTCTTGCACTTCCATGTCCATCCTTTACAACAGGTTCAAACCCCAGCTCAATAGCTGCTTCACAGGCTGCCTTCACCTCAAGAGTCATCTGCTGGCATGCAGCCTCATATCCATCCTGCCCATACTCTGTCTCACACCACGATGTAACTCCTGTGACGCCTTCAATATCTGCACTGATAAAAACTTTCATGTGTCTTTTTCCTTTCATTATATATTTATTCAATAAAAAATATTGCAATTATCATGCCATTTTATTTTGCGGCATATTCTCTTCCTTTTTCAGTAAGTTTCATTCCTTGTCTGCCTTTTCCTATAATTATCAACTCCTCTTTGCCAAGATCGGCCAGTAATCGTCTAAGCTGAGGGTCACTTACTTCGTACCCTTCTCTTTTCAGAGACTGATATATTGCCATTCTCCCCATTCCATGTCCTAATGCGTTTTTATTTATCAATAATCTGATAATCTCCTTACGTATCCTTTCATACAAAGCTCTTTCATCTTCCCCGATTTCATGTTCTTTTCTCTCTTTAAGCTGTTCGGGAAGTCTTCCGAGAGTTTTGTAATACAGAGCGCAATTCTCAAGTTCTCTGACATTTCCCGGCCATTTGTAGCTTTCGAGAAGTTCTCTGTCAGCTTTGCTTACTTTGAGATAATCATCTTTCATAAATTCTTTAAACAGAAATAATATATCCTCCTTTCTTTCTCTAAGTGGAGGAATCTTAAGCTGCAATGCATTGAGTCTGTAATAAAGATCGCTTCTGAATGTACCGTTTTCCGTCTCTTTCATAAGATTCTTGTTGGTTGCAGCTATTATTCTGACATCTACATCGATTATCCTGTCACTGCCTATTCTCATTATCTGTTTTTCCTGAAGCACACGAAGAAGTCTGGCCTGTACCTTGGGGGATATGTCCCCTATTTCATCTAAAAAAACAGTTCCGTGATTAGCCTGTTCAAAATACCCTATCTTGCCTTTCTTGCTGGCTCCTGTAAATGCACCTTCCACATATCCGAAAAGTTCAGATTCAAGCAGGCTCTCGGGAATAGCTGCACAATTTACACCTATAAACGGTTTATCTTTCCTTATGGAATAATTATGAATAGACTGTGCAAAAAGCTCTTTTCCCGTACCGCTTTCACCGCATATCAATATGGTATATTCTGTGGAAGCTGCCTGTTTAGCAAGTTCTACACTATCAGACATTACCGATGATATTCTCTTAATATCGTTGAAAGTATATCGGGCAAAGAAACCTCTTTCGATGAGATTTTTATTCAGGCTTGTCTCCATATCCTTTATGTCGACCTCGTCCTGTAATGTCACATAATACCCTATATTGACATTGCCCATCCATATAGAAACTTTGTCTAGAATATATTTTCTTTCTTCAATTATTATGGCTCGCTTTATTATATCCTCACCATCATCTATTATCTGCCGCAGATCATGATTAAGACAGCTAATGTCATATTTTACTGTATTATCCGTCTTTGCTGTAAAAAAATCTTTTGCTTTTCTGTTGAAGTATACCAGCTGCCCTTCTGCACTTACCAGAAGCAATGCTGATTGTGTATCAAAAAGATATTCGTTTAGCATGCTTTCCCTCAGAAAGCTCCCCACATAGCTTTCGCTCAGATCCCGCTGTGGTTCGATAATGGTGGAAATGTATTTAAGAAGTTTTATATCCACATCTTCATCTTTAAGCTTCAATGCATTCTTGATCTGTATCATCGTATCAAAGCCTATCTTTCTATATCCCACATTTATCACATTACGGATCCATTCAGGTACAAGCTGGGGTTCATTTGGTGCTATAGCATACTTTATATTATCATACCTGCCGTCATCTTCGTCGGGGTTATAAACAACAAAATTAAGATGGCCTATACCCAGTTCATAAAACATGGATGCAGTCTCGATAGCCCTCTCAAATGTATCATTGACAATTAGAACATCTTCGTTTTCAGGGATTTTCATTATTTCCCTCAGAGTTTCTTTTCTTATGCTTCGTGTAAGTATGACTATATTTTTAAAAGTAGAAGTATGAGTTCTGAGATGTGCAAGCACACTTCTGTCTACCAGCACATAAACGTCAGCTTCCACCTTTGACCTGTCGTCAAGTTTATTTATATAATAATTCTCTATTTCAGCGTAATTGCCGAAAATACTCCGCACCTCATCCGCCAGATGATTTATGGCATCAATATTTTCACTGTTTCTGTACACGAGTGCAATTTTTTTCATCAGTAATTCTCTCTCCTGATTTCAGCTTATTCTTCAATATGAAAAAAACACAAGCCCGCCCTTTTGCGTATAACCTGTATCCCACAGAGCTTCAAAATCCAGCCATGTCCATTCCCCATAACTTACAGCCTTGACCCATGTCTTTTCATATATTGTATCATAACCTGTTATCATGTACCAGTGCCATGTATAATCATCAAAGCGAGAATCCTTATGCTTAAGTGTAAGGCAAGCTAAAGGTATGCCTGCATCTATACTTTTCATAACAGCTTTCACTGCTTCGTTCACGTCTTTTTCCCCGGGAAAAGGCCGCATATTTATATGTGTAGAACCTGTATCACTGAAGTATTTTCCAAGGCCGTCTATATATGTTTCCAGTTTATCTATTCCGTGAAGCCTTGGATGAAGATATGGTTTCATAATACGCGAAAATTTCTTGTAGTCGGCAGCCGTTACTTCCTGAGGATTAAAAGGATAAAGGTTTTTTTCACCAAAAAACCTGCTTAAAAAAATACATATATCACATGCCGTAACAGCAGCACATCCCCCGCCTTTCATTATCGGATCCGTAAACTTTTCCTGATTCCATCCATAGTCGCCGTCTATGTAATAATAGCCTGTCTCCATCTTTTTAAAAACACTCCTGCTATTAAAAATTTTAGTAGTAATTTGTTTTGATATGTAGTATAATAGCTTAGTCAGATTTTCACATCATAATGCTGATGTGGCTCAATGGTAGAGCAGCTCATTCGTAATGAGCAGGTTGGGGGTTCGATTCCCTTCATCAGCTCCATTTTATAAGACCGCAGATACACATTTTGATTATATCTGCGGTTTTAAATTGCATAAGACTTTTTAAACTATATGAATCTGAACAGATTTAATCCAATTTCTTCATTAAATTCCCTTTCCACAGTTCCGTCAAGTATATCTATCACCAGTTCACATGTAGCACTTACCACCGCCCTGTTAAGGTGACCTCCGAATACTTTTCCATCTGCATCGCCTGCACTCATATGCAGATGTGAATAAAATTCCCCGTCCATAACAGTAATAGTTCCTGTGAGTGATACTATTTCAAAATCACCTGTAAAATGATTTGAGTAATATTTTTTTTCTGATGTTTTGAAAACACCTGCTGTAAACTCTTTTACCGCACCAAGAGCACTTATATGCGCAAGTTTTATATTTTCTCTGGTTGCTATATCTCTTATTTTTTCTGTGATTTCTTCTCCTCTGTCAATCCTTGCGATTATATGATTTTTAAATTTTCTGTATTCCATATTTTCTCCTTTTGAATGAATTATTCCATATCATATAAGATCATACAGTCTGTAAAGAGCAAGCATGTTTCCATACATAAGTTTATTTCCCATAAGCTGGCCATATGTTGCAGTCTTGTTTTTGCCCTCTTTCTTCATCTGTTCCATCTTTTGTGTTGTCTCCTCCATATCTTTCTGTATATGAGCAAGCATTTTTTCGAAAGATTCAAGCCGTTTGCTGTCGTCCATTAAACTATCTCCTGTTTATACATAATTTCATACTTTATTTTATCATTTTTAATGGTCTGTTACAACTTGACAGATTTTTTACTCATTCTTCAAATTCCCTGCTGTGTTTCATGAAGAACTCATAGTATACTTTCACATTTTCAAGTCTGGTCCATTTTTTAACCGAAACAGGTATCTCATCCAGATCATAGATTTTTGCACCTTCCATAGACAAAATGAAAGGTGAATGAGTAGCAATGATAAACTGACATCCGAAGAATCTTGCCGAATCGCTTATATAACGCATAAGTTCTTCCTGCTTGTCAGGCGAAAGGCTGTTTTCAGGTTCATCCAGAAGATACAGCTTTCCCTCCTGCATCATATCTATAAAATATCTGAACGCGCTTTCCCCATTGGAATGTTCTCTTATATTATCCATCAGTGATGTGCTTACATACTTGGATTTGCTCATTCTCCTCGCCATATTGACTTTTTTTAATCTCATGTAATCGTCAAGGGTACTTAGTCTGAAGTCCGAATATTTTGCATCATTATATTCTTCAAACAGCTCTTCTCTTTTAACATCTATCCCTTCATTTATCTGTCTTATATCCAGCATAAAGTCAAATACATCATCACTGGCAACAGCGCAGCTTCCATCGGGGATTTGGGCCGCCAGTCTGAAATCGCACATTTTTACGTATTGGTCAAAAAACGCACTTCTGTTATATAATGTGCTGCGTTCAAGTTTCAGCGCCTCACATATCACATTAAGTGCAGTGGTTTTTCCTGAACCGTTTCCTCCACACAATATAGTCACCGGCTCGAAGGCAAGTTCTCTTAACCCTATGCGAGACAGTATTTTGAACGGATAATGGCTCTGATAACAAGTATATTTCTGTGTCATTAAAAAATTAAGCTCTGTATCTTCTTCAGGAAACGAAAAACTTGAAAGATATAGCATACTCTGATTCTCCTTTTTCAGCAGAAATCACACCATAAGTGCCAAGGTATTCTCTTACATACTGATTTTATCATAATACCCTTGGTTTAACAAGAACATAAGTTCTGAGGTCATGTTTCAAAATATTCTTGACCTTAAAACAGGTGAATGCTAAAATTGTATACGATTTATCTTATGTGAGGTACCAAATGATCAATCTTGACTTTCTCAGCAATGACTATAAAGAAAAAAAATCCCCCTCTCAGCTGGCGGAAGAGGCTGTTGAAATAGATATAATAACAGGCAGAATTCCATCAGGGAAAAGGATAAACGAGCAAGAGCTATGCAAAAGATTCGGTATGAGCAGAACCCCGGTTCGGGAAATGCTGCGCCGTATCGAAGGCAGCGGACTTGCCAGAGCCATACCTAACAGAGGAGTTTTTGCTGTCGGCCTGTCGCAGCAAGATATAGATGATTATTCTTATCTTAAAAGCGTTTTAGAAGTGCAGTGTGTCAGATGGGCCATCGAGCGGATTGACAGTCATCAAATGGATCTGCTTTCTGAAACATTTGATTTCATGCAGTTTTATACCATGAGCAATGATCTTGATAAAATTCTTAAAATAAACGAAGGTTTCGATACTATAATATATTCTGCTGCGCATAACAGAGAAGTCGAGAACATGCTTCAGCGTTATAACTTTATAATAAAACATGCCCATGCAGATATAAAATATCCGCTGAATTATCTTCCCACAGTTCTTGAGGAGCATCGTGCCATATTTGATGCATTTACGGCAAGAGACCCTGAAGCAGGTGCTGAAGCAACGGAAATACATATGTATAAAACCATGCTCAGAAGAAAATGATTTCTATAATATTCCTGTGTGTTCAAGAAGAATTTTAAGACCTATCAGTATCAATATGACGCCTCCTGCAACGGAGGCCTTATTTTTATATTTTGATCCGAATTTATTACCTATTATAACACCGGCTGAAGATATTATCAGAGTAGTAATACCTATAGTAATTGCTGCAGATGTTATATTAACACCAAGAAAAGCCATAGATATACCTACTGCCAAAGCATCTATACTTGTAGCAACAGCAAGCAGCAATACTTCACGAAAATTTAACCGATTTTCTGTAACATCGCATACTTCAGCATCTTCGTGTATAACATCAAATATCATTTTCCCTCCTATAAACAGGAGCAGAAAGAAGGCCACCCAGTGATCTACAGATACAATATATGTTTCAAACTGTTTGCCGAGAAAATATCCTATCACAGGCATCATAGCCTGAAATCCGCCGAAGAACACCCCTATTATTATTATATTTTTAAGACTTGCCCTGCGCATCGAAAGACCTTTGCATATAGATGCAGCAAAAGCATCCATTGACAGTCCTATACCTATCATAAATATTTCAAAAAATCCCATATTCCCTCCATCTTAAAGTGCAAAAATACTCGTTACATTTTACAATAATCTGTGTCAAATATCAATCTTGCAAGTGGTTATTTTACAAATATTTTACATAATAAATTACCGTCCCATTTTAAACACATAGGACGGTAAAATATCACTTATTTTACATACGGTATCGGTCAAATGCAGAATTTATATATTTTTTGCCGTTATCACAAGGTCTTTTCCGTCACTGTCTACAAGAACAGTCTGACCATCCACCAGATCACCGCTTATGATCATTGATGCAATCTGAGTTTCTACATTTTTCTGCAGATAACGGTTTACCGGTCTTGCTCCATAGTGCGGATCATATGCTTCATCTGCTATGAAGCCTTTTGCTTCATCTGTTATCTCAAGGCGCATGTCTCTTCCCATAAGCCGTTTTTCCAGACCTTTAAGAGACAGACTTATTATATCCATTATCTGATTCTTTGTAAGAGGACTGAACAGTATTATATCATCTATCCTGTTTAGAAATTCAGGTCTGAAATAGGATTTAAGCTGTCCTGTGACTCTTTCTGCCACTTCAGAAGTGATATTTCCATCGTCCTGCATATTCTCAATCAGATCACTGCTTCCGATGTTTGATGTCATTATGACAATAGTATTTTTAAAATCTACTGTACGTCCCTGATTGTCCGTCAGGCGTCCGTCATCGAGAAGCTGAAGCAGAATATTAAAAACATCAGGGTGTGCCTTCTCTATCTCATCAAACAAAATGACACTGTAAGGCTTACGTCTTACTGCCTCGGTAAGCTGACCGCCTTCATCATAGCCTACATATCCCGGAGGAGCCCCAACCAGTCTGGAAACTGAATGTTTCTCCATATACTCGGACATGTCAATTCTTATAAGATTTTTCTCAGTGTCAAACAAGGCTTCTGAAAGTGCTTTTGCCAGCTCGGTTTTGCCTACTCCCGTAGGTCCCAGGAAAATAAACGATCCTATAGGTCTGTTCTCATCTTTGAGCCCTGCTCTTGCCCGGAGTATAGCTTCGGAAACAGCAGTAACACCTGCTTCCTGACCTATGACACGCTTATGAAGAATATCCGGAAGTCTCAATAATTTTTCTCTTTCACTTTCAACAAGTTTGCTGACCGGAATACCGGTCCAGCCAGAGATAACTTCAGCAATTTCTTCTTCGGTAACCTCCTCTTTAAGGAGCCTTTCTCCATCATCTTCTGCTGCCTTTTGCTTTTCTTCTTCCAGTTTTTTCTCAAGTTCCGGTAAAGTACCATATTTAAGTTTTGCAAGTTTTTCCAGATCGTAGTTCCTCTCTGCTTCTTCCATCTGGTGTCTTACTTCTTCAATCTGCTGCTTTGTTCCTTTGACTTCAGAAATTGCCTGTTTTTCTGTCTCCCACTTTGCACGCATGGAGGCATTCTCATCTTTTAGAGCTGCCAGTTCCTTTTCAAGGGCCTCAAGCCTTGCCTTTGATCCTTTGTCAGTCTCTTTGCCGAGAGCCTGCTTCTCTATCTCCAGCTGCATTATCTTTCTTGATATCTCGTCAAGTTCTGTTGGCATACTGTCTATTTCAGTTCTGATTCTGGCAGCTGCCTCGTCCATAAGATCAATGGCCTTATCAGGAAGAAACCTGTCACTGATATACCGGTCTGACAATGTAGCACATGCTATAAGCGCGCCATCTGTGATTCTTACACCATGATGAATCTCGAATCTTTCTTTTAATCCTCTTAGTATAGATATGGTGTCTTCTACTGATGGCTGATCTACCATTACTTTCTGAAAACGTCTCTCAAGAGCAGCATCTTTTTCTATATATTTTCTGTATTCATCCAGAGTAGTTGCTCCGATACAGTGCAGTTCACCTCTGGCAAGCTTGGGTTTGAGAAGATTTCCCGCATCCATTGAGCCTTCAGTTCTTCCGGCACCTACAATGTTGTGTATCTCATCAATGAACAGTATTATTCTTCCCTCGGATTTTTCTACTTCGTTAAGTACAGCTTTTAGCCTTTCTTCAAATTCTCCACGGAATTTAGCCCCGGCTATAAGCGCACCCATATCAAGGGCGAAGATTGTCTTATCTTTAAGTCCTTCCGGCACATCCCCATTAAGTATCCGCTGTGCCAGACCTTCTACAACTGCTGTTTTACCTACACCCGGTTCACCTATGAGTACCGGATTGTTTTTTGTTCTTCTCGAAAGTATCTGTATGGCATGTCTTATCTCTGCATCTCTTCCGATTACAGGATCAAGTTTACCGTCTCTTGCCATCTCCACAAGATCTCTGCCGTATTTTTTCAATGCGTCATAATTTTCCTCAGGGTTCTGGCTGGTTACTCTCTGATTTCCGCGTACTTTTGAAAGCGCTTCCAGGAAGTTCTCTTTATTGACGCCAAACTTGGAAAAAATTGTCGCACTGGGTGTTCCTTTTTCTTCAAGAAGTGCAAGATAAAGATGTTCCACACTTACATATTCGTCTTTAAACTGTTCCGCAATTTTTTCTGCCTTCATAAGAAGCTGAGAAAGCCTTCTGGAAGAATACATATTATCTGCTGCTCCCATTACTTTAGGCAGCTTTTCAATTTCCTCCTGAAGATCAGCTATCATGGAAGTAACATCGACTTTATTATACTGAAGGAGTTTTGGAATAAGTCCGTCTTTCTGCATCAGCAGAGCAAGATGCAGATGCTCCCCGTCCAGCATCTGATGTCCTTCAGATATAGCTATATTCTGACAGTCCATTATGGCAGACTGTGCATTCTGTGTATATTTTTCTATATTCATAAAACTCATCCCCTTTCACTTTACAGATATATTATACACCCGCAAAAATCAAAAGTAAAGAGTTTTTTAGCACTCATTAAAAAAGAGTGCTAACAATTTATTTTTCTATTGATTTATCAGTATGAAAGTGGCCAGACCCATTGATATTATCGCTGCAGGCATCATATACACGCAGTATTTTTTCCATCCTATATGATGTCCTCTTCTCTCAGCTGCAGCAAGACCCACCACATTGGCCGATGCACCCACCGGTGTTGCGCTTCCCCCTACATCCGTTCCCATGGCAAGAGCCCATGCAAGACTGTCCAGCGGGAAACCGTGAATCTGTGAAAGGCTTTTAATAACAGGTATCATCACTGCTGCGAATGGTATATTATCTACAAAAGCGCTGGCTATTCCCGATACCCATATTATTATAAAGATTGCATATGCGACATTTCCGCCGGTAGTTCTGCTTATAGCTTCAGCTGCCGTCTCGAGAACGCCTGTCTGCTCCAGTCCCGCCACTGTGACAAAGAGACCCGTAAAAAAAATCAGCGTTTTATAGTCAACTGCCATAAGTGTATGCGCCATATTTTTCCCTGAAAGCAGTATTGCAGATGCTCCCGCCAGTGCCCCCACAAAAGCTACAGTAAACCCTATAGTGCCATGACTTATAAGCATAACCACAATACAGGTAAATAAAATTACAGCCTGAATAAATTTATTTTTGTCTTCAATAAATATATTCGGATCTACACGCTTTACGGCACTTTCAGTACTTTCCAGCTTCTTTCTGAAGCATATATAGAAAAAAGCCAACGTCAATATCAGTGATATAAACGCGATAGGTCCCGTATTTTTAAGAAAATCTCCGAAGGAATACCCAAGTGATGTACCGATTATTATATTAGGCGGATCACCGCACATGGTAGCTGCCCCTCCCAGATTTGCGCAAAAAATTTCTGTCAGTATAAAAGGTACAGGATCAAATTTCATGAGTGAAGCCATTTCTGCTGTTACTGCAGCCAGAAACAGTATAACCGTTATACTGTCTATGAACATCGCCAGCAGCGCAGAAAGAACAGCAAGGGATAAAAAAACTTTCTTTGGCCTGAATCCTGATATTGATGCCACAGAAACACAAAGCCATTTGAAAAAACCTGTCTGTGCCATAAATTCCACCAGCAGCATCATACCAAATATAAAAATTATAGTTGCCCAGTTTATTCCTGAAGAGCTCTCCTGTGCGCCGCTGACATCATACCAGAATTCCTTCTGAAAAATCGCCCCCAGATTTAATGTCTCCCTTATGGCTTCGGGACTACGCATCATAAGGCCCATCAGAAGAACAAGTGTAATCCCTCCACAAAGCAATGAGGCCTTATGTCTTTCTATTATTTCTGTTATTATAAGTGCAAATAACACTAAAAAAATCGCGGCTGCCGCAAATTGTTCCATCATATCAGTAGTATGTGCCGATATCATTTCAAATATGCCGATCTGTGCCGCGATACGCTTTTTATTATATTTATGAGAAAAAGAGGTTAGTGAAAAATATTATACCCGGATCAAGAATCATGTCAGTTATGTTAAACAGGATAAGTACCATCAATATTATAAATCCGTTATTATAAAGAGTGTAATACCAACTGTATCTATCTAATTTAAATATCTGTGTCAGTATGTTGAATCCATCGAGTGGCGGTACCGGAATGAGGTTAAAAACCATCAGCATTATATTTATTGTCATTATGTAATAAACTATGCTGAAAATAATCTGCCCCATACCGTACATTATACCTATGCCCATACTGTCAGCCATGAGCTTCAGTATAAGTGAAGCAGCAAATGCAATTATAAAATTGGTTACAACCCCTGCTAAAGCAACCAGCAGTTCATCACGACGGCGATGCTTATAGTATCTGGGGTCAATCTGCACCGGCTGCCCCCATCCGAATCCGGCAAAAAACAAAGCAAGAAAGCCTATTGGGTCTATATGACTGAGAGGGTTAAGTGTAAGCCTCCCCTGCATTTTCGGCGTAGGATCACCTAACCAGTAGGATACAAATCCATGTGCAGCTTCGTGGAAAGTCAATCCGATAATTATTCCCGGCAGCAGAAGAATCTGTGTGTAAAGCCAGTCTCCTACCGAAAGGCTGGAGTTAAGCATTTTGTTTACAACCAGTATGGCTATTATTATAAGTATGGCCGGATTTACATTTCTGAACATTCGGCTGAATTTATTTTTCATTATTTTCCTCCGGATATTTTTTAAAATTCTATCACATTTTTTATTTTATTTAAATATTATATTGTAGTAACTTTAGTTTTTTGAAAGGTGGTCTTTATGAAAACATCTCTTTTCTGCATCGACATCTATACGGTAAGCAAAGGTGACACATTATATTCCATAGCGGAAAAATATGATCTTCCTGTCAGCCTGCTGATGAGAGTCAACTGCATAGATGATCCTTACAATCTGCAGATAGGCACAAAGCTGTGTATACCGGGGACAGAAGCCCAGCTCCCACAGAAGCCCGAAAACCGTTGCAAAATACATGTTGTCGCTCCCGGTGACACGCTGTACTTAATAGCAAGAAAGCATGGTATCAGACTGGACAGTCTAATGAGCGCCAATCCCCACATAGATCCTTACAATCTTCTCATTGGAACAGAACTTTGTATTCCTGTAAGCAAATAAGCCATCTGCAGGTTTTCATAAGCGTCTCGCCCATATGGCAGGGCGCTTATGATTTATCTATAGACAATTTGTCAGTCTTGTCTTTTTATTAAGGGCAAACTTTTTCTTTGACATAAGAGATTTTTTTTCAAGAGACATGTCTATGTCCGGTTGATGAGTATCAAGACCGGAGCAGCAGGCGGCCTTTTCTACCAAAGATTTTGTTACCCATGGGTTAAGAACAAGCATTGGGCCCAGAACATCAGTAAAAATGGAATTGTTCAATATAACGCCTTCACTGCGGTCATTTCCGTTATTGCCAAAACCATATATAAGTCTGCCAAAAGACTCCTTTTCTCCGGTAAACGCATCCGCCATCCTAATCTGCACTCCGAAGCATTCTTCATCATTTCCGCAATATCCGGTGGTAAAACAGATGTCATCACCGTATACATATTTTCTTTCTTTATATTCACACCCGGTTATATCAAGGCCCTTAATAATACTCCCGTCTTCTCTGTATATTCTGCTTCCGAAAATATATGCGCCTGTACCGGTGGCAAGGACAACCCTTCCGCTTTTTATGAATTCTTCTAATTTAGCGCGATACGGCATAAGAAAGTCTATAGCCTTGTTCAGTGTTACGATTTCTCCCGGAGGACAGAAAATCACTGAAAAATCCATAGGTTCAAACTGTGTATCACCGTCAATTCTCACAACCTCAGGATTAAGTCCCAGAGACTGCGCCATACGTTCAAGCGCAAGAATATTGCCTCTTTCACCGTGAAGGAAAAGAATATCAGGCAGCAGCCATCCTATTCTGAAAGTATCCTTATCCATTTACTGTTCCTCCTTTTCTTTCAGTTTAGCCTGCTTCTGCATATCATCAAAGGTGTGTATCCATGTTATAAGATATATATTATCAGTTTTGACATCATGGATGGCATTGAGAATATCTGTCGCGTCTTCACCTTCTATTATCTGAATTCTGTCAGGCGATACACCTTCATATATGAGTCTGTTTGCAGCATCATAGCATACATATTTGGTAAAAAAGAGAAATTTCTCCACATTACTTCTTGCAAGTCGTGAAAAATCACAGTCAAACATATAAAATGTATTTGTGTAGCTTGGCACAGAATCAGGAATATGTCCGGGACCTATACACACCATTTTGGGAGAATCGTCTGATGTGATTATATTTATGCTGGTCTGGAGAGTCTCGGGGTTTTCCTGTTTGATACGCAGATACTTTATGGTTTTATCCTCAAACCTCAGCACTTCGTATCTTCCTCCTACATTCTTAAAGGTCCTGAATGATTCCGATGCAGATTCCACTGTTATATGTCCGATTTCCTTTGCAGCAGCAACAGCAGCAGCATAATTGTACAGCATGTATGGTATATTATACGGCATAGGAAATTCCACTCCGCTAATAAAGAATTTTTTTTCATTAAAATCTGCGTTGTTTACCGTATAGTCAGTATCTCCGCTTTTTAGTCCGCATTCAGTACAATTAAATGATCCCATTCCGTCATTATTATAATACTCGAATTCTATCCTGCTTTTACATACAGGACATGGCATAGTAGGAAATGTATCATCCTTTGTAAAAGATTCACTGTGTTTTTCCACACCAAATGTTATAATATTGCTGTTAAATGATGAAAATGATCTGCTTCTGGGCTCGTCCCCGTTTACAAAAAGCCTCACATCTTTTTTTATAACAGGCAGTATTTTTCTGTATATAAAATCGGGGTCACCGTTTCTGTGAACCTGATCCTTCTGAAGGTTTGTCACCATTATATTCTTTGCAGGAAGCAGCTTGTGGATAGATGGCAGAAATCTTTCATCTACCTCAAATATAAAATAATCGGCTTTTACCCTTCCTGAAATGTTTGAATTTTTTATCAGCGCTGTAGCCACACCTGCCATAAGATTGGCGCCTTCAAGGTTTGATATAACTTTAAATCCATTACCTGTAAATATATGGTTCACCAGATTGTTAGTAGTGGATTTCCCGTTGGTGCCGGTTATAAACAGCATTTTTTCCGTATCAGTACCTTTAAAATGAGCAATCATATCAGGATCTATCTTTATTGCTTTTTCACCTGAAAGATTACTTCCTCTCCTTTTATCTATAATGTTTATGAGGAAGTTGATAAATTTCCCCACCCATAGAGCAATATAAAATTTCATGACTTAAAACTCTCCTTACAATATTTCTGACAGCAGCCTTGACACCGCTTCTTTTATTCTTATTATCGGGCTTCTTCTGTTATATTGATCTAAGGTCAGCTCATGACCATTGGCCATATCCTGTCTGAATACTGCCTCCATCTCGAGGGCAAATTCTCTGTTAAAAATAAAGGCATTTGTTTCAAAGTTCAGACGAAAACTTCGATTATCGAAGTTTGTGCTGCCTACACTGGCTACTTCTCCATCTACAACTATCGTCTTGGCATGAAGAAATCCGTTGTCGTATATAAACACTCTTGCTCCTGATCTGAGAAGTTCACCGACATATGAATATGTCGCCCAGTAAACAAACATGTGGTCGGGCATGCAAGGTATCATTATTCTCACATCGACACCTGACTGAGCTGCCATTTTAAGAGATTCCACTATGCTCTGATCCGGAACAAAATATGGCGTCTGCACATATACATTCTTTTCTGCATAGGTTATCATTCTCATAAACCCTCGTTTTACTTCTTCCTTGGGATCGTCCGGTCCACATGAAACTATCTGGACACCGACTTTACCCTGAGGATTTTCTTTTACATCTGTAAGCGGTGAACTTAATTTCTCCCCCGTGGCAAAATTCCAGTCAAGTACAAATCTTGTATTGAGGTCATATACTGCGCTTCCCTCTATCCTGATATGAGTATCGCGCCAGAAGCCGAATTTCTTTTTTTCCCCGACATATTCTCTTGCAATATTATAACCGCCGGAATATGCCGTTTTATGATCTATTACAACTATTTTTCTATGATTACGATAGTTAAGCTTAAGCCCTATAAAAATAAGTTTGGGTTTAAAGAAATATCCCACTTTACCTCCGGCTGCAAGGAAGTCTTTAAGTACATGTTTTGTTATATATCTGCTGCCCAAAGCATCCATAAGAAGACGAACCTCCACACCTTCTCTCGCCTTTTCAGTCAGCACTTCTATGAACTTTTTCCCAACGCGGTCTCTTTTGATTATAAAAAATTCTACATTCACAGTATTTTTGGCTGCTCTGATATCCTTTATCATAGCCTCCATCATACTGCTGCCGTCTGTAAATAGATTCAGTTCATTATCCTGCGTATAATAGGATCTGCCATATACATGATTGAGTTTCAGCAGATGTTTCCATTTTTCCGTACTTTTACAGTTAAAGATGTATGAATCATTATCCATACTGTTCATCTGTTTTTTTAAAGCGTTACTCATGGCTTGCCAGTCATTGTCGCTCATTCTGTTGATTTTTCTTCTGGATATGTTCTGATTAAGTATTAGATAAAATACAAAACCTACAACGGGAACAAAAGTCAGCACCATTATCCATGCCAGAATAGCCGATGGCGATTTTCGTTCGTTAAAAATGACGGCGATTATCAGCAACGCATTTATGACGTAAAGTGCTATTGAAGAGCTAAAAGTATCGGCTATGTAATTCCAGATTGTTTCCATTATTACCTCTTGATTCTGCTTATTGCTACAAATATCTATAAAAAATATTATATCACGATTTACTTCTAAGCGCCATAAAAATTCCCATAATGCTTAATAGTGCAAAAATTAAAAAACTGATTCGGAACACTTCTGCAAATGCTGTCTTATCTGCTGAATACAGATTTTCTCCACCCATTTTAAGTGATACTACAGCCGTTACGATTGCCATGGAGGCAGAATGGCCGAAAGATCTGGCAGTGGAAAGTATTGATGAGGCCACGCTGTAATTTTCTTTTCCTGCTGATGTCATGACTGCATTGGTGTTTGGAGATGCAAATAATGCTAAGCCTGTCCCAAAAACAATAAGTAAAGTAAGTATTACTTTGATATCTGTATTACTGCCAAACATGGCAAAAATACACAGAACGGCTGTACAAACACCTGTGCCCATTGCTGAAAGTATATATGGCGGATGCTTGTCCGACAGTCTTCCTATTACAAGAGAAACCACAGACATGGTTAACGGTAATGAAACCATAATAAGCCCTGCTGTTTTTGAATTTTCCTCTTGTATTACCTGCAGATACAGTGCCATAAGGTAGCTTACCGCAAAGTTAGAACCGTAATTTATCAGGGCGTTAAGATTAGAATAGAAGTAAGGTTTATTTGAATAGAAGGCTTTTACATCCAAAAGGGGCTGTCTGGCTTTTTTTTCTGTAGCTACAAAGAAAATAAAAAGCATCAGTCCTCCAGCCATCAAAATTACTCCTAAAAAAGATGATACTGCTAAAGAAAGGCCGTACATAAAAGCTATTATAGCTGTTATATACATGAAGCCACCTTTTACATCCATAGCCGGCATGTCTTTACTTCTTTTATCCATTGGAAGTTTTCCCGCTGCAATAATAAATACAACTGAAGATACGATACCTGCTGCTGTAAAAACAGCTTGCCAGCCGAAATATTCTGTAAGCAGACCACCTAATGGCGGACCTGCAGAAAGGCCAAGAAAATTGGCTCCTGTCGTATATCCAAAAACTCGTCCTCTTTCATCTGCGGAAAAGGTCTCTGTAATAATCGCCATATTTGTGCTGAAAATCATAGAAGCACCTGCCCCCTGACATATCCTTGCTATAATCAATTTTACAAATGATGAAACAAAGGATGCCGCAACAGATGATAAAGCAAATAAAAAAATCCCTCCTACTAATATATTTTTTTTGCTTAAAGTGTCGGCAATTTTTCCAAACGGAACCGCAAGCGCAGCGCAGGTCAGCATGTAGACGGTGATTATCCATCCTACAGCTGCTGCACTGACGCCAAGATCTTTTTCTATTTCCGGTACTGAGAGGTTGACAGCGCTTCCCATAAACGTAGTAATAAATGAAGTGACAGCAGAAACAAAAAGTATACTGCCGCAATTATTTTTTCTTTTCTCCATAAAAATATTATGTGCTGTTTTTTTAAAAGAGATACAAAGCGCTTTCTAAAGTATTATGCATATAAAATAATCTTTTCCTTCATCACTTATTTTCTGCAATGATTTCTGCACCTTTCCTCTTAGCGAATCCGGTACATCATTTACTTTGCTTTCCATTTGCTCTGTGACCATCTCTCTCAAAGATTTACCGAACAGATTTGTTTCCCATATATCTTCCTCTCCTGCCTCAAACTGTGCGTTCAGGGAATCTGCCAGCTGAATTGACTGACTTTCCGTACCTACAACAGGCGATACTTCTGTAGAAATATCAGTTTTTATTATATGCAGACACGGTGCCTTTGCTTTCATCCTTACGCCGTATTTACTTCCCTGCCTGAATACTTCAGGCTTCTCCAGAATCATTTCGGACAACTTAGGGGCCACTATGCCGTAATCCGATTTTTCTGCCTGCTCCAATGCCCCCTTTATGTTATCGTAAGCCTTCTTCGCAGCGGAATATTCTTTAAGCAGTGAAAAAAGCTGACTGTCATTTTCTACCGGTGCATTCATCAGTTCTTCTATCACTTTATAATATAAAGCTGCATCAAATGAGGGTTCAAGTGTAAGAATGCCACCAGACATGTCAGCATCAGCAACTTTTACAGACCGTATTATCTTTCCGTCAGCTACACAACTGCAGCTTTCCATAGCCTGACCTACTGTTTCAAAACTGTTCATCCATGATTTAACGCCGGCGATGATGCTTTCTTTTATCCAATGATTCTCATCAAGAGCGTCAAAATACCCCGGAAGGCTGAAATGTACTTCTGATGCAGGGAATTGATATATTACTCTGTCAAAGATTTCCTCGAAATCATCTTCGGACATTTTCTGACAATTAGTCAGTATAACAGGTACCTGATATTTTTCTTCAAGTTCTGCCGCAAGATCCTTACTGCGAACATTCTGCGGAGTTGCCGTATTGAGCAATATTACAAAGGGTTTTTTTAGTTCCTTCAACTGTTTTATGGTTTTTTCCTCAGCTTCAATAAAGTTTTCTCTTTCTATTTCTCCGAAACTGCCGTCGGAAGTCACTACTATTCCTATTACAGAATGCTCCGTTATCACTTTTTCTGTACCTATTTCTGCTGCTTTACCAAAAGGTAACTGTTCTTCTGACCATGGAGTACTTACCATCCTCTCTTTTCCATCTTCCATATTCCCTAAAACTCCGGGAACCATGTAACCTACACAGTCCACCAGCCTCACGCTGAATGCTGCTCCTCCTTTTGTCCTTACATCCACAGCTTCCGGAGGTATAAACTTCGGCTCAGTTGTGGTTATCGTTCTTCCCTCACCGCTCTGAGGCAATTCGTCCATTACTCTGGTCTTTTCGTATGGATTGGCCATATTGGGAATCACCATCACATCCATAAATCTTTTTATAAATGTGGATTTTCCGGTACGTACAGGCCCGACGACACCGATGTATATATCGCCGCCTGCCCGCATTGCTATGTCCTGATAGATCGATGTATTTATCATATAATCCCTCCGCATAAACGTGCTGATACCAAAAATATATGAAAATCTGCGACAGTTATGCAGAAAAAATACCAGCTGATAATCAGAATCGTCAGCTGGTATGGTATTTAATGTATTTTGATTATAAACTCATCAGATACTGTTCTTTTCTCTTAGCCAGTTCCTCATTGTATATCCTGTCTCCTCCTTTGTGGAGTTCTCTTACGTATGCGTGATGATTGCCCATTATCTCCTTATAACTTTCACCAAGAATGAGAAGAGCAACATTGGAGCATTGGTCTGCAATCCGCTCCAGATTGGTCAGCACATCTACAAAAGCTATGCCTGTAGCCGATGTACACTCCCCTTTTTTAAGCCTCTCAATATGCCTGTTTTTCAAAGTTATAACCATATCATCTATAACTTCTTCAAGAGGTTCTACACGTTTGGCAGTATCACTGTCCATCCGTGAAAAAGCATCTATTGTTATAGCGGTTATCTCAAATACAGCGTCCTTTACAAGATTCAGTTCATTTATGGCCGCATCTGAAAATTCCAGTCTGTTATCTCTTATATTATGTGCAGCCTCCATTATATTCATGGCATGGTCACCTATTCTCTCAAAATTGGTAGATGTCTGCATCATTGTACTTACCCGCTGGCTGTCACTGTCTGTTTCTACAAATTTAGACAGATTCACAAGATACGTATCCATAGAATCTGTAAACATATCCATATTATCCTCGTTCTCATTTATAACGGACACTCTGTTTTCATCATATTCGTACATCAGCTTGCAGCTTCGCTTCAGGTTTTTAAGAGCAATCTCTCCCATATGTGCAATGGCCTTTCCGGCTTCAGAAATAGCCATTTCCGGTACCTCAAACAGTTTTTCGTCAGGTACTTCAAGGTCAGCTTTATCTTCTTCATCAATAGGAGTTATCTTGATAATACGTTGCGATATGTCAACAAGTTTTCCTGCAAAGGGCACCAGAACTATTGCTGTAATCAGATTGAATAAAGTCTGGAAATTGGCAATGGTGCCACTGTTTACGACGCTGTCCCAGAGCTGAGGGAATCCTCCCATGGAATGGATAATCGTCATTGCAATCATGAAAAGAAATGTGCCTATGGTATTGAATAATATATGTACAAGACCGGTACGTTTAGCATCTTTTGATGATCCGATAGAGCAGATAAATAATGTTACCACACATGTACCCAGGTTTATTCCCATTATCATAGGATAAACAAGATTAAAAGTTATTGTACCTGTAGCAGACAATGCCTGAAGAATACCTACCATAGCCGATGAACTCTGAACAACTACAGTAAGTACCAGACCTATCAATATGGAAAGTATAGGCTGATCGCTGAATTTTGCCATCAGATCAATAAAGGCCGGTGACTCTGACAATGGCGAAACAGCCGCTGTCATATTTATGATACCTGAGAACAATATGCCAAATCCCATGAATATTTCACCCTTGGTCTTACTGTTAGGCAGATTTATGAACATTATCAGCAATATACCGATAAACATGGAAAGAGGCGCCAGGGTAGACGGTTTAAGGAATTCAAGGGCTATATTGCCGCCGGAATCAATGTCCATAAGCCTTATTATCTGAGCCGTTATGGTCGTTCCGATGTTTGCTCCCATTACAATCCCCACAGCCTGTTTCAAGGTAAGGATTTTGGCTGAAATAAGACCTACTGCCAGCACTATTGTAGCAGTAGAACTCTGTATAACCGCTGTTACAAGCATTCCTGTTATAACGCCAAAAACCACATTTTGTGTAGCTTTACCCAGAACTTTTTTCAAAGCAGGCCCTGAAGCATTCTTAAGACCTGCTCCCATTACCTCCATACCATAGAGGAACATGGCCAGACCACCCAGCAGACTGATGACTAAAAAAATGTCCATTTCTCATCCTTTCTTTAATCCATTACCGTGGAGATATCTATTTCTGTATCTCTCCCTTTAAACTGAAAGTATTTGAATCGGTAATCTTGACTTTTACCATTTCTCCGACAAGTTTCGTATCTCCGATAAAATTTACAAGTTTAAATTCGTCTGTTCTACCTTCGCAGAATCCATTTCCCCCTCTGCTTGACCCGTCGACCAATATTTCTTTTACCTGTCCCCTATACTTTAAATTTTTTTCTGCAGCTGATCTGTTTATTACATCAACAAGTCTGTTAAATCTTTCATGTTTTATATCTTCCGGTATCTGATCTTTTGCTACGGCAGCCGGAGTTCCCTTTCTCACAGAATATAAAAAAGTAAATGCCGAGTCAAAATTCACTCTGCGTGCAAGATCCAATGTGTCTTCAAAATCCGCCTCTGTTTCTCCCGGGAATCCCACTATGATATCAGTGGATATGGCTATATCGGGCACAGCGTCTCTAAGCTTTTCAACCAGCCTGAAATAATCATCCCTTGAGTATCTTCTGTTCATTGCTTTAAGCACTTTATCTGAACCGGACTGTACAGGCAGATGTATATATTTGCACAACTTTTTACAGTTTTTAAATGCGTCTATAAGCCTGTCCGAAAGATCTTTGGGATGGCTGGTCATAAACCTGATCCGCTCAATACCTTCAATATCAGCAATCATATAAATAAGATCCGTAAAATCTGTCTGACCATTTTCACCATATCCTCTGTACGAATTAACATTCTGCCCAAGCAATGTTATTTCCTTAACTCCGTCTTGAGCAAGTCCATTTATTTCTTTTATTATATCTTCAGGTTTCCGGCTTCTTTCTCTGCCTCTTGTATATGGAACAATGCAGTAACTGCAGAAATTGTTGCAGCCATACATTATATTTACAAAGCTTTTATGTGGAAAAAGTCTCTTGGCCGGAAGATCTTCAACAATTTCCCCTCCTTCAGGCCATATATCCATCTGTTTTTTCTTTTCATTATATAAATTTTCAAGTAATTGCGGTAACCTGTGCAGGTTATGGGTACCGAACACCACATCTACCCATGGGTATTTTTCCTTTAATGTATCGATTATGTGCTGCTGCTGCATCATACAGCCGCATACACATACGGTAAAATTTTCACCTTCTGTCTTTTTTCTGTTTTTCAGCTGCCCTAATGTGCCGAAAAATCTCTTGTCTGCATTTTCTCTTATACTGCAGGTATTAAATATCACTATATCTGCCTTATCGCGGGATGAGGCCTGTAAGTATCCGTTTTCTTCAAGCAGTCCTGCCATTATTTCAGAGTCATGCTCATTCATCTGACAGCCGAATGTAGTTATATGAAATTTTCTCTTAGCAACCAATTGATTCTCCATTCCAATACTTAAAAAATGTGCATTTCATTTTTTGTTTTTCTGCCCATAAGCATCTCCACAGCCTCAACAGGATTGGTTTCTCCTCTGAGCAGGGCACAGATGCTCTCTGTTATAGGCATTTCTATATCATATTTTGAGGCAAGAGCTTCTGCCGCTTCAGCAGTGGAAATGCCTTCAACCACCATTCCTACTTTTTCTATAGCTTCAGCAGCAGGTATACCCTGTCCCAGCATTATGCCACACCGTCTGTTTCTTGAGTGCATACTGGTGCATGTTACTATAAGATCCCCCAGACCGGTAAGTCCGGAAAAAGTGTTTATATCAGCTCCCATGGCTGATCCAAGACGACACATCTCCACAAGACCTCTTGTCATCATAGCAGCTTTTGCGTTGTCGCCAAAGCCCATTCCATCGGATATACCTGCGCCCAGTGCTATAATATTTTTAAGGGCTCCCCCAAGTTCCACTCCTATGATGTCATCATTTGTATATACTCGAAATCTGTCTGTATTAAATGCTTCCTGCACCATCAGGCCAAGTTCATTATCATTTGAGGCCACAGCCACAGTTGTAGGAAGTCTTTTAGCGATTTCTTCAGCATGGGAAGGCCCTGAAAGCGTGACATATCTAACATCTTTCATCACATTCCGTGCCACCTGGGACAATCTCATAAGGCTGCTTTTTTCTATGCCTTTAGCTACATTCACTACTACGGTATCTCTGTCCATAAAATTAACTGCATCAGTAAACACCTGTCTGAATTTCTGAGCGGGTACGGCAAATATAGCTATCTCAGCATTATTCAAAGCATCTTCCATGGAATGTGAAAAAAGGAGTTTTTCAGGCAGATGTATTCCCGGCAGATAATGGGGATTTTCTCTGGTTTCTTCCATGAGAAGAAGCTGTGACTTTCTTCTTCCCCACATAGTGACCTCATGTCCTTTTGCAGCAAGCATCACTGCCAGTGCAGTTCCAAAGCTGCCGGCTCCTATGACAGATATTTTATTCATTTTCTTCTTCCTTCTTCCCGAACATCCTTGGCTCCTCACCTTTAATGAGTCTCCTTATATTGGGTATATGTTTTATTACTATTATCAGAGCCATTGCGCTCCCTATATAAAGAAATC
The DNA here is from genome assembly GCA_949295785.1 of uncultured Bacillota bacterium. Taxonomy (GTDB): domain Bacteria; phylum Bacillota; class Clostridia; order Peptostreptococcales; family Anaerovoracaceae; genus Fimisoma. The sequence goes on along the minus strand of CASFMJ010000069.1, from coordinate 12,100 downwards.
CCGGCTCAAAAAAATAACATATGAGGGGAAAACTTACTGCTCCAAGAAGTGAACCCACAGACATTCTGCGACTTACAGCAAGACCGGCTGCGACCACAAGCAATTCAATGATGGCAAGCTGCCAGTTTACAGCCAGTATGGCACCGAATGCGGTGGCCACTCCTTTGCCGCCTCTGAAGCTGTAAAGACATGGCCAAATATGACCACAGAACACTGCCAGGGCACATACGGTACCTATGGTATAATTGCCCATCTCCATACCGATTTGAACCGCAAGTATGCCTTTTAATATATCTATTACCAGCGTTATGACGGCTGCTTTCTTGCCTAGGACTCTGAGAGCGTTGGTAGTGCCTGCATTTCCGCTTCCTTCTTTTTTTATATCCACCCCTTTTGCCTTGCCAAGAAGGATAGAAGGTGAAATGTTACCTATGAAATAGGCAACTGTTACACATATGACGAATTTAATCACCGACATGATCATTCTCCTTTTTCGCCTTTTTCCCTGAATACAAATTTAATCGAAGTACCATTAAAGCCAAACCCCTCTCTTATTTTATTTTCAAGGTATCTGGCATAAGAAAAATGCATCAGTTCCCGCTTGTTTATCTGAAAACTGAACAGTGGCGGTTTCACTGCAACCTGTGTGGCATAATATATTCTCAGTCTTCTTCCCTTGTCTGAAGGAGGCTGTTTCATCATCATAGCATCCTGTATCAGGCTGTTGAGCTGACCTGTGGGTACCCGCATGGCTCTGCTTTCTGCCACAGCTTTGGCTGTGGCTATAACCTGATCTATGCGTTTTTTTTCAGCAACCGAAATAAAAATTATGGGAGCATATGACATGAACAGAAGCTCAGACTCCAGTTCACGTCTGAAATCTCTCATGGTATTTGTCTCTTTCTCAATAAGATCCCATTTGTTCACTGCCACCACTATACCTTTTCCTGCTTCATGAGCAGCACCGGCAATTTTCTTATCCTGCTCTGAAAGGCCTTCTGCCGCATCTATCATCAGAATACACACGTCACATCTTTCAATGGCAGCAATGGCTCTGATGACACTGTATTTTTCTATGTCTTCATTCACTTTGCTTTTTCTTCTTATTCCAGCCGTATCAATAAGGATATACTTTTCCCCATCTTTTTCAAAAGGCGTGTCTATTGAATCCCTTGTTGTACCTGCAATGGGAGATACGATAACTCTTTTCTCTCCCAACAGACAGTTTATAAGAGAAGATTTTCCCACATTGGGTTTACCGATTACCGCAATCTTTATATTGTCTTCTTCTTCAGTATCTGCATCATCAGGGAAACTCTCAACTATCTCATCAAGCACATCTCCGAAATTGAGCATGTTGACAGCCGATACAGCAATAGGTTCACCCATGCCCAGTTCATAAAAATCATAGAAATCATCAGGAAGTCTTGTTGGTTTATCAACTTTGTTCACCACAAGAATGACTTTTTTACCGGTACGCATCAGCATGGAAGCTACTTCTCTGTCAGCAGTTGTCAGACCTTCTTTTCCATCAACCACAAACAATATCACATCAGCCATATCCATAGCAATCTGTGCCTGTTCACGCATCTGAGAAAGTATCACATCATTGCTTGAGGGTTCTATTCCCCCGGTATCTATCAGTGCAAAATGGACTGAATTCCATTCTGCTTCGGCATATATCCTGTCTCTGGTAACTCCTGGTGTATCCTCCACTATAGAGACTCTTTTACCTACTATTTTATTGAAAAGAGTGGATTTTCCCACGTTTGGCCTCCCTACTATGGCAACAATGGGTTTACTCATCAAAAATACCTCCTATAAACTCATCCGGTACGAACTCCTTCAGGTCTTCAATGCCTTCACCTATGCCTATATATTTTATAGGCATGTCAAATTCATCGGCCACCGTTACGGCAATTCCGCCTTTGGCTGTACCATCCAGTTTAGTTATAACTATACCTGTTATGTCAGTTACCTGTCCAAACTCTCTTGCCTGAGACACAGCATTTTTGCCTGTGGTTGCATCAAGAACAAGAAGAGTTTCTTTTGATGCCTCAGGATATTCTCTGTCGATTATTCTGTTCATTTTTTCAAGTTCAGACATGAGGTTCTTTTTATTCTGAAGTCTTCCGGCAGTGTCACATATGAGCACATCTGTACCCTTAGCTTTTGCCGATTGTATTGCATCATATATAACCGCAGAAGGATCTGCTCCTTCCTGATGTCTTATCACATTGATATTATTTCTTTCTCCCCATATTGAAAGCTGCTGGGCAGCGGCTGCTCTGAAAGTATCGGCTGCTGCAAGCATCACTGTTCTGCCTTCTTTTCTAAGTTTATATGCAAGCTTTCCGATGGTAGTGGTCTTGCCTCCGCCATTGATGCCTATGACAAGTATAAGCAGAGGATACTCTTTACACAACTTCTGTCTTTCTCCCTTGTCCACAAGAGACGTCATTATATTTCGCAATGCGTTTTTTACTCCTTCGGGACTGGTTATATAATCATTTTTAACCTTATCACGGAGCCTGTCCATTATGGTCATAGTAGTGTCCATGCCGATGTCGGAAGTTATGAGAATCTCCTCCAGTTCATCCATAAGATCCTCATCAACTTCGGCTCTCACCATTATTGCATCTGTTATTTTTTCGGATAACCGTCCGAAAAAAGATTTTTTTTCTTTAAAAAGTGACATTCTTTCCCCCTTCAGACATCACAGCTGAAAATCGTCTCCCATCCTCAGTGACAGCACTTTTGAAACACCCTGTTCGGGCATAGTCACGCCATAAAGAACATCGGCATGTTCCATTGTAGCCTTCTGATGGGTAACGATAGCAAACTGTATATCATGGAAATTCCTTAGATAGCTTGAAAATCTATCTATATTATTATCATCTAATGCAGCCTCCACCTCATCGAGTATGCAGAATGGTGTCGGTCTTGTTTTAAGCACAGCGAACATCAATGCTATGGCCGTCATAGTTTTTTCTCCTCCGGACATCAGATTTATGTTCTGCAGTTTTTTTCCTGGTGGCTGAGCTACTATTTCAATACCTGCTTCAAGTGGATCTTCCTCATTGTCCAGTCTGAGTTCAGCATGGCCTCCTCCGAAAAGCTGTTTGAATATTTCTTCAAAATTAACAACGACCTTGTCAAAATTTTCTTTGAATTTTGCTTTGATTGTTTTTTCCATATCATCAACAATGGCAGCAAGCTGCTCCATTGCTTCTGTAATATCGCTTCTCTGTGCAGTGAGAAAATCGTATCTTTCACTTACCTGTGCATATTCTGCTATAGCCCCCACATTTACGTCGCCAAGTTCTTTTATTCTGTTTTTTATCTCCCGACTTTCTTTCTGGGCAGATGACATCACAAAGTCTTCTTTTTTGAATCCCATAGCCTGAACATAGGAGACCTCAAAATCTTCCCACAGCTTGTCCTTAAGAGTTTCAAGCTGTGTATCGTTTTTTGCTGTCTTTATCTCTTGTCTGTATTTCTGATTCTGATAAAAATTGAGCTGGTCTGCAATCGTTTCCCTGTCCGAAGTCATTGTTTCTATTTCATCTGCCAGGCTCTTTCTTTGTTCAGACAATTGGGCAATATATTCTTCAAGCTTTATTTTTTCCTGATTCTTTTCCTTTAAATGCCCGGCTATATCCTCAGCACCTGCAATTATATCGTTTTTCTGACTGATAAACTCCTGTATAATAAGGTGTTTCTCGCTGATCTGACGTTGTATATCACTGATTGAAGATCTGCTTTTATCCAGAAGCAGGTTGATACTGTTTCTGCTTTCCTCCCATTTATTTTTTTCTATCCTCTTTGAAGTTATGATTTCTGAAGCATCTTCGGCCTGATCTTTTATCTGATCATGAATTTCCATCAGTCTTTCTATCTCTGCTTTAGCCTTTTCTGCTTCTTCTCTGCATTCATCAGCCTGCTGCTCAAGTTCTTCTGTCATTGATACGGCTTTCTTCATATCATCTTCTACAGCAGAAGCACGCTGTCTGTTTATATTGAGCTTGCTGTTTAATTCTTCAAAACTTCCGGCAGCATTTTTCTTTCTTGATTCCAGATCAAAAGAAGAAAGCTGAAGTTCTTTAAAATTTTCATCAATGGTTGACAGATTTAAATTAAATTTCTCAATACTGTCATGAAGTTCTTCTCCTTCTTTCTGCAGAATTAAAAGCTGCTCCTGGTTTGCAGCAAGTTCGTCCTGCAGGCTTTTTATCTCGCTTTTTCTTTCTAAAAGGTTTGCAGTCCGATTCTTATACTTTCCTCCTGTTATGGCTCCGCCCTGGTTGACCACTTCCCCTTCAAGAGTTACAAACCTGAGTGAGGCTTTTTTTGAAAGATCTATTGCATCCTGCATAGTATCTACTATAGCCACTCTTCCCAGAAGATATCTGAATATACCTTCATATTCCATGTCGTACTCTATAAGATCGCATGCCAGTCCCCTGTATCCTGCTGACGAGGTGACCATGCCGGGTACGTCCATCCTGTTTCCTCTTACTGATTCAAGAGGGAGAAAAGTAAGTCTTCCGGCCCTGTTATCTTTGAGAACCTGTATAGCAGCTTTGGCATCATTATCCTTCTCACATACAACATTCTGTAACGATGCGCCCATGGCAGTCTCCACAGCTATTTCAAGGCCCCTGGGTACAGTAATAAGATCTGCTGCCACGCCTCTTATGCCTTTCATGCGGTTCTTCATTACAAATTTTACCGCGCTGTTATATCCTTCATAGTTATTTTCCATCTCCTCAATGGTTTTTTTTCTGGCGCTGAGTCTTCCTGCGTTTATTTTAAGATGAGCAGACTTTTCAGAGATTTCAGCAAACTTTTTTTCTGCTGCAGACCGCTGAATAAGGGTTGCTTCTTTTTCGTCATTTATTTTTTTAATCTGATCATATATATGTGACAGTTCTTTACCGGCAGACTCAAGTTCATCTTGGGATGCTGCTATAGATTCCTCTATATTGCTTCTTTCCTCAACAAGCTGCTTTTTTCTGTCAGAAAGAGATTCGCGATAGCTTTCCATGCTTCTTGCCTCTGATCTTTTAGATGCTTCAAGGCTATGCATTTCATACATTTTGTTTCTGTTTTCATCAATATCGGCAATTACACAAGCAAGACGGGAATTTATATCGCCCGATGCCTCTATCTTTTCATTAAGTGCTTTTCCTGCCTCAGCCAGTTTTTTTTCGGCCTGGTCAAGGCGCTCTGACAGTTCTGAAAGTTCAGCGGATTCAGAATTTTCTCTGACATTTAATACTCTTATTTCTTCTTCCACACGAACTATATCTCTTTCAAGAGTATTTATTTTTTCTTCATCAAGCCGGCTTTTACCTGTGAGTCCGCTTATTTCCTCGACACTGGCTACAAGCCTGTCTTTAGCCTTGTTTCCCAGTTCCTCAAGGGTATCGTTTTTCTTCCTTGAAGTCCCAAGCTTTTCGTCCAGCTGTCTTTTCTGTTCTGCCAGTACCTCTATCTCTGAGGACAGGCTCTTTATATCCTCGGCTGCTGTACTGTTTGATTCTTCAAGTTTTTCTATACTTTTCAGTGTTATATTTATCTCCAGTTCTCTGAAGCTTTCTTTCAATTTCAGGTATTCTTCCGCTTTCTGGCTGTCCTCTTTCAGTCCGTCTATACGTCCTTCTATCTCACCGATTATATCATTGACTCTTTCAAGGTTTGCTCCGGCCGAAGCCAGTTTTCTCTCTGATTCTGCCTTCTTGCTTTTATACATGACAACACCGGCAGCCTCTTCAAAGATCTCCCGTCTGCTTTCAGGTTTACTGCTGACTATTTCGGATATTTTACCCTGACCTATTATGGAATAGCCTTCTACACCTATTCCTGTATCCATTATCAGTTCTCTTATATCACGCAGTCTGCACTGATTATTATTTATCAGATATTCACTTTCACCGGAGCGGTACATTCTTCTGGTTATTGCAACCTCATTATAATCAATAGGCAGTATTCCGGCCGAGTTGTCTATGACCAGTGTCACTTCTGCCATACCCCTGGACTTTCTGCTTGCCGTTCCGGAAAAGATCACTTCTTCCATCTTTCCGCCTCTGAGCATCTTGGGACTCTGTTCTCCCAGAACCCATCTTATGGCATCACTTATATTACTTTTGCCGCTTCCGTTTGGACCTACTATGCATGTTACTCCCTCATGAAACTCTATTACGGCAGGTTCGGCAAATGATTTAAATCCCTGCATTTCAAGTCGCTTAAAATACATCTTTTTTGCTCCTTTTTAAGCGGCTCAATGCTTCTTTTGCAGCATTCTGCTCCGCTTCTTTTTTGCTTTTTCCGTTGCCTTCACCAAGGATTTTCCCGTCATAAGACAGGTGCACAAAAAAAGTCTTGTCATGGGCAGGCCCTTCTTCTCTGTCTGTTGTATAAACTATAGAAAGGTTTTTCCCGTTTTTCTGCAGTTTTTCTTGTATCTCAGATTTATAATCAGAGAAAAGTTCTCCTGACACCGCTTTTTTTATAGTGTCGGCAAATACTGAAATTACAAAACTACGTGTCTTTTCATATCCTCCGTCAAGATATATGGCACCTATTACGGCTTCCATTGCATCAGCAAGTATGGATTCCCTTTCTCTGCCTCCGGCCATTTCCTCACCGCGGCCTATCATTATATACTCTCCCAGCTGGATTTTTCTTGCAGCATTGGCCAGTGAGTTCTCGCATACCACCAGAGATCTGGTTTTTGTAAGTCTGCCTTCTGTTTCCTTTTCCATCAGACGAAAAAGTTCGGCACTGATGATGGCGTCAAAAAAAGCGTCTCCCAGAAATTCCAGTCTTTCATTATCCTGATGTTTTGTATTTTTCTCTCTGTTATATGAGCTATGAGTAAGCGCACGCTCAAGATATATGCTATTGTTAAATTTATAGCCGATTTTTGACTCCAGCCTGCTAATATTCACTTAAAGTAATCTCCTCAATTTCAAGTACAGAATTCTGGATGGTATCAACAACATTTTCAGACACATACGGTATGCCCTTGAGTATGGTATTCTTTACAGCATTGGCACTGGATGAGCCATGCATTTTTACTATAGGGCCTCTTATACCCAATATAGGTGCCCCGCCATATTCAGAATAGTCAAATTCTGACTTTAATTCTTTCATTTTATTCATCAGCAGTGCTGCTCCCAGTTTTGCTTTTGCACCGTCAGTAAATTTTTTCTTTATCACCTGTAAAATATTCCATGCGAGGCCTTCTGTAAGCTTAAGAAGCACATTTCCTGTAAAACCGTCTGTAACTATCACATCACATGCACCTTTGGGAACTTCTCTGGCTTCAACATTTCCTAAAAAATTAAGATGACTCTGTTCAAGAAGGTCAAAAGCAGCTTTTGTCAGTGTGGAACCTTTTGCAGCCTCCGTACCTATATTCACAAGACCGACTCTGGGATTATCACGGCCTATTACTTTTTCCATATATATACTTCCCATTACTCCGAATTCAAGAAGATTATTGGGCTTACAGTCTGCATTTGCCCCCGCATCCACCAGAAGAGAAGGTATACCACCTAATATAGGATAAACGCTGGCAAGTGCAGGTCTGTCTATTCCCTGTATTCTTCCAAGTATAAAAAGACCTCCTGCAAGGAGTGCTCCTGTGGATCCGGCAGATATAAAAATATCTCCCTCACCTTTTTTTACCATATTGATTCCCTTTACGATAGAAGAATCTTTTTTTGATCTGACGGCTCGTACCGGTGCATCATCATTGGAAATAACTTCGGTGGCATTAACCACACTGATCTTCTGAGAATCATATCTGTGCTTTGCCAGTTCTGATGATATCAGATCCTCCCTGCCGATTATTGCTATATGATGCTCGGTTTCTCTTGATGCAAGTATTGCTCCTTCCACAACAGCAGAAGGCGCATTGTCTCCTCCCATTCCGTCAACTATAATCTTCATAATATCCTCCTCACTATCAGGCACAACTATACATTGTTTATATTAGCACAAAAATGGCAAAAAGCCAACTGATATTATGGTCAGGAAAAAGTGCCCTGCATGATGGCAGAACATTTCCTGCAAAAAAAATAAAGACGGCTTTTGTTCTGACCAGCCGCCTTCAACTATATTATATGCAGGTTTTTATATACACATTGTTATACAAATGTTTTATATTTTATACTTTTAAATTGCTGTGCCTTTTTTAGGAACATATAGATTGCTCATATCCGCCCCTTCCAGCCTGAGAAGAAAAATTTTTTTATCTATACCGCCTGCGTAGCCTGTGAGACTGCCGTCAGAGCCTATGACGCGATGGCAGGGGATTATTATCGAAACAGGGTTATGGCCCACGGCTCCCCCTACTGCCTGTGCCGACATCCTTTCTACTCCTTTTTTTACCGCAATTTTTCTTGCTATATCACCATATGTTATAACCTGTCCGTAAGGTATATCGCATAATATTTCCCATACCTGTTTCTGAAACTCACTTCCGTCAGGTTTCAGAGGGATATGCTTCAAAGACGGGTTATTGCCTTTGAAATAAGCTGACAGCCATTCTTCAGCCAGATGAAACACTTTGAGATCATCTTTTTGACAAGTTTCTTCTCTTATACTGTTTCTAAAATATTTCTGTCCTTCTATCCATAATCCTTTGAGGTTTTCTCCATCGCTGGCCAGTGTTATTATTCCCAAAGGTGAAGGGATTGCAGTAGTGTAAATCATATATTATTCCTTTAGATAATATTATAATGAACTTATCCATTCCTCTATTTCTTTTCGGGATATGCCATTAAGAAGACGACCCTTCAGCCATTTTATATTATCAGAATATGATTTTCTAAGGGCATTTTCAGCCTTTTCTATGCCGCTGCCTCCTGAAGTGGCAAAGGGTATTACCGTTTTTCCCGAAAAATCATAACTGTCCATGAAAGTTTCGATTATCCTTGGAGCAACATACCACCATATTGGAAACCCTATGAATATTTTATCATACTTATCTATATTTTCAGGTTTCTCTGCAATTTCCGGTCTTGCATCAGGGTCATTCATTTCCACCGAACTGCGGCTTTTCTTATCTGTCCAGTCAAGGTCTTCTGCTGTATAAGGCTCTGAAGGTTTTATCTCCAGCAGATCAGCATTTAAAACTTCTGCCAGCTGTCTGGCTGCCTTTTCTGTTATTCCTCCGGCTGAAAAATATGCTACCAGTATATTTGACATTATAGTACCTCCTTTATTTGAGTTTATTGTATACTTGGTCATCTACAGGCTCCAGCCAGAGATTTCCGGTTTTTTCACCGGGCACCTCCAATGCTATATGGCTGAACCACGAATCAGCTTTAGCGCCATGCCAGTGTTTTACGTTGGCAGGTATAGTTATGACCATACCCGGCAGGAGACTTACTGCTTCTTTTCCCTCTTCCTGATACCAGCCTTCTCCCGCAGTGCATATAAGTATCTGTCCACCGCCGTTCTTAGCCTCGTGAACATGCCAGTTATTGCGGCATCCGGGCTCAAATGTAACGTTGGCAAGAAATACTCCGCATTTTTGCGGATCATTGAGTGGATTCAGAAAAGATCTGCCGGAAAAGTATCGGGAATATGCATCATTGGGTGCTCCCTCTCCGAAGACATTTAGTTTATCAAATTTTTCCTTTTCAGGCGTTTTCATATATATCATCCTTTCCTTTTACGGCCGTTCTTCATGTTTTATCTAAAATCATTATATCCCTGTATGCACAAAAAGTAAAATGCTTCCGGCTTATGACATAAAATGCCTTTTTTCTATTTTTACAAAATAGTAAAATAAATGTTAAACCCCTTGCATAGTTTTTTTAATTATGCTATAATGACTATCGCTTGGGGCATTAGCGCAGCTGGGAGCGCGTTTGACTGGCAGTCAAGAGGTCAGGGGTTCGATCCCCCTATGCTCCACCACACATCAACGGGTTGTGATTTGAACTGAACTGTTTAGATCATGACCCGTCTTTATTTATAAAGTAAACTTACTTACCTTTAAATCCAATCATGAAAGGAACCTGCAAGCGCATGATAAATCATCCTTTTCCACCTCTATATGACAGCAATTCAAAAATTCTGATCCTTGGCTCTTTCCCATCAGTCAAATCAAGAGAGCAGCTTTTCTTTTACGGGCATCCTCAGAACAGATTCTGGAAAGTCACGGCTGCTGTCTATGATTCTCCGGTTCCACGGACCATCCCTGAAAAAAAAGAATTTCTGCTGTCTCATCATATAGCTCTCTGGGATGTTATCGCATCATGTGACATTACAGGAAGTTCTGACAGTTCCATAAAAAATGTAACGCCTAATGACCTGCTTCCCATCCTGAGCAGTTCAGAAATATCATCAATATTTGTCAATGGGAAAACTGCGGAAAAATATTATAAACGTTTTACTGAGCCACATACCGGCATAAAGGCCGTCTGCCTTCCTTCCACATCGCCGGCCAATGCCGCATGGAGCATGGAAAAACTTATCGGCGCATGGAAGGTTATATGTACAAAAAGCTAAATTTCTGCTATAATTTTATGAAGCATAACTATGAAGAAGGTCAACAATGAAAACATCATCAGTAAAAAAAAGAATATCACGGATTTCAGCCATGCATTACTCAAAACTTATATTCCGTTCTTGTCTTTTTTTAATTGCAGCAGGAATATATATATATGACCGATTGGCACATGTACCCCGCCCCCTTATAAGACTTGATAATATGCCTGCCATAATTATATTCATATGGATTGTTTTCATTATTGAGATTATTTTTCGTTTTTTCCCTTCAAGTCTTGAAAGTATGGGATGTCAGAAGCAGTTTGCTAAAAACTACATTCCATCAGGCAATACATTCAGACATGTACTTAACCCCGGAGAGTCAAGACATTCTGTTCTCATTGTTCTTTTCAGCTGGCTTGCACTTAACGGAATTGTATATATTCTTTATTTTTCAGATATAATTGATGCCGGGATAATGGTTCTCCTGTCTCTGGCTTATTCTGTCTGTGATATGATATGTATTCTTTTCTTCTGTCCTTTCCAGCAGTGGATGATGAAAAATAAATGTTGTGGCAGCTGCCGCATATATAACTGGGACTATGCCATGATGTTTACACCACTTCTTCCGCTGAAGAGTTTTTATTCATGGAGTCTTCTTGCTCTTTCTCTTCTGTTGCTCTTAAACTGGGAAATAGATTTTCGCAGACATCCGGAAAGATTTTATGAAAACACAAATCTGGCTCTATCCTGTAAAAACTGCAGCGAAAAACTCTGCAGTCACAAGACGGCACTTCGGACGTTTCTCCTTAAACAGGCTGAAATAATAAGAAATACTGTTGAAAACAAGTAAAAATACGTATTATTTTTACTGCTCCGGAAAAAATATATTTTAATATTATTTTCGGAGGGAAAATATGAAAGCAATAATAGACAGAAACGGCTGCATAAGCTGCGGTGCATGTGCGGAAATATGCCCTGAAGTATTCAGAATGGCTGATGACGGTCTGGCAGAAATATATTGCCAGCCCCAACGTTCAAATATACACAACGCTCATCAGGCCGAAAAAAACTGTCCCGTTCAGGTGATAGAAATCAAAGACTGAAAAGTAAACGCTGCTTTAAACTGATTTTTTTCTTGACCCTGCCCGTATCATTCGGGCAGGGTTTTTTCGCACTGAAAATTTATACATGCATTGAAAGTTCTGTTTTCTGAAAAAACCGTCCATGGGGAACAACGGATCAGCTCCATCCTATCATACTCCGTTCACTATCTTATAATAGATTCTGGATGTCATCTTATATACAAACCCGTAAAGCAGTGCAAATACCAGCACACATATGCCTGCAACGCCAATCAGAAAGGCTGTGTTTTTAAGGCTGAATATGATCAGAAGCTGTCTGATCATGGGAAAGGCGAATGCCAGATGTATTATAGCCATCGCAAGAGGCAGGAAAAATACAGTAAGCATCTGGGAGCGGATACTTGATTTTATGTTTTTTTCGACTGTGTGAAACTTTTTCTGTAAATAGCTACTAAGTATAGGTCTTCTATGATAAAATCTAAATCATAGGAGGCCTATTATTATGG
>CASFMJ010000068.1 GCA_949295785.1 uncultured Bacillota bacterium | reverse complement strand
TGAAAAAGTAGAATGATAAAAGAGACGGATTTCTCCGTCTCTGAACCGACCTCCCATCTGTTAGATTTTAGGTCTAACTTTTGGGGGCGGTTCACTCTCGTGACACTTTTTTTACTTTAATTGTGCTCCACCCCAACATTTGACATAGAGCCAAAAAAGTTCCCGCTAAAAAACGGGAACTTTATATCGTCTTCTATTCAGAAAGATCTTTTTTAAGCTTCTGCTGCCTTTTCAGGCTGAGCAGCTGTTGCCGGTTTTCTTTTTGCCCTCAGATTTATTATTGCTCCTGTAGGGCATTCTTTTGCGCACAGACCACAGTTCTTGCATTTTTCCGGATCTATCATGGCAAGATTGTTTTCAACCTTGATAGCCTCGAATTTACATGCTTTTTCACATTTTTTACAGCCTATGCAGCCGTTAGTACAAGCTTTTCTTGTTTTGGCACCGGGATCTGTTGAATGACACTGTACTATGACTTTATTCTTAGCCGGCGCTATCCTTATGACATGGTTAGGACACGTATTTGCACATATTCCGCATCCTACGCACATATCTCTGTTTACTACAGCTACTCCGTCGCACACCTGAATAGCTCCGTAAGGACAAGCTGCCTGACAGTCGCCCAATCCAAGACATCCGTGGGCGCACATGTTCAATCCGCCAAAAAGCTGCTTTGCTGCAGCACATGTGGAAAGTCCCTGATATTCCATCAGCTTCTTTGAAGCCTGTGCATTGCCATTACACATAACCACTGCCACCTGAGGTTCTGCCGAACCTGCTTCTACACCCAGTATTTCTGCCAGCTTTGCTGCAACATCAGCACCGCCCACAGGACATTTAGCCGTCCCTATGGAAGGGTCTTCTGCAAGAGCCGCTGCATAATCATCGCATCCTGCGAATCCGCAGGCTCCGCAGTTGGCGCCGGGGAGTTCTGCTCTCAGGTTTGAAACTGTCTCATCGACAGGAACAAAGAATATCTTCGACGCAATAGTAAGAATAACGGCAAAAATGAAACCTATTGCTACAACCAGCAATACCGGTATTAAAATATCCATCATTTCTCAATTCGCCTCCTTATACTAAACTAATCCGCCGAATCCCATAAATGCAAGGGATAAAAGCGCTGCTGCAGTCATAGTGATAGGAACTCCCTGGAACGGAGCCGGAACATCTGTGTTGCCTTCCAGCTTGCTTCTCATTCCTGAGAAGATAACCATTGCCAGCAGGAAACCTACACCTGCTCCGAAAGAGTTAACCAGTGACTGAAGATAGTTATATCCCTGGTCAATGTTTGAGATACATACTCCCAATACCGCACAGTTGGTGGTGATAAGGGGCAGATAAACTCCCAGCGACTTGTGAAGTGCCGGAATGAATTTTTTAAGAGCCATCTCAACGAACTGTACCAGCGCAGCAATGATGAGTATGAACACTATTGTCTGCAGGTAAGCGATATTGAGGTCGTTAAGCACCTGCATTATAGGCCATGTAACTGCTGTCGCAAGTACCATTACAAAGATTACGGCAACTCCCATACCTATGGAAGAATCCAGCTTCTTTGATACACCCAGGAACGGACATATACCCAGGAACTGAGCGAGAACATAGTTGTTTACCAGGATTATTCCCAGCAGTATTGTTAAATAACCTGACATTATGCTTCAACTCCTTTCTCTAATTCCTCGATACATTTCTCCTGCTGACATATGGAAGCAAGAGCGCATCCCTGGCAGCTGAAGTTTCTCGGTTTCTTTCCTTTGGACTGGAGAATCTTGTTTACTATAGCAATCGCACATGCATAAGCGAAGAATCCGCCGGGTGCCAGAGCGATTATCAGCATAGGATGATCTACTACGAAAGGTATGGAAATGGTCAGTTTCTGTACCAGTTCCTCGCTTCCCAGGAAGAATCCGGAAAAGATAGTTCCTGCTCCTATTATTTCTCTGATAGCGCCGATAAAGGTAAGTGAAAGGGTAAATCCTATACCCATGCCTATACCGTCAAGAGCGGAATCCAGTACACCGTTCTTGTTTGCAAACATTTCGGCTCTTCCCAGAATGATACAGTTAACTACAATCAGCGGCAGGAACACACCCAGTGAATTGTAAAGAGGTTCTGCAAAGGCCTGAACGATAAACTGCACCAGTGTTACAAAACCTGCAATAACTACTATATAACACGGTATTCTGACTTTGTCAGGAATTACTTTAGCTAAAAGTGAAATTACTATGTTGGAACATATAAGTACAGCCGTAGCTGCTATTCCCATACCCATGCCGTTGAATGCAGATGATGTGGTGGCAAGGGTAGGACATGTTCCAAGTAGCAGTACCAGGTTAGGGTTTTCTTTGATTATGCCCTTTGTGAGGACTGCTAATCTACTTGCTTTTTCTTTCATTAGTTAGCACCTCCTTGAACTTGTTGATACTGCTCAAGCGCTGCACATACACCCTGATATACACCATTGGATGAGATGGTAGCTCCGCTTATGTATGAAACAGCAGAATCACCCTTGATGTTATCGGCTCCCGCAAGTTCAGTGAGACCGATATACTGTTTCAGATATCCGGATTCATGAGCCTTTGTTCCCAGTCCTTTAGTATCATTATGAGCGGTCACCTTTACTCCAGTTATGCTGCCTTCGCTGTCTATACCGATCATCTCAGTAAGCAGTCCCCCGAATGATGATGACTGAACGGTCACTACCATGCCGACTCCTTCAGCAACATAACACTCTGTTACAAATACTTTATCCGGAACCAGAACCACCAGATCTCCCTCATATTTTTCAAAACTGTCAGCTGCAGGAAGCAGTTCAGCTCTGGAGGCATCGGCAGCTCTTGCCGAGTTTTCGGCAATCATCGGCGCAGTAATCGAATTGACATATGCCAGTGCAAATGTCATTACCAGACATATGGCTACCAGAACCACTATTGGCTGGATATATTCTTTAAATGTATTATTTTTCATTTTTCTTCGCACCTCCATACATTCTCTTCTGGAAGAAGTTATTGATGAGCGGTGTCAGGCAGTTCATTATCAGAATGGAGAAAGATACACCTTCGGGATACTGTCCCCAGATTCTGATGATCATGGTGATAAGTCCGCATCCTATTCCGAATACGATCTTACCGTTGGTAAGCAGCGGAGTTGTGACATAATCTGTTGCCATAAAGAAGGCTCCCAGCATCACACCGCCTGCCAGCACATGGAACACTGCCATATCCAGTGCATTGCCGCCTGTAGCAGCATAGTAAATAAAGGCAAACACAAACACAGTTCCTATAAAGCATGCAGGAATCACAGGGCTGATTATCTTTTTCCAGATCAGGAAAAGTCCGCCCAGCAGAAGCGCCAGCGCACTTACTTCACCCATGGAGCCTCCTATGAATCCAAGGAACATTTCCATGTTGGAAGGAAGTTCTCCGCCTTCTGCCAGCACTCCAAGGGGAGTAGCTGTGGAAGTGACATCTGCTGCCATTCTGGGAACCGGCCATGTGGTCATTTCTGTAGCAAAGGAAATGAACAAAACGATTCTTGCTGTTATGGCAGGATTTGCAATATTTTTTCCTATTCCGCCAAACAGCTGCTTTACAATGATAACACCGACAAAGCATCCCAGAATTGCTATCCAGTACGGGAGTCCTGAAGGCACATTGAATGCAATCAGCAATCCTGTAACGGCAGCTGAAAGATCCCCTATGGTCTGTCTCTTGTGCATCAGCACATTCCATATCCATTCAAAGAATACGGCGGCCACAACACATACCACTGTCAGAGATATTACTCTTGCGCCGAATACATAAATACTTACCAGGAAAGAAGGCATAAGAGCCATAATGACCATGGCCATTATTCTGGTGGTATCTACATTGCTCACTATGTGAGGAGCTGATGATACTACTAAATTACTGTAAGTTTTCTTTTCCATTACTTGATTCCAGCCTCCTTTACCACTGCTTTTCCAAGCTTGTTAGTGAAGCCCAGAGGTCTTCTTGCCGGGCATATGTAAGAGCAGCTTCCGCATTCCATGCACTGCATAACCTTAAGATCTGCCAGAGCCTGAGCGTCTCTTCTTTCATATGCGTCAGCCAGAGCCGTCGGAATAAGATTGAACGGACATGCCTGATGACATCTTCCGCAGTTGATGCAGGCAGTCTCTTCTTTTACCAGTGACTGTTCTTTTGAAAATGCCAGTATAGCGTTGTTGTTCTTAACTATAGGCATTTCATCAGAGAAGATAGCTCTTCCCATCATGGGTCCGCCCATGAGAATCTTGCGGGGTTCCTGTTTATATCCGCCGCAGAATGCGATAACATCATTTATCATGGTGCCTATAGGCGCTATGACATTCTTCGGCTCAGCAACAGCGTCGCCATCGACAGTCATTCTCTTTGTTACCAGAGGCATGCCTGTTCTGAAATATTCGCCCAATTTTGCAAAAGTGGTGACGTTAGAAAGGATAACACCCAGATCAGCAGGAAGAACTCCTGCATTCATGGTTTTTCCTGTTATTTCGTAAATCAGTACACGTTCCGCTCCCTTGGGGTACCTTGCCTGAAGCTTGAAAGTCTTGATGTTGGTTATTCCCTTGTCGGCCAGAACTTTGTCCAGATGCGCAATAGCATCAGGTTTGTTTTCTTCGATACCTATGTATCCTTCGTCAAGTCCTATGTATTTCATAGCCAGCAGCATTCCGCTGATCAGATCTTCCGTATCCTCCAGCATGAGCCTGTGGTCGGAAGTGATGAAAGGTTCACACTCGGCAGCGTTAACGATCAGAGTATGCACCTCATCGATATTTTTAGGGTTAAATTTGATGTGGGTAGGAAATGATGCTCCTCCCAGTCCTACCAGCCCGCTGTCTCTTACGGCTTTGATAAATCCGGCCATATCATTGACTTCGGGTGGTTTTACACCTTCAAAAATTTCCTGTTTCTTATCGGTTTCAATGACTACAAGAGTATCGCTTCCGCCCACAGCGGATCTCTGTTCTTCAATAGCTGTCACCGTTCCCGAAACACTGGAGTGTATGGGCGCACTTACAAATGCGTCTACATCACCTATCAGCTGTCCTACTTTAACGTAGTCTCCTTTTTTTACCAAAGGTTTGCAAGGTGCTCCGATATGCTGAGACATGGAAATTTTTACAACATCCGGAATCGGCATTACTTCTGTGGCACAACCGGCAGTGTGCTTGTAATGACTCACATGGATGCTATGTAAATGTTTGTGACTCATTTCTTGAGACCTTCCTTTCTAGAAATTGTACATATTCATACGAAATACATTATACAACAATACTCTTCAAAAATCATCAAAAACTTTTACATTATTGTTATGGAATTATCACATACACAGATATATGCCCTGTTTAATCCTTTATTTATCTAAATAATGTAAAATATCCCGGAAATTGCATGCCTGATAACATGGCAGGTCATATCCGGGATATAAATATGTTATTGATATATATAGCTGTATCTACTCTTTTCCTACCGATATTTCCATACGGTCACTGACACCTATGACTTTTTCTCCCAACCCTCTGAGTTTTTTTATATACATAACCGTGTCCCGGTCTATAACTTCTCCGGGGCAGAGTACAGGTATGCCGGGAGGGTAGGGTATCACCGGAAGGGCGCATACTCTTCCTACTGCATCATCAAGGAAAATATCTTCTCTGTTTTCCGGCAGGCTTGTCTGCCGGTGTCTGATAGCAAACACAGCATTGTCTGCGGATTCTGCCGTTTTTTTATTTTCGTTTTCTGCCGCTGCTTCTTCAAGTGCTGCAGCCAGTCTCTCATAATCTTCTCTGATATTGCCTATACCGCTCATGCACATCAGAATATTGCCTGTGGCAAGTTCTGTAAATATTCCTTTTTTCATCAGGTATTTTTCCAGATCAAGGCCATCTAAGCCTGCTTCTGACATGTCGATATTTATCTTGGTCGGATCAAGTCCCGGATGCATCAGCAACCTGATACGTGGTAAAGACATTACTCTGTCATAAAAGTATTCCAGATTTTCTGCCCATCTTTCCATGAGAATTGTTCCTTTTTTTATAAGAAGTTCCGCATTGAAATCAAGGCTTGCCATAAGCGGATATGACGGGCTTGAACTTTCCAGCATCTGCAGTTTGTCTTCAAGCACTCTCAGATCTGTCTTTTCTCCGCACACATTTAATACGGCCGTCTGTGTAAAGGAGGCCAGAGTCTTATGGGTGCTGTTTATGATAATATCCGCACCGGAATCTTCTGCAGCCTGAGGAAATTTCAGTTTTCCTGCTTTTATTTCTCCGAAAAATTTAAGATGTGCTCCGTGAGCCTGATCAACTATGAGAATCTTTCCGTATCTGTGAACCTTGTCTGCAATAGTTTTTATATCGCTGCATATACCGTAATAGTTGGGGCTTGTTATCATGACCGCCGCAGCTTCAGGGTGCTTCTTAAGCGCCTCCTCCACATCATACGGATCAACTTCTGCCTGGATGCCGAAATCATTATCTGTCTTCGGATAAATATAAACCGGTACTATGCCGCCCAGCCTGATGGCATTAAATGCAGATTTATGACAGTTTCTTGCAAGTATCATTTTCCCGCCTCTTGATACTGAAGACAGTATAGCCGCAAGAATACCTGCAGAACTGCCGTTTATCAGAAGGTATGACTTTCTTGCTCTGTAAAGGATTCTGTATTTTTCCATAGCTTGCGCTATTATTCCTTCCGGCTGAAAAAGATTATCTGCTCCCGGTATTTCTGTTATATCCCAGTCGGCACTTAAATTTGCTCCTTTCCATATTCCGTTTTCATCAAATATCCGTCTGCCCTTGTGACCCGGCATATGAAATGACACCGGCATTTCTTCGGCATGGCTGTCCAGGAAATCCGCTATTCCTGTATTTATCTTTATATTGTCTTCTCTTTTTTTCATTGGTCAAATCCTTCGGCAGTTGCTGTGTCATATATAGCCGTTGCTTCACCGGATGCAGCTCCTGTTATCAAAGTCGTTAAAACAGCTGCTGCAAGTGAAATTATGAAACCGGGTATTATCTCATATATTCCTGTGCTTTCAGAGAGGAAAACAAACCACAGTATATCTGATACAGCACCTGCTGTTACACCTGCAATTGCCCCCTTATATGTGAATTTTCTCCAGAAAAGCGACAGCAGTATTACAGGTCCGAAAGCCGCTCCAAAACATCCCCATGCGTTCTCTACCAGATTCATCACCGCCTGGGCACCCCTGCCCTCAGATGAGGCTATGGCAAAGGCTATAACTGCCACCGCCACAACAATTATCCTTCCTACCCACAAAACTTCCCTGTCGGACGCATTCTTTCTCAAAAACGGTTTGTACAGATCTGATGTGAAGGAACTGGATGCCACAAGAAGCTGGGAGTCGGCAGTGGAAATACACGCCGCCATTATTGCCGCCAGCAGAAGTCCCGAAAGTACAGGAACAAAAAATTTTCTTGCCATCACCATGAACACAGTTTCCTGAAGTCCCTGTGTCAAAAGCTGCTCACCGACAAATATCCTCCCCAGATATGCCACTATACACGCTGCCGCCAACGCAAGGGCAACCCATACTATGGCTACTGCAGCAGATTTTTTAATCATGGATGGCTTTTCTATTGACATGAACCGGACCAGTATATGAGGCATTCCGAAATAGCCCAGACCCCATCCCAGTCCGCTTAATATGGTTTTCCAGTCGGCTGAGAAAATGCCGTTTCCAAAATCACATATCACTGTATTTCCTGCCCCATCCGTATACTGATATACGGTATCAAGGGCGCTGATATCTATCTCCTGTGTTGCAACAATCACCACGGGTACAGCTAAAAGCGCTGCCAGCATCAGTATTCCCTGAAAAAAGTCCGTCCAGCATACCGCCTTAAATCCACCAAGAAAGGTGTATCCTATAATTACAGCCATGACCATTATCATAGCTGTTTTCTGGCTTACTCCCGGGAATATCATGGTAAATACCGATGCCCCCGCTACAAAAGCAGATGCTACATATATGGTGAAACATATCATAAATATAACAGCGCAAATAACCTGCAGAGTTTTTGTACCTGCAGCAAATCTGTTGGACAGGTACTGAGGCAGTGTTATAGAATCACCTGCAGCCTTTGAAAATTTCCGGAGTCTTCCGGCACAGAATATCCAGTTGGCAGCTGTCCCCAATGCAAGACCTATTCCTATCCACATCTGACCGAATCCGAATGCCAGTATGGACCCAGGCAGTCCCATCAAAAGCCATGCTGACATGTCTGAAGCCTGTGCTGACATGGCCGTGACCCATGGCCCCATGGAGCGGCCTCCCAGAAAATAGTCCTCCTGATTTCTGTTTCCTCCATTGAAGAAAAAGAATATCGCCACAAAAAACAGTATTATGAAGTATCCTACAAACGATAACATTTCTGAGTTCATTACAGCTCTCCTCCGTTTTCTGAACTATCTTTTGGTGCCGGCAAGTAACATATAAGGTCACAGATCCGGCCTCGCTCATTTTGATTTTACTACAATCCCAGTCCTCTGCTTATGTTTCTCATGAAATCCTGCACGTTGGTGACTATCCCTTTAGCCGCAAGACTTCCTCTGTCTCCCAGTTTATTGGCCGCAAACTCTGATGTATCAACCATATAAAAATATATCGGTCTGATTGTGCCGTCTTTCATGACCCTGTAAGTAGGAGTCATGTTTCCTGCAGCTATGGTATGCAGCACCGTCGCCATTCCGATGACAGTAGTTGCTTTTCTTATATGGGAGCGTATGGTGTCCTGTCCCACATAGTTGTCTTCAAATACCTCCGGAAGTGGGCCGTCATCTCTGATTGATCCGTTAAGTACAAACGGCACATTGTTCTTGACGCAATTATATATTATACCATCCTTTATACCTTCGTTCTCTATGAAAGCGGGTATAGATTCATATGTGTTGATGGCGTTTATAGTGTCCAGATGGTTATAATGCCCCATGAAATGCTGCTTCTGGTTGACTATATCACATCCCAGCGCTGTTCCGAGGTATCCGCCTTCCAGATCGTGAGTAGCCAGTGCGTTGCCTGCCAGAAGAGCCTGACAGTAACCTTGCGCTATTATTTCTCCCATGACTCTTCTTGCTTCGGTGTCAAAACTGCAGGCAGGACCAAGTACCCATACCACATATCCGCCGTTTTCTTTTTCGTATCTCAGCAGTTCCGTCAGCTCCTTGTAGTCCTGAGTAAAAGAAGTTTCTCTGCTTCTGGCCTGTCTGAATGCAAAAGTATTCCTGACTTCTTCTTCATCTCGTCTGAAACATCTGTCATGGACGTATATGCCCTGGCTGGCATCTTCTGTTCTTCCAACCACCACCATATCTCCGGCTTTTATGTTTCTGAATTCAACCACATTTATCTTCTCTCCGTCCCATACCGGTACCGCATCCATTCTGCTGTCCTCTGCCAGATGCCATCTGCCGTTTATCTTAAAATATTCAGGGAATATGGAAGTAGCATGAAATCCCTTTGGCGCAGCTTTGGCATGGGGTGCTCTTACCAGTGTGGCATCCGGTGCATTTACGAAACGTTTTTCTTTAAAATCAGGTTCAATATATTCGGCTAATTTAAAACTCATCTTTCTTACCTCTTTTCATTTGCAACGTGCTTATTTTACCACATCTCGAATAAGAATAAAATACAGAATATAATTTGTACTTTTTTTAGTTTTATATATGTAATTATTTTAATTAAATATTGAAATTTCAATTTTTTTATACTATACTTTAGTCTATACTAAAAAATATATTAAAAATAAAATTTTCTGACTTTCTGTATATTACAGGCAAGGCACAACCGGATATTGTATAAAAAGGAGCAAAGTATGAAACGTAAAAGTTCAAAAAGTACAAAAGGTAAGATTGTATCAGCGGCATGGCAGCTTTTCTACCAGCAGGGTTATGACGACACTACAATAGATGAGATAGTTGAGGCATCCGGCACGTCCAAGGGTTCTTTTTATCATTATTTTGACGGCAAGGATGCTCTCCTGACATCCCTGTCCTATCTTTTTGACGAAAAATATGAAGACCTCATAGACACTATGGATGCTTCCCTTTCTCCTCTGGAAAAGCTGATTTATATAAACCGGGAACTTTTTATGATGATTGAAAATACAGTGTCGGTTTCGCTTCTTTCCCAGCTTTTTTCCTCCCAGCTGACAACAAAAGGCGAGCGTCACCTGTTGGAACCCAGCAGAACTTATTATAAGCTTCTCAGGCAGATAACCATAGAAGGACAGCAGGAGGGCTATTTTAAAGAAGAATTGTCTATTAACGATATAACTAAAGCATATGCAGTTTTTGAGCGGGGTCTGATGTATGACTGGTGCCTGTGCAATGGAAATTATTCATTATGCCAATATTCATCGACCATGCTGCCTCTTTTCCTAAGCGGTTTCTGCAAGCAGCGATGAGCCTTTGCAGGACATTGTACGAAATTTTGGTTTTTGCTTTTCATTCAGGCTGTATATGGGCCTCTGATATGTATGATATTTTCAATAAAAAAACCATCCCCGCGTGAAACGCGGGGTTTTTCACATTCGGGCATAGCCCTTGTTCCTCGCGGTACGCGTACAACACGTAAT
>CASFMJ010000067.1 GCA_949295785.1 uncultured Bacillota bacterium | reverse complement strand
TGCTTATGCTCAATTATTTTTTAATCAAAAAAGTTGAGACAGCTGAATATTTTTTTCAGCCACCCCAACATTTATTATAGAGCCGTTTTTGTTTTTTGTATAATCTTTAAAATGAATAATAAATGAGAAAAACCGCAAAATATTAATTAGAAACAAATAATCTGCATGAAGGAGTTTTTATGAGAAAGAAAATATTTATATTATTTATTGCAGCCACGCTGACTATGACTTTCTTCCTTACGGGCTGTAATACTGCAAAGGATGAGGAAACTATAGAAGATGGAGTAGATAAAGTTGAAGATGCAATAGATGATGGAGTTGATAAGGCTGAGGATGAAATGGATAAAGCGGAAGACGAAATGGACAAAGCGGAAGACGAAATGACTGACGATGATTTAAATGATGATATGTCAGATAAGACTGAAGAAGAGAAAATCGGTGATTCAAGCAATCTGAATCAGGGCGTTGTGGAGCCGGGTGAAGAAGGTGTGGTAGGCGATGCCACCGATACAGGAAAAGCGCAGCAGTGATATGTATTTATAAAACGGGTCAGGTTGACCCGTTTTTTATATTTTAAGGAAAATCAGTGATCATGATTGCAAATGTTGAATATTATATGACCGATCTCAGCAGTAAGAAATTTCTTTTTCGCAAGATCTTTGAAGCACAGCATGCCCACAAGCCTTCCCCCGTCGAGGACAGGCAGGCGTCTTACCGCATATTTTGAAAATTTCAGAGCAGCCTGGTGTATATCATCTCCTGCATTGACTGTTATGGGAGAGGGTGTCATCAGTTTTTCAGCAGTCTGGCCGATGTCTCTGCGTATCAGCATATCCCGGTCAGTAATCACACCTAAAATATGGTTGCGGTTGTCACATACAGGTACTATACCTATGTCCTCACATCTCATTATAAAACTTATCTGATCATAACTGTCATCAGGCTTAACTGAAATTACAGAAGCCGACATCAAATCTTTTACCAGCATTATTGTCCTCCTGATTCTTATGTAAAGAACAATAATTAGTCTGCCCGACAAATGTACATAATATTAGAAATTTTATCAGATGTGTATGGCCTTGTCAGGTTTCCAGAAAGATCTGGCAAAGACAATAACAAGTGCATACATTTCAAGCCTGCCGGCTATCATGAGAAAGCACATGACAGCTTGTGAGAAACCGTTAAACATTCCAAAATAGCCGGAACATCCGGGAACTCCCAGAGCCATACCTGTATTTGAAAACATGCCGATAGATGTAGTAACAGTTGTCTCCATATCAAAGTTATTAAATGACAGGAGAATAGCGCCTAAAAAGAATGTTATGAAAAACAGCATGGTATGGGTGGCTATGGAAGAAGCTGTCTTGGCGGAAACAGGAGTGTTTTCGTCAAGCATGACTGCTTTTACCATGCGAGGATGTATCTGCTGTATGAAACCTCTTCTTATGAGTTTGAAAAGTACAAGTACACGTATTATTTTCAGCGATCCTGATGTTGAAAACGAACAGCCGCCGATAAAAAGCAAGATCATAAGTACTGTGGTTGCAAAAGCCGGCCATGTCGTATAGTCACATACGAAATATCCGGATGTTGAGATAAACGACACAACTTGAAACAAAGCGTCACGCAAAGCCAGCCATATGCTCTGATAAGTATCAGTCAGTTTTAAACATAAAGTGATGAGAATCGTTGCCGAAGCAATTATTATGAGGAAAACACGAGTCTCATTATTTTTGAATATCTCCTTCCATTTTTTTCTTACCGCAAGAAAATATACAACATAATTGAGTGATGAAAGAACAGAGAATATCATTACCACGATATGCACATAAAGAGTATCATACATCCATGACGAATCGGGTAGAATTATAAGTCCGGCGGTACTTATACTGCTGCAGGTGGTGATAAGGGCGTTATACCAGTCCATAGGACCGATAATGAGAAGTATGAATTCAGTTGCGGATAATGTCAGATAACTGAGATACAGAAATTTTCCCATATCTGAGGATTTTGCCTCAATTTTTGAAGAATGAGCGCCTGGTGTTTCAGCTACTGCAAGGGACTGGTTGTTTATACCCCATAAAGGGAAAATCGAAATCAGAAGTACAAGAATCCCCATACCTCCGAGCCAGTGGCACAGTGCCCTCCACAATAGCAGACAAAGAGGAATGTTATTTATGTCGATAACACTGCATCCTGTAGTTGTAAATCCGGCTACTGATTCAAAGATACAATTAATAAGAGTAAAACCCTGACCGCAGAAATATATGGGCAAGGCACCGAGAAAAGAGCAATATATCCAGCTTGCGAATGCAATGAAGTAGCCTTCCCTTGACCGCAATGCAATTTTATCAAAGCGGAGCTGTGTAAGTATTACAAAGCCTACAGAGATACATATAATTGAAATAGTAAAGAGGGATCCGGCAGCCTTCCACTCACAGAAGTACAATCCGACTGCAAAAGCAGGAAGCATGAATACACCCTCAATGAGTGTCAGTATCCCAAGTATTTTTATTATAGCCTTATAATTAAATCCCATAGATAAAACCTCTTTTATCTTACCCTGTTGGGGTTCCAGTAATATTTAGAGAAAAGAACCATTACGGTATATAATTCCAATCTTCCTATTATCATAAGCATTGAACACACGAATTTTGAAAACCATGAAAAAAGCGAGTAATTCATTGTGGGTCCTACAAGGTTGAAACCGGGGCCGATGTTACCAAGGCATGAAGCCGCAGCGGAAAGATTAGTAATAAAATCAAAGCCATTGAGTGAAATCAGCATCACTCCTGCAAAGAATACAAAAAGATATGTAAAAATAAAATTTGAGATTTTTATTGCAGTATTGCTGTTTATTTCACTGTCATTAAGCGTTATGGGAGTTATGCGGCTGGGGTGAATCTTAAGGGATATGCTGCGGCGTACGATTTTTAAGCCCACCAGTATTCTTACACATTTAACTCCACCTGCAGTTGAAGATGAACAGCCGCCTATGAAGAACAGTGAAAGAAGTATCATCTTTGAAAATGCAGGCCAAATATCGTAGTCATATGTTGCATAGCCTGTAGTTGTAAGTATGGAAATAACCTGGAAAAAAGCATCCAGTATTTTTTCACCCAGATCCCTGAAGCTGTCAAAAATAAAATTATATGCAGCTATAAGAAGTGAGGCTCCGATGGTAACGCTGGTATAGAATTTTGTTTCTTCATCACGGAATACCTGCAGAACTCCTTGCTTTTTAATCATATAAAATAAATTGAAATTTATGGCCGCAAGAAACATGAATATGGCTATTATTATTTCAACGTAAATATTATTGTAATGACCTATGCTTGCGTTATATATGGACATACCGCCGGTACCCACCGTACCGAAAGTATGCACCAGAGAGTCGTAAAGCGGCAGTCCCCCCAACATCAGAAGAACAGTTTCAGCTCCTGTCATCAATATATATACATAATATACGCCTTTGGAGTTGTCTGAAAATTTTGCAAGTATTTTGCTTTTTGTAGGTCCGGTAGTTTCAGCATTGGCAACAATCTGACCGTTTATACCGAATGCGGGTATAAGTGCTGTTATGAATACGATTATACCCATTCCTCCAAGCCAGTGGGTGAATGAACGCCAGAAAAGGATGGAGCGGGGAAGAACCTCAACATCTGTAAGTATGGAAGCTCCTGTAGTAGTGAATCCGGAAGACGCTTCAAAAAAAGCATCGAAAAAATCAGGTATTTCGCCTGAAATGATAAAAGGCGCAGACCCTATAAGTGAAGCAGAAAACCAGCTTAAAGACACAATAAAAAAACCGTCCCGCCCTTTCAGTTTGTAGCTGAAGGGCTGACAGAAACGGTATATCATGATACCTCCGATGATACATACAGCGATGACTATGCCAAAGGCAAAAGAAGCATCAGATTCGTTGTTTAATATGGCTATAAGAAGGGGTATAATCATGGAAAAACCCAGGACCAGCATCATTACCCCTTCAAGTTTAAGTACAGTTCCAATCTTATGAAACATTATATGACCTTTCTGAAAAATCAAATATGAAAGCCTCTTTTTGGCTTAAACAGAGCTTCAAGTTCTGCCAGATCTGTCAGGAGACAGAAAATGGTAACTTTGTCATTGTCAAGAATAACTGTATTTCCATCCGGAATTATAACATTATTACCTCTATGTATGGCTGCAATAATAACTCCATCAGGAAGTTCAAGTTCACTGAGAGGCACATTGGTGAATTTCATGCTGTCAGAAGCAATTATCTCCGTTACTTCTGCCTGTCCCTGTATGAGCAGAGACGATACTATACGCTTAGACCCCTGTATGTATCTCAAAATAATACTTGCGACGATATCCAGAGGATTCAGAGCCATGTCTATACCCAGCTTTTCTATAAGATCTTTATAACTTGGGCGGCTGACCTTGGAAATAACATCTTCAATACCGCGCTGTTTTGCCATAAGGGCCAGAAGGAGGTTTTCCTCATCAAGGCCGGTCGCTGTTACAAAGGCATCCATCTCATCTATGTTTTCTTCTTCAAGAAGGGCAGGATCCGTGGCATCTCCATGAAGTATCATCACATCGTCAAGATGTGTGGACAGGTAATAGCATCTGTCTTTATCTTTTTCAATAACCTTTACGGCAATACCGAATTCCGACAGCTTGTCCGCAAGGTAAAAGCCGGTCTTTCCTCCTCCGATTATCATCACTTTCTGAAGATTAGTATATTTGCCTTTTTCATATACCTTCTTGTGCAGAGTATGAATTTCCGACTTTTCTCCGATCAGATATAAAGTATCGTGGTCTTCTATTATGGTCTGTCCATGGGGAATGATTATCTTGCCGTTTCTTGAAATGGCAACAATCAGCATATTGGGGAGTATTTTGCGTACTTCTATCATAGTAAGTCCGGCCAGTTTGTGCATTTTTCTGACACCAAACTGGACAAGAGCCACTTTACCGCTTGAGAAAATTCCGTTAGTCAACGTATATTTCTCAACCAGATATTTATAGATTTCCATAGTGATGGAGTAATCGGGATTGACTACATAATCTATATACAGATTTTCTTTTATAAAATCTATCTGATTCATATTTTCGGGATCTCTTATTCTTGCGATAACCCTTGAGCATCCCAGTTTTTTTGCAAAAGATGCTATAAGCATATTATCTTCATCACTGTCGGTGGATGCAAGAAGAAAGTCAAAATTATCTATGCCGCACTGTTTAAGTGTCTTGATATTTTTTCCGCTGGCATTTATGGTCATAACATCCATCTGCTGGGAAATTTTATTTAAAACAGAATCTCTTATGTCAATTACTGTTATCTCATGATCACCTTCAAGAAGGGCACCGGCGACCTTTATACCCAGCTTTCCGGCACCGACTATGGCAACTTTCATTTTTTTACCTCGTTACTTTAAAATAAAAAAGACATTTAATAGAAAATGTTGTATGATATATTGTAGCATATAGAATTTTTTTTACAACCCTTTATATGTTTTTATGCAACATTTATATATTGAGAAAGGAAAGATGATTTGATAATAAAAAAATTTGTCGGAGGAAATCTTCAAAGTAACTGCTATATAATAAGTAACAGGCATAAAAAGAGCTGCTTCATAATTGACCCCGGATATGAACCGGACAGAATAGTGTCTTATGTGAATGACAGCGGTTTCAAAGCAGAAGGAGTAATACTCACACATCATCATCATGATCATGTGGGAGGGGCCTTAAAGGTGTCAGAGAAACTTGAGTGCCCTGTCATGATGAGTTTTGAAGATTCGCTCATATATAACGGCACTGTACACAGGATATTAGAGGATGGAGATGTATTGGAGCTGGATGGTGAAAAACTGATTATCAGAGCCACACCCGGACATACAAAAGGATCTGTATGTATCGAGGCGCCTCAGAGCCGTATTGTATTTACCGGTGACACCATTTTTGATACAGATCTGGGAAGGACAGATCTTGCAGATGGTTCCGAAACCGATATGGCACTTACGTGCAGGAATGTTGTTGCAATGTGGCCGGATTCATATACCATATATCCGGGTCATGACCAGAGCGCAACTATGAAAACAGTACGTAAATATAATGAAGAATTTTTGACCATGCTGGAGGAAAGATTATGAATATAAAACTTGTTGCGCTTGATCTTGATGGAACAACGCTGCAGAAGGGTTCTGTCCTTTCAGAACGTACACGGTTTACACTGGAAAAAGCCATAAAGAAGGGAGTACATGTGGTAATAGCTACAGGCAGAGTTTTTTCGGCCCTCCCTGAGGCAGTATTTGATATACACGGTCTGGAATACATTATAACCTCCAACGGAGCACATATAACAAGACTTAAGGATATGGTGAACATATACGATGATTACCCGGAACCTTCTGCCATAAGCAAAGTAAGAAAGATACTGTCAGAAAGAACAGAATTTCCCATAGAAGTATTTACAGAGGGAAAGGCATACATAGATGAAGAAGTTTATAATGACGTGAAAATTAACGGGTCAGACTTTATGGATGCCGGGTACATTATCAGAACCAGAACACCTGTACAAGGAATATATGAGTTTCTGACAAAACATGAAGATAAGATAGAAAATATTAATATTCATTTCAGGACATTTGAAGATAAAGCTGAGATGAAAAAAATACTGGAAAAAAACGAAATGATAACAGTTACATCATCTATGCCGCATAACCTTGAAATAGGCGGTAAAAACACCAGTAAGGCTGCAGCGATAAAGGAACTGTGCACTTACCTTGGAATTGGAGAAGAAAATGTCATGGCAGCAGGAGACAGCCCTAATGATGAAGCCATGATAAAGGCGGCAGCTATAGGAGTAGCAATGGGAAATGCCGAAGAAGAAGTGAAAAAGTGTGCGGATTTTGTGACATTATCAAATATGGAAGACGGTGTCGCATATGCGATAGAAAAATTCATCCTAAATAAATAGAGATATATAAATATTTAAAAACATATTGACTAATTTGATATATTGTTGTAAAGTGGTAGTATATTAATTTTAGTAATTTAACGCAATAAAGCGAAACGATTGCTGAGGAGGATTATAATGAAAAAGAAATTATTTGTTTTATTGATGGCTTTTGTGCTGATATTTACTATGTTTGCAATGACAGGATGCACCAAGGACAAAGACGCCGGTGAAGAAAACCAGGAGATGGAGACACTGGTAGTGGGACTAGATGATGCCTTTGCGCCTATGGGCTTCAGAGATGAAGAAGGAAATCTTGTAGGTTTTGATATTGACTTAGCCAATGCAGTATGCGAAGAACTGGGTATGAAAGCCGAATTCAAACCTATCGACTGGAATGCCAAGGAAGCAGAACTTTCCGGCGGAACAGTGGATTGTTTATGGAACGGTATGTCCGTAACTCCTGAAAGAATCGAGGAGATGGCACTTACCTATAAATATCTCAATAATAAAATAGTCATTATGGCTCTGGCTGATTCTGATCTTGATGTGACATCAGCTGATCAGCTTGCAGATCTGAAGATAGGTACACAGGCCGGTTCATCTGCTCTTCAAATGCTTCAGGCCAATGAGGCATATGATTCATTTAAAGATAATATAAGCGAATACGCAAAATATGACACTGCTATAATGGATCTGAAGGCAGGAAGAGTAGATGTTATAGTAGTGGATCAGGTTCTTGGAGAATACACAAATAACAATCTGGGCGGAGAGATGAAAGAGTGCACTTATGCTCTTGGAGATGATTTCTATACCATAGGATGTGCGGCTGATAATACAGAACTCAGAGATAAGCTTAATGATGCACTGAAGACTCTCATTGACAATGGCAAAGCCGCAGAGATAAGTGAAAAATGGTTTGGAAAGGATATAATGGTATTTGAACCTGTAGAAGGTGAAGAATAGTCATAAAAGGAAAAAAATAAGAGGTATTTAAATAATGGACAGAATTGGAGAATTCTTGCCATTCATGCTCGAGGGCTCGGTGATGACGGTGAAAGTATTTGTACTTACTCTCGTTTTGTCACTCCCTCTGGGCCTTCCTTTGGCCCTGGGGAGTAACAGCCGTTTTAAGCCCTTGAGCTTTTTGTGCAAGGTATATGTTTGGATATTCAGAGGAACACCGCTGATGCTTCAGCTGTGGTTTTTCTATTTTTTCTTCCCGTTTAATCTTAATATAACGCTTAATGCTTTTTCAACAGCCATACTTACATATGTGCTCAATTATGCTGCATATTTTGCCGAAATATACAGAGGGGGAATAAACAGTATCGACAGAGGTCAGTATGAGGCGGCTCATGCCCTGGGATTGTCAAAAAAACAGACAATGATGGATATTATTCTTCCTCAGACCATGAAGGCCACTCTTCCGCCTGTAGTGAATGAGGCTATAACCCTTGTAAAAGATACTGCTCTTGTGTCATCCATTGCTGTGGTGGATCTGATGAAAGCAACAAACAGTGCAGTAAACAGGATGACCAGTCTTACACCGTTTTTTTATGCTGCGATTATTTATCTTATAATGACGTTTGTACTTACTCTTGTAGCAGGAAGACTGGAAAAATATTTTTCCAGATATGATGCAAAGGAGGAATGGTGATGGAAAGAGAAGTTATTTTGGAAATGAAAAACATCGTTAAAAGATACGGTGATTTTACGGCTGTAGATAATGTGAATTTTTCCATGAAAAAAGGAGAAATCGTAGCTGTCATAGGACCGTCCGGATCAGGGAAAAGCACGCTCTTAAGGTGCATAAACGGTCTTAACAGTATAACTTCCGGCAAAATGATACTGAAAGGTACCACAGGAATGGTGTTTCAGCATTTTAATCTTTTTCCTCATATGAAATGTATAGATAATATAACATATGCTCCTATCAAGGTGAAAAAAGAACCCAGGAATGAGGCTGTAAAAAAAGCGGAGCGCCTCCTTAAACTTGTGGGACTTGAAAATAAGGCCCAAGTATATCCTGCCCAGATTTCCGGAGGACAGAAGCAAAGGATAGCAATAGCAAGAGCACTTGCTATGGATCCGGATCTCATGCTTTTTGATGAACCCACATCTGCTCTGGATCCTGAAATAACAGGAGAAGTTCTCAATGTTATGAAGAAACTGGCAGAAAATCATACCACCATGATTGTAGTGACCCATGAAATGGGATTTGCCAAAGAAGTAGCCGACAGAGTGATTTTTATGGATAACGGAGTAATTGTAGAGGAGGGCACCCCTTCAGAAATTTTCGATACGCCTAAAAGTCCCAGACTCATATCATTTCTCGGCTCCATGCTGAGAGCATGATTCTTTCAAATTTATTAACATAAAATTACAAATCATTTTTTACCAACACAAAACTCATTTTTTGTGCAATAATTTATATAAAGTGCTTGACAGTGTACTATAACACGTAGTACACTGTAACCAAGAGAGATTTTAGCATAAAATTAACAGGGGGAGGGGTAAAAAATGAGAAACTCTGTATTAAATCAGATTGAGAATGTAGTAAACAGATATGGAGAGAGAATTGCGATCAGAACCGCTTCTGATCAGATAAACTATAGAAGCCTGTGGCAGCAGTCTGACAACCTGGCCGCTTGGCTTGGTCTCAGGCTTAAAGAAAATAATAAGCCCGTTATGGTGTACGGTCATAAGAGTCCACAGATGATAGTGTGTTTTTTGGCTTGTGTAAAATCAGGCAGAGCATACTGTCCTGTGGATATTTCTATGCCAAGAACCAGGATCGAAGAAATTGCCTCATCAGTAGGAAATCAGATAATACTGGCAGCAGAACCTTTGGAACTTGAAGGATATGAGGTGATAGGTCCTGACATGCTGGAAAACATAATGGCAGAAGAACATGATCTCAGCTATGTTACGCCTGTGAGTGGAGACGATGTTTATTACATGATTTTCACATCAGGCAGCACAGGAAAACCTAAGGGAGTAGAAATCACGGAAAGGAATCTCAGAGGTTTTCTGAACTGGTCAAAAGAATTAGCTCAAAAGACCGGTATGGAGCATATAGCATTTTTGAATCAGGCTCCTTTTTCCTTTGATCTTTCGGTAATGGATCTTTATACATCAATGACTACAGGGGGAACACTGGTGTGTCTGGATAAAAAACTTCAGAGCGATATGGGAGAAATGTTTTTATTCATGAAAGAAAACAGCATAAACTGCTGGGTATCAACACCATCTTTTGCAGAAATGTGTATGTCTGACAAAAACTTTAATCACCAGCTGCTTGAGAATATGAAACTGTTTCTGTTCTGTGGTGAAAAACTGACAAAAGAAACAGCATGTAAGTTGTATGAGCGTTTTCCGGAATCAAAAATTATAAACACATATGGTCCTACCGAATCTACAGTAGCGGTAACATCTGTGGAAATTGACAGAAAAATCCTTCAGGAAAAAGAACTGCTTCCTATCGGAAAGCCTAAAGCGGGAACAGATCTTTTTATAAAGGACGGCGAAATACTCATAGCAGGAGACACTCTGGCAAAAGGATATTACAATAATCCGCAGAAAACAGCTGAATCTTTTATTGAGATTGAAGACATAACAGGACAAAAGATCAGAGCATATAAAACAGGAGATAAAGGTTATTTTGACGGAGAGTATTTTTACTGCACCGGAAGAAAAGATTTTCAGATTAAGCTTCATGGATACAGAATCGAGCTTGGTGATATCGAGCAGAATCTGATGGGATTCCCGGAAATAGAACAGGCAGTGGTTCTGCCTAAGACGGACGGTGAAAAAATAAAGTGTCTGGTGGCGTTCGTAAAAAAAGAGGGAGAGGAAGTCAATGCAAAATCAATAAAATCTGCTCTCAAAGAAAAACTTCCGGCATACATGGTGCCCAAAAATATAAAATTTATCGATAATATGCCAATGACGGCTAACGGCAAAATTGACAGAAAGAAACTGGAGGCAGAATTTACATGACACTTATGGGAAGCCTGTATTTCTTTCTTTGGGCAGCCGTGCTGATGATCCCTGCTATTGTCATCGGGATCAAAGAAAAGCCTATAAGATATTACGGCTTTTTTGTAACACTTGTATTTGTAATACTTGCCACTGTTGACAGTCCCGTTTCCATGATGTATCTGGCTCTCTACTGTGTGTTTGAATTCATACTGGTAAAAGTGTCTCTTTATATCAGAGGAAAAAACTTAAAAAGGAAGGGTATGCTGCTTTTGCTGGTGATGCTGTCGCTGACGCCTCTTATCACGTTCAAGATAAGCGGAATAATGGGCGCAAGCATATTCGGCTTTCTGGGGATATCCTATCTGACATTCAAATCACTTCAGATGATTCTGGAAATATATGACGGACTGATAGATCATGTAAAGATTTTTGACTTTCTGTATTTCATGCTTTTCTTTCCATGCATCACATCTGGTCCTATTGACAGAAGCAGGAGATTTACTTCTGACCTGTACAATATCAGACCCAAAGATGAATATCTTGAACTTGTAGGTAAAGGTCTTTTCAAGATAATGCTTGGAATGGTGTATAAATTTGTCCTTGCTTCAGTATTTTATCAGGGCATGACATATCTGGGAAGTGCCATTGCCGGTACAGACTGGACAGGCTCAACACTGATATATATGTATTGCTATGGTTTTTATCTGTTCTTTGATTTTGCAGGTTACAGTCTAATGGCTGTAGGAATAGGATACATATTCGGGATAATCACACCGGATAACTTTAATAAGCCGTTTATCAGCACGGACATGAAAGACTTCTGGGACAGATGGCACATAACACTTTCTCACTGGTTCAGAGATTTTGTGTTTTCAAGATTCATGATGGCGTCCATAAGGGGAAAGTGGTTCAGAAACAAGCTGACCGGTGCCACTTTGGGATTCATGATAAATATGACACTGATGGGGATATGGCACGGACTGGAATGGTGTTATATTCTGTATGGCGTCTATCACGGAATCTTACTTTCACTGACAGAAATATATCAGAAAAAGTCAAAATTTTATAAGAAAAACAAAAAAAAGAAATGGTATCTGCTTATCAGTAAAGTTATCACTTTTAATCTGGTAATGTTCGGGTTCCTGATATTTTCAGGAAGATTGATATAGGAGGAAAAAATGAAAGATTTAGATAAAGTAAAAGAAACAGTTTTAGACCTGCTTGAGGAAATTTGCGGTGATGATTCGGTAAGAGAAGATCTGGATATAAATCTTCTGGAAGAAGATCTGATAGATTCACTCGATTACACAGAACTTCTCGTAGGCATTGAAGATGCCTTAGGTGTGGTGATGGCACCCTCCGAACTTAAAAGAGAAGAAATGGATACTCCCAACAAGATAATAGAGCAGGTGCTTAAGAGAATGTAGGGAGGGCAAATGAAAAAAATAACGGCTTTTTTAATGGCTTTGGTACTGTTTATCGGTGTTGCCGTTTCTGCCCATATGCTGACTAACCATGGCCTTGATACAAATAATCTGAAATTCGGCACATGGATAAGCACTAAAAAAGATTTGTGCTACAGGGCTGTAGCTTCTAATATTGAAGAAGATACGGTTCTGATGATGGGTTCGTCAGAGTTTTATTACGGAAAAGATACACCGTATCACCCTACAGAAATGTTCAGAAATCTGGGAATGAATGTGATGTGCATAGGTGCGGCACAGAATCAGACCCTTTCACATACTATAACACTTGCAGCGGTAGCACCCCAACTTAAAAACAAAAAAGTTGTCCTGATTCTTTCACCTACATGGTTCGGACCGGAGGGTACAGAAAAAAGCGGTTTTGCAGCGAGATTTTCAGAAAGCATGTACGAAGCAATGCTGGAAAATAAAAATATATCTGAGGAAACGAAGAATAAAATAATTCACAGGACTGAAGATCTTCTGTCAGTAAGTCCGGGAGCCCAGGAAAGAGCAAAACTGGCGTCAAAAGTAATTCTTGAGGGAAATGCTTCACTCAAGGATAAAGTATCTTTTCTGTCCAATAAATGGATAACACAGGAGAAAGAGAATATCAATGTCGGTTTGCTGTGGAAAATGGCCGGAGGAGAAAATAACAGCGAATATGTGCCGGCAGCAGAAGTGAAAGAGCCTGACTGGAACGGGCTTGCTCGTGAGGCAGACGAAAATATGTCGAAACAGATGGATAATCCCTTTAACATGGATGATAAACTGTTTAAGAAAAAGATTGTGCCTGAGATGAAAAAAAGAAAGAATGCGGATAAAGACAGAACTTTAGTTCCGTCACCCGAATGTGATGACCTCAGATTGTTTCTTGATGTCTGCAGGCAGAATGATATAGAGGCCATGCTGGTATTGCTGCCGATAAACGGATGGTGGTATGATTATACAGGATTTCCAAGAGAAAACAGAGAGAAAATATCACCGGAAATAGAAAAAATCGCTGCAGAGTATGGTGTGAAAACATCGGATATGTTTGATCAATGTTATACAAAAGGTTTTTTAGGGGATAATGTGCATCCGGCAGGAAAAGGATGGGTGAGGATAAATGAAGAAGCTTACAAGTTTTTTAAAGAAGATTAAAGGGTATGCGGACAGAGAATTTGTGCTGTTTACCGGTGCATTTTTTATAATGATGATGGTTATATATGCATATGTGATATTTGAAGTGGGAACAGATGCTCCAAAGTTTACATATGCCGGATTCTGATAGAGCAAGATTGTCCTTACGACATAGTCTTGACAGTTATCTTTTGTGAATCCCCGCTTTAATACAGCGGGGATTTTTAAATGATGAGGATCAGAAATGAATACACTGATACAGTTGACTGAAAATGTAAAATAATGTAAAATCATATGCGGAAGCGGACTGTCGTGGAGGAAGACATGACAGATAAGAAAAAAATAGGAGCGGCAGGAGAGGCTCTTGCCGCAGAGATACTAAAATCACGGGGATATAATATAATTACCGTGAATTTTTCATGCCCAATGGGAGAAATAGATATTGTTGCATCAAAAGGGAAGCTCATCGCCTTTGTTGAGGTTAAGACAAGGACTTCTGATGAATTTGGAAGCCCGGCAGAAGCAATAGATAACAGAAAAAAACGTCATATCAGAAACTCGGCAATTTATTTTCTGGAGCACAGGCAGCAAAACTATGACAGTATTGATTTTCAGGTAATGGAGATAAGAGCAGAGCATATAACAAAAGTAGATCTTTAAAGGAGGCGGCAATGGTAAAGAAAACTTTTTCCGTGACATGTTGTGATTCCATTGCGGTACCTGTAAGCATAGAAACCGATATAAGCAAGGGATTGCCGTTTTTCTGTATAGTAGGACTTGCAGATGTTTCCGTTAAAGAAGCCTCTGAACGTGTGAAGAGAGCCATAACCAACAGCAGTTTTACTTTCCCCAGAGGCAGGATAAGCGTTAATCTTTCACCGGCATATGTTCATAAAAAAGGAAGCCATTTTGATCTTGCAATAGCAATCGGGATTTTATCATGTACAGGAGAAATAGAGGGGAAAACCGACGACAGTATATTTATAGGGGAACTGTCTTTTGACGGAACAATCAAACCGGTCAGAGAAATTGCTCTGCTTCTGTCTGAAGAACATGATAAATGGGGAATAAAAAAAATATTTGTACCGGAGGGAAATTACATGGAGGCCGCGTTGTTTACCATGAACTCAGAAATTTCCATAATACCGGTTGGCTCTCTTGATGAAACAATATATAGAATAAAGGGAGAAGAATACAAAGTCGAGAGAAAACTAACAGAAGTAAACAAAGAAGAAATAAAATGTAAAGATTTCAGAGATGTTAAGGGACATGAAGAAATAAAAGAAGCCATAATGATTGCAGTGGCAGGTTTTCATAACATGCTTATTATTGGGCCTCCGGGAACGGGAAAGACAATGATGGCAAGAAGAATACCGGGAATACTGCCGCCAATGACCATGGAAGAAATGGCTCAGACTACCAGAATTTATTCATTTGCCAATAAACTTGACGAAAATAATCCGATAATCAGAAACAGACCGTTCAGACAGATAAACGGAAGCATAACGCCGGCGGCCCTTATAGGAGGAGGAAAGATTCCTGTTCCGGGAGAAATTTCTCTTGCCCATAACGGAGTACTCTTTTTTGATGAGATGCTTGAAGCACCCCCAAAAGTTATAGACGCAATGCGTGGCCCTCTGCAGGACAGGAAAATAGATATTGTGCGAAAAAGCGGAAGTATAACATTTCCGGCAGATTTTTTGCTTATTGGTGCATCTAATCCATGCCACTGCGGATTTTTAGGAGATAAAACAAAAAAATGCACATGTACCGTATCGGAAATAAAAAGATACAGGAGCAGACTTTCAGGGTCTGTTTCAGACAGGATTGATATATGTGTGGAAACAGGCAGGATAGATTATAAAACTCTCAAAACCGGCAGTGGGATGTCGACTTTATATATGAAGGAACAGATAAGAAGGGTAAGAGATATTCAAAATGAAAGAGGGTATATAAACGGGATGATGAATGACAGGCAGACAGAAAAATTATGTGTTCTTACAGAAAGTGGTGAAGAACTGATAAGAGAGATATATTCAACAATGGACATCAGTCCTCGCAGATACTATAAAATATTGAGAGTGGCCAGAACCATAGCAGATTTTGCGGGCAGCAGCTTTGTTGAGGCAGAACATATCGCTGCTGCAGCATATTACACAAGATTCTTTCAGGAAAGAGAGGAAGAATAATTGTGGGATATTATAATAAGATAAAAGTAATAAAGAAAGGGGACAGCATAGTACCGGATTTTATATGGAAAATGGAAGAAAGTCCGGAGACACTGTATTGTATAGGAGACGAGAGTCTTTTAACAACCAGAGCCGTAGCTGTTGTGGGAGCCAGAAAATGCAGCCAATACGGCAGGCAGATAGCCATGCAGACAGGGAAAATATTAGCCGAAAATTCAGTGACTGTCATAAGCGGCATGGCAGCAGGAATAGACGGATATGCACATAGAGGAGCTATAGAGGGTAATGGAAAGACGATAGCCGTTTTAGGCTGCGGCCCCGATATATGCTATCCTGAAAGTAACAGAAAAATATACGAACATATCTGTGAGGAAGGTCTGGTGATTTCTGAATACCCTCCGGGAACCAATCCAAGACCATGGTTTTTCCCTATGAGGAACAGACTTATTTCGGCATTTTCAGAAATGGTGGTGGTGGTAGAGGCCGGAAAAGAAAGCGGCTCGATAATAACCGCTGAAAAGGCGGCAGAGCAGGGGAAAGAAATAATGGCAGTCCCCGGTAATATAAGCAGCATTTTGAGTCAGGGAACCAACAGACTGATAGCTGACGGTGCTGCCGTAATGACCTGCATAACTGATGTACTTGAGACTATCGGCATTAAACCTGCAGAAAAAAGTTCTGAAGAAATACTGTCCGGACTGGGAAAGGACGAAGAAACAGTTGTGAAAATCATAATGCGGCAGGGAGAAACAACTGTTGAAGAACTGAGCAATATAACAGGAAAATCACCGTCACAGATAAGCGGTATTGTGGCCGTGCTGGAAGTAAAAGGCATATTATCTTACAGTATGGGGAAAATTTTTATTGCAAAATTATGAAAAAAGCACTATTATATTTGACTATAGAACAGTAGAGATATATCCCCGGGTGGGGTAAACATTGTCAGGAGGAAAGATGACAGTAAAATCGGATAACGTTTCAAAGAAAAAGAAAACAGCACGAAAGAAGACTCTTGTTATCGTTGAGTCACCGTCAAAGGCAAAGACCATAGGAAAGTATCTGGGATCTTCCTACAAGGTGATGGCCTCGGTAGGACATGTGAGAGATCTTCCCAAGAGCAAACTTGGCATAAATATCGATAATGATTTTGAACCTGAATATATAGCAATAAGAGGTAAGGGAGACCTGATAAAGGAATTAAGAAAAGAAGCAAAGCAGGCACAGAAAGTCTACCTTGCAACCGACCCGGACCGTGAGGGAGAAGCCATTTCATGGCATCTTGCATATCTTCTGGGAATAGACCCCATGTCTGAATGCAGGATAGTTTTTAATGAGATAACTAAAGATACAATAAAGAATGCCGTAAAAAATCCAAGGCCTATAGATCTGAGGCTTGTGGATGCACAACAGGCCAGAAGAATACTCGACAGGCTGGTGGGTTATCAGATAAGTCCACTGCTCTGGCGAAAAATAAGAAGAGGTCTTTCTGCCGGACGAGTACAGTCGGCAGCGCTAAAGATAATATGTGACAGGGAGAATCTGATAAAAGGGTTTATCCCTAAGGAATACTGGAATATTACAGCTTCATTTGTTAAAGGTTTTGATGCAAGACTCATAGAATATAAGGGTGAAAAATTTTCAGCAGATTGCGCACAGAAAGTTGAAAATGTACTTTCACAGCTTAAAAATGGAACGTATGTCATATCACAGATAATAAGAAAGGAAAGAAGCAGAAAACCATTTGCACCTTTTACCACCAGCAGTCTGCAGCAGGATGCAGCAAACAAACTGGGTTTTACCACCAAAAAGACCATGATGGTGGCACAGCAGCTGTATGAAGGTATTGAGATAAAAGGTCATGGAACTTTAGGACTGGTGACTTACATCAGAACCGATTCTGTAAGGATTTCTCAGGAAGCTCGCAGAGCAGCTTCAGAATATATAAATGTAAATTTTGGAAGCGCTTATATAGCGGACAACGTGTTTTCTAACAAAAAAAAGGACATACAGGATGCTCATGAAGCAATAAGACCAAGTGATATCAGTCTGGATCCTGAAATGATAAAAGAATCGCTGACAAAAGAGCAATATTCACTTTATAAACTTATATGGACAAGATTTCTTGCCAGTCAGATGGCACCGGCAATTTTTGATTCCATGCAGGTGAACATCATAAACGGTGATTTTGCATTCAGGGCAAATGGATCCAAACTGATTTTTGAAGGTTATCAGAAAATATATTCCCCGAATCTTGATGAAGACAGAGACAGACTTCTTCCATCTCTTAAAGAAGGAGAGAAACTTGAAGTAAAAGATGTAACATCTGAACAGAAATTCACCGAACCTCCTTCACGATTCACTGAAGCCAGTCTTGTAAAGGATCTTGAGGAAAAGAATATAGGAAGACCAAGTACGTACGCCCCTATAATAGCAACTTTACTTGAAAGAAAATATATAACCCGCCAGAAAAAGGTTCTTGCACCTACCGACCTTGGATTTCTGGTGACAGGTATGATGGAGGAACACTTTAAGGAGATAGTCGATACCGGATTCACTGCTGATATGGAGGATAAGCTTGACGAAGTAGAAGTCAGAGATTTAAACTGGAAGCAAGTGGTAAGAGATTTCTATTCTACGCTGAAAGATGAACTTGAAGCAGCAGACAAAGCGATTGAAAAAGTGCATCTGGAAGATCAGATAACAGATCAGATATGTGAACTGTGCGGAAAGCCGATGGTTATAAAATCCGGCAGATTCGGAGAGTTTATGGCATGCAGCGGGTATCCGGAGTGCAGGAATACAAAACCAATAGTTCAGAAAACAGGTGTAAGCTGCCCTGAATGCGGAGGAGATATCGTAGCAAAAAGGGGAAGATCCGGAAAACTTTTTTATGGATGCAGCAATTATCCTTCCTGCAAAAAAGCTTTCTGGTATAAGCCTGTGGACAGAAAATGTCCCCAGTGTGGCGCTCTGCTTCTGGAACGTAACTCAAAAAACGCAAAATATGTTTGTTCAAATGATAAATGCGGGTATAAAGAACAGTAGATCAGGAGGTATTAATAATGGTACAATTTCATGCAACAACAATCTGTGCCGTAAGAAGAGGTCCGGATGATATATGTATCGGAGGAGACGGACAGGTTACCATGGGCGAAACTGCTATAATGAAAAACGGAGCAAAAAAAGTAAGGAAAATATATAAAAACAGTGTCATCTCCGGATTTGCCGGTTCTGTGGCCGACGCTTTTGCCCTTACAGAAAAATTTGAAAGTAAGCTGGAGGAACACTCGGGAAATCTCAAGAGGGCTGCCGTAGATCTGGCACAGATGTGGCGTTCCGACAGGGGAATGCGAAATCTTGAGGCCCTGATGATTGTGGCAGATAAAGATTCCATGCTTGTAATTTCAGGTACGGGTGAGGTTATTGAACCGGATCAGGATTTTGTGGCCATAGGATCCGGAGGAAACTATGCTTACGCAGCAGCAAATGCTCTGTTTAACCATACAGATATGAGCGCAGAAGAAATTGTCAGAGAGTCACTTAAGATTGCCTCTTCTATCTGCGTATATACCAATGACAACATTTCTATTGAAAAGTTATAGGAGGATAATTATGGCCAGTAAAGTTTACAGCATGACTCCCAAAGAAATAGTAGCGGAGCTTGATAAATATATAATAGGGCAGGATGAAGCAAAAAAGTCCGTGGCTATAGCCCTGAGAAACAGATACCGCAGAAGTCTTCTGTCAGAGGAGATGAGAGAGGAGATAACCCCTAAAAACATTCTGATGATGGGGCCCACAGGCTGCGGTAAGACAGAAATAGCAAGAAGACTTGCAAAACTTATGGATGCACCTTTTGTTAAAGTAGAAGCGACGAAATTCACTGAGGTGGGTTATGTAGGCCGTGATGTGGATTCCATGGTGCGTGATCTTGTGGAAGCTTCCATGAGAATTACTAAACAGACAAAGCTTGAAGAAAAATACAATATTGCTGATAAGATAGCAGAAGAAAAAATAGTTGAAGCCATAATTCCCGGTAAAAAGAAGAAATCTCCGGCTCAGGCCAAAAGTCCTTTTGACTTTATAATGAACAGCGGAGGATATCAGAGCCAGAAACAGCAGTATCTGGATGGACAGGCAGCAAAAGAAAAAGAGCCTACCAAAGAGGATATGGATGTGGAAATGGCCAGAGAACAAGTGAGGCAGCAGCTCAGGCAGGGACTTCTTGAAGAACAGTATATTGAAATCGAAGTAGTGGATACTCCTAAGGGGAATCAGCTTGATATGAGTAATGAGGGAATGTCCATAGCTATAGGAAACATTTTCGGCAATATGGCTCCCGAAAGGACAAAGAAAAAAAACTGCAAGGTGAAAGATGCCCGCAAAATTTTAAGGGAACAGGAAGCGCAGAAACTTATAGATATGGATGTGGTAACAGATGAAGCCATAGAAAATGCTGAACAGAACGGCATAATATTTATAGATGAAATAGATAAGATTGCTTCCGGATCACGTATGACTTCAGGAGCTGACGTATCAAGAGAGGGCGTACAGAGGGACATCCTGCCTATTGTGGAAGGAAGTGTTATAAATACAAAATATGGCCCTGTAAAGACAGATCATATTCTTTTTATAGGCGCAGGTGCATTCCACACAGCCAAACCGACAGATCTCATACCGGAACTGCAGGGAAGATTTCCTATAAGAGTGGAGCTGGAAAGTCTTACAAAAGAGGATTTCATAAATATACTCACAGTGCCTGAAAATGCGCTGATAAAGCAGCATAAAGCTCTTCTGGAGACAGAGGGTATAGAAGTGGAATTTTCAGAAGGAGCCATAGACGAGATAGCAACAATGTCATTTCTCATGAATGAGCAGACGGAAAATATCGGTGCAAGGCGTCTTCATACGGTGCTTGAAAAGCTTCTGGAGGACATCTCATTCAATATACCG
Source organism: uncultured Bacillota bacterium (assembly GCA_949295785.1). Lineage (GTDB taxonomy): Bacteria > Bacillota > Clostridia > Peptostreptococcales > Anaerovoracaceae > Fimisoma. Next base: position 988 of record CASFMJ010000067.1, on the reverse strand, counting down.
GAAATGGACGAAGAAAAAATAGTAATTACTGATGAATATGTAAAAGAGAAATTCCAGGAAACGATCCATAAAGAAGATCTGGATAGATTTATCCTGTAAAAGTTTACGGAGGCATATTAAAATGTCAGAAAAGATACTTGAACGCATACGCAGGTTGAACTGGGTACTGACAGAAAGCACTACAGGGAGCCTTTCTTACGATCAGCTGAGCAAGATACTCAGTGATGTGATAAATGCCAACGTATATCTGACTGATGCAGCAGGAAATGTTCTGGGCACAGGATATATCAATGCTGAAGATACTTCAACAGAGGTAGATGAAAAGGGTGATGAACATATACCCGAATATCATAATAATAATTTTATGAAAATAAATACCACCCTTGCCAATGTATACGGCCAGAAGGCTCTTGATCTTATGGGTGAGAATTATACGATGGCAGGGAAATATCATTGTATAGTACCCAGCTTCTGTGGAGGTAAGAGACTGGGAACTCTCATAGTAACCAGATACGGGACAGTGTTTTCTGATGAGGATATGGCATTGTGCGAGTATGGCGCAGCTGTGGCCGGATTGGAGATACAGAGAAATATCAATCTTAAGCAGGAAGAAGACAGGCGTCAGAATACAGCAGTAGAGATGGCTTTTGAATCCCTGTCACTTTCTGAGATAGAAGCAGTGATAAAAATATTTGATGAATTCAGCGAAAATGAAGGAATCCTTGTTACCAGCAAGGTGGCTGAAAAAAACAATATTACCAATTCTCTTGTGGTAAATGCCTTGCGTAAACTTGAAAGCGCAGGAATAATCATGTCTCGTTCTATGGGAATGAAGGGGACAAAGATAAAAATAAAAAACCCCCATTTGCGAGAAATTATTGAAAAAAAGAAATAATGCGAGGAGACTGTGAAACTTTTTCTGTAAATTAGCCTTCTATGGTAATTCCAGTTGAGGAATAGCTGAATTCAGCCGTTCCTAATAGATAAC